>NZ_KE124774.1:2091855-2394355 GCF_000188155.2 Methylocystis sp. ATCC 49242
CTTCTCGTCGCGACCGAAATGCCCTCCACCCGGTAGAACGCCTATATCCTCCGGAATGTTCGCGACTTTCAACGCCATACTGTTGACGCACGCGTCATGTCCATTTGTATACCAGACAAAAATCGGATGGCTGGTCGACACTCCATCCAGCTCCTCGCGTGAGAGGTCGCCGCCCTGCAGGAGATTATCGAAATTGGAGCAACTGATCCATTGACCGGGCGGCGTGCGCATTGCGATTGCACGCAATTCTGCGAGCAATTTCCCGCGCGTGGAAAATTTCGTGTAGCCAACGTCATTGAGAAGCTCGAAAATTAGGGAGGCGAGGACCGTATGGTGGTGGGGGTCGATGAAACCCGGCATCATGACGCGTCCATCGAGATCCACAATTTTCGTGTTTCTCGATTTGAGGCCCATTACGGAGCTTTCGGAGCCGAGCGCCAGAATCTTGCCGTTTGCAATTGCGAGCGCCTTCACTGAAGCGGATCCGGGAACCGGAATGATCTTCCCGCCCTTGAAGATGACATCGGCTTCCGTTTCCGCCGCCGTGGCAGAACGGCCGCTTGAGACAGCGGCGGCCGCGGTAGCTGCAGCGACCGAATACGCCATGAAATTACGCCGAGACGGGCGGATTGAGGCGCCGCCAAACATTCGATCGCCGCCACTTTGATGGAGATCGCTATCGAAAACGAGAGGGCTGAAACAACCACGGCACATGAGAGGGTCTCCGGGAAGGGAAAACTACCCAAGAGTGTAATCTCAATTTTGTCGGCGGAAAACCGCTTGTTTTAGGCGACCCTTCGAAAACTTCCTGTCCTGCTAAAAGGCATGAGCAAAAAACGCGGGAGGCGCGCGACGATGGCGACTACCCGACCCTTATTTGTCGTCAATTAACATCGTCAAAGGAGGTCAGCGCTAACGCCGACCAGGCGAGCATCGAAAGCCGGAAAACTGAGCTTCCCTTGCGGAGCCGATTTCAGTTTCTGACAATTCAACTCACGCTATTCGCTCGATCGGCAGCCGACGTCGCTATGCAGACGTCAATTGGACTATATTGCAGGCAAAGGCTGGATCTGCAGCATATCGGTAATTATTTCAAGCGTATGTCTTGGCTATTTTTCAATGCAATCGCCAACGTTTCGAGCGAAGCCGCCCGAATTTCATTGCGCGATGCCGTTCCTTGATCTGGCCATATAGAGAATCCCCTATTGTCTTCCTTCACACGCGCCGCTTCCGGGCGGAACAGTCGCGAGACATTGTCGGGCGTCATTGGTTCATATGACAAGCGAGCGGCAACGCCGGCGCTGGTCGCTGGTCGGAACGATCGACGCCGGCGCGCTCACAGAAATTAGTTGAAACTAAATCAGAAATTCAGACTTCCCTTTTCGATCCAACCGCTGACATTTTGGCCGACGGCATGCACCTGCGCCCATCTGCCGTCCTCCCCGATTACGTCGACCGAAGATCCGAAGACGGCTCTATCCAGAATTTTCGCATTTGCTCTCGGCGCCTCCCGAATTGCGGCATTGTTCCCGGAGACGAGCGCCGCGCGGTGTTTTATCGGCGCCTTATTTTCTGTAAAGGCTATGCCAGATTCTGCGGTCTTGTGCCCGGCGACGCGCTTTTGCTTTTCGGCAGGTCTGTATAGTGTCGCATGGCGCTCTTTCGTCGAGGTCAGAGCCGAAACGGCGCCGAACACAACCGCTGTGGCGACGAGGCACTTCAAAACCAAGGCAACATATTTTCCCCTATCTCCACCAAGGAATGCCGGCGCCCAAATTCTTGGCGCCGCCCCGACCGAGGTTTGCGATCGGCGTTGCTTCCTTGCGGGCTTCCTGTCGATACGCGTGGGGTTGGTCGTGATGGCCGCCATGAGAAATCCTCGAACGCTTCGAGCGACCATAGAGCGATAAGGGATTTAATGGATCGTTGACATCGGCTGACCGGACGCGTCGCTTCCTATTGGCCGGTCCGCCGGGCAGCGCGCGCGACCGCACCGGCCGATCCCGGCCGCTCCAGATTTCACCTAGTCGATTTCGAGCGCCTTGCTTTGCGAGCCGTCGACATTGATCGCCGCAAAACATTCAGAAATTGATCACCCTGGCGTCAGGTTGTTTGGCGGCCGAATGGAAGTCGCTCATGCCGCCAAGCTTCACACGCTTGTCCAGTTTCGCCGCATCCAGTCCTCGGGCTTCGAGGCAGGGCTTGCAGACGAGGACCGACGCCTCGGCATGACCGACGACGTCCTCATATTTGTTGGGCGGCCCGACCGGCACGAGCCTGACTGCCGCTCCGTCGACGGCCGTAAAAACGGAGTCGGCGAACAACATCAGCGTCACCTTGCCCCCTTCCTGAAGCGCCGTCGCTGCGAAGATAAAGGGCAGCATGGCCCTGGTCGGATCCGTTGGCCCATAGGTGGCGGAAATCACAAAATGCATCGCTTCCCTCCAATCTTTTCCGTATCCTCTTCATAATATCATCAATAGCCGAGGAGTGCGCGCAAGGCGCGGCGAGAACGGAGCGCCGGTTTCGGCCGTTCGGGCAAGCTTATGGTGCAGGGTCGCGATATGACGACGGCGGCGAAAACGAAGCAATTATATACTCGCTCGGAAAAACATTGTCCTGCCCTGGCAGATAATCGAACGCCGTTTTCGGCAGACCCGAGATTCTGCCGGCATGGACCGCTGGATGGTGGAGCGCGGAATACGCCGAGTCGAGTATCCACGCGGCGATTGCCGGCCAAGGGCCGGAAACGAACCATCGTGAAACGAATCGAAAACCCGATATTTTGGTAATAGAAAGCGAACGCACAAAAATCGCGTCGGCTCCAAATTGGTATACATTCTCCGGACAATGGATTTCGTTGACAGTCAGAAGCACAAATCCATCACTGATCATGGGGTATGCATTTCTCTATTTTCGATTCACGAGAGCATCTAGGCAGGTGCAATAAGTTATGCGATTGTTTATTTATCTCATCTCGTTACTCAGGAGAAAATATGAAGAAAATTCTCACGGCCATCGCGGCACTGGTCCTCCTCGCGGCGACCTCGATCCCCGCTGACGCCTGGGTCAGAGGGCCGGGTGTTGGCGTTGGTCGTCCGGGGGCCCGCGGTTTTGGCGGCGTCGGCGGCCCGGGGCGGGTTGGAGTTGGGCCGGGGTTGCCCGGTCGCCCGACGCCCTACCGTCCCTATGTCGGCCGCGTTTATCGTTGAGCCGAAGGCGGGCAATCTATGGCCGCCTTCAGTTTGCTGGCGGCCATGGGTCATGCACTTGGCCTGTTTTGGCAGACGGTTCGCGACATGGACGCAGAGCCTGCAAATTTCGGTAGAAGCTAGTTTCTAAATATCCGGCGCCGGAGGCTCCGGTCGCTGATTTAATCTGGCTGATTGAAGCGTTGATGGCGTGCATGCGACATGGCGCCATCAACATTGGATCAAAATGACGCATGGTCATCGAGACGCGATCATTGCATGACTTGGCAATCGGCGTCTCCTATGGGGTTTCTCCCCATAGGTCACTGCTCTTCTGGTTTACAGCGCCGATTTGGGGCAAAATCTCTCATTGGCGCTTTCGTCGTCGCGACGTCGCCGAAAGCGAGGATGAACCGAGGTCGACCATGGAATGGCGAGGGACGGACTCAATGCGCCCTGCGTTGCGCATCGACGGACTTTCTCTCAAATGGCTTGCTATTCTGCTTGCGGCTGCCGGACCGACCGCATCCGCCTCTGGTCAAGACGGCTGGCGAGAATGGGACGCCGGCGATGTCACATTTCTATCGCCGCCGAGGTTGCGCGCGCCTGGCGTCGACCGGCAAACGCCTGCGCAAGTAGACCGAAATGGGCCCGACTGGAATTTTACGATTACCGATAACCCCAACCGCCCGGATCGCGGCGCGACATTGACCTTCGTTTGGTCTCGCGACGTGACGGAGGAGCCGACAGGCGACGAAGTGATGTCGGATGCGCGCATGCGCTTGGGCGGGCGGGACGCCAGAAAAATCACGTGGCGCACGCCCTCGATGGGTTGGCGCGGCTACGATGTCATCATCGATGGCGGTGCGAAGGACGGCACGCGATTCAGGTTCACTTGCCACGCCCCCGAATTTCGATGGCGCGAGACGCGCAGCCTTTGTGATCGCGTCGCTGAAACGATCCGTTTCCCGAACGAAACCGCGCAGGTTGCCAAGCCGTCGGACGAAGCTTCTCCGCAGCAGCAGCTCGAGATCGCGCGCGAACGCCTTGCGCTGTTCTTGAAGAATCAGGCGGTCGCCGAATGGCAGGGCGCTTATGAGGCGGCGAAAAAGGCTGTCGCCATGGAGCCGAGGAGTTCGGAGAATTGGCGGATTTACGGCTACGCCAATTCCCTCGCTCCGGCGGATCGGGAGAAATATGCTTCGCAGGCCGAGTCCGCGTATCGCAGATCGATCGAACTGGACGCGCGCAACACTCAGGCCCGGTTCCTCCTTGCGAGCCTCCTCATCTCCAGAGATTCGCTCGCGCCCGCCATCGAACAGATCGAAACGGCGCTCGACGTGAAGCCCGAGCTTGCAACCCGCAAGGTCGTCGAAGATCTTACGCATCTATACCAAAAGACTGGAGAGAGGGATCGCGGCGTCTCTTTTTATAGCGGCTTCGTCGTCCGCCATCCCGAAGCGCGGGCGGCCGCCCTGGGACAGGCTATCCTGTTGAAAGATACAGGCAAGCGCGCCGAAGCCCTGCTGGCGCTGCAAAAACTCGCGACTGATCCGAGCGCGGCGCCGGATGAAACGGCGCAGGCGCGCGCGCTTTTGAACTCGTGGCTCTGACGAGGCAAGATCATGAAAACACCTGTTGTCAGCGCCGCCCTTCCTGAGGGCGCGTCGCGCACGAAATGCGAACCCCGTCCTCGCGCCGCGCTTTGCGCGAGCGCCACATGGTTGCTCGCGATCATCACTTTTGCCGGAGCCGGAACCATTGTGTCTTCGCCGACGCAGGCCCAAGGTTCTTTAATAGATCGCACATTGGATTGGGCGTCGGGCAAAACAGCCGGCATCGAAAATAGAGAGCGCATCCTGACCGTGCTCACCTACCAGCGCGTCATCAGCGTTCGCAATGGGCGGATCGAAGTCAACGATGAGAAGGCGCTGAAAGACTATTACCAAAAGCTGCGCACTCACAATGTGCTCAGGAACATGCCGCCCTTCAATGACGACCCATACGATGAAAAGGCGGGTCAGTTTTGGCGAAACTTCTTCGACGAGAAGGATCACTCAGGCGATCCGACTCTCCCGCGGATCGCAGATCCCTTCGCCAATCCGAAGCTTGCGACCGCGATTCACAATGAGTTGAGGGAAGCGACAAGTCCCGATGACAGCATAAAATACGCCGAAACGGCGAACGAATTGAAAATGCGCGGCATCGACGTGATGAACCAGCAGTTGCGCAAAGGCGTGGCGATTGGCGCGGAAGCGATGATCCAGTCGCTCAACGCCATCACCGGCGGCGCCTCAGGTCAAACGGTGAAATGGGTCGAAGCCGCGGCCGAAGCCGGCCAGAAGGCGAGTGAAAATCCCGCCGCCGCCGTTCAGAACACGATCAACTCAAAAGTCGACGACGCGATACGCGACATCTTCGGCGATAAGGTCAAGGCGGCCATAGGCGCGGACAATTACAAAAAGATCATGGATGGCTACAAAAAATATGGCGACGAGCAACAGCGCCTGAAAGCCTTCATGGACGACATGTACGCTAAGACGGGCGACGAGCGTTACAAGACCGCCTCGGGTCTTCTCGACAAGGCCTCCACCGACGAGATCAAGAAGAAACTCGGCGAAAAATCGAAGGAACTGGTCGAGGCCGCAAAAGGCAAATTGGTCGGCGCCGACAAGGATAAGGAGCCAAAGACCGAGAAAGAAAAAGAGGCGAAAGAAGGGAAAGAGACGGAAAAGCAGCCCGGCAAAGATAAGACAGCCGACAAGAGCAAACCGTCAACGGCGACGAAAGCCGACGACGAAGCGCGGAAGGACAGTCGAGACGGGTCCAAAACGCCCGACGCCGGCAAGACGGCGCAGACGGGCACGAAATCATGGGCCCAGATGACCAATCAGGAAAAACGTGAAGCGCTGAAAGCGAACGACCCCGCCGCATGGGAGGCTTTCGGCAAGCTAGTCGTCAGCGACCCATCGCAGGCGACGGCGATCCTCGATTCGAAGAAAGGCGACGGAACGTCCGGCGCGAACAGCGATGATCCGACGGGCGGGGACGCTGAAAAGGCCGAGATCGGTCAGGCGATCGCCGATGCGGGCGCAGCGGATATCCGCAAGCCCCCTGCAACGACCTCGGACGCCAAGCCGGCGACGGCGCCGGAGGTCAAGAACGACGATCAGGCCGATGAAGAGCATCCGATCGCGCCGCCGGCCGAGACGGCGCCGCCGCAGACTTCCGCTGCGCCCGCAACAGCCGGGACAACCGAGGTCGAAGGCGGATGGCTGCAAGACAAGAATGGAAAGACGAAGGTCGTCTATATCTACGATGCGAAAGGCAATCGCATTGGTGGTTATTACGTTCACTATGACAAGGATGGTCGCGAAATCGGTCGTGACCCATTCAAGGAAAGTGGTGGCGAAACGCAGCAACAGCCGGGCGCCGTGTTGGATGGCCGGTATCAGGGACGGATAACTGGAAAGTCCTCTGGCACGATCACCCTCACCGTCTCGGGCTCCAACGTCTCCGGCACGATCAAGGGCGTCTATTCGGGCGATTCATTCACCGCGCGTTTCTCCGGCGCGCTTAATTCCGATGGCTCCTTCGACGCCGCCGCGCAGGGCGTGTTATACGGAGACTGGGGTGACAGGGTTACGCCCTACCGTGTCAGCGGCCACGTGAAAGGCCGCGTCGACGGTCGCAGGGGCGCGGGCTCGTGGTCCGGCAAGAACCAGTGGGGCAGCGACCAGGGCGCGTGGCAGGCGTCAAAATGATCGCCGCCCCGCGGGAACAAAAACATCGTCGACGACAGAACGCCGCCGCCTCACCAGGATAGCGAGTCACCGAACAATTCAACGAATGGATTGCCGGCGGCTGCTTGCGACGGAGCGGCGTAGTTTCCACGACCGCGGCTTCTTGCAGAAGCATGAACGCCGGGCCCGCGAACTCTCGAATAACCGCCCGGTCTGGCGCCGGATATCGTAATGTGACCGCCTTCCGAGCGAACCATGTCGTAAAGTTGTTTTGCATGCCATGGCGCGAGCCGAACGCAACCATGTGACGCGGGACTGCCCAGTGACCCTGTTTCGTAACTCCCATGTATTGCATAGCCGCCGCGGAAGAATATTGAATGGGGCATCGGCGACATATGGTATTTTCGCGAATAATGCATGCGCTTCATGCTCTTCGGCGAATAGCTCCCGCGCGGCGTCACATATCCGGCGCGAGCGGTCGAGACGGGCCAAGCGTAGCTGCCCCTTGAAGATTGCACATACATTGTTTGCGTCGACAAATTGATGTGAATGCGCGTATAGGCGGAGGCTGGCGCATTGGCGGCGATAGCGGCTACCGCAATCGCCAGGGCTCTGATCGACAAGCGCATGGTGACCTCCGCCTTTCGGGTAGGAGTTTGAGACAGAACATCCTAGGTAAAGCAGAAAACGGCAATCGGTTCGTTTTGTTAAGGTTTATAGCAACAGACGCCAGATTTGGCCCCGTGCGGAGCGGATGGACAATCGCGGACGCTCACGTCGCCAGTGAGGTCGCGCCAGCCAGAATCTCCTGCAGGACGTCGCCGCCGGCGCGAATCTCGTGACTTGAGTCGTCCAGGTCGTCGCCGACGGGCTCCGCGCGGCCGCCGAGATAGCGGGCCAGGAAAAGCTCCATGACGGCCTTGAAGGCGATGTCGTTCCCGGGCCGGTCGAATCCGTGGCCTTCATCGGGATAAACGACATAGATCACGGGAACATGTTTCTCCGCCATCGCCGCGACAATCTGGTCGCTCTCGGACACTTTGCATCGCACGTCATTGGCGCCGTGGCCGATCAACATGGGCCTTGTAATGTCGCCAGCGCGGTGAAGCGGCGAGCGCGCCTTGAGCAATGCGACGCCGTCGGGCGTGCGCGGATCGCCGATGCGGTGACACTCCTGTTCGTAGAAGGAAGTCCAATAGGGCGGCGGATTGGCGAGCATCGTCTCCAGATTGGTGATCCCGACCACCGGAACGCTGCAACAAAATACGTCCGGCGTGAAGGCGGCGCCGACAAAGGCGGCGTATCCGCCATATGACGCGCCATAGATGGCGATGCGCTCGGGATCGGCGACGCCCTCTTCGATGGACCAGTTGACGGCGTCGATGAGGTCGTCGTGCATCTTCCCGCCCCACTCGCGGTCGCCGGCCCCGGTGAAGGCCTTGCCGAAGCCTGCAGAACCGCGGAAGTTCACTTGCAGAACCGCATAATTGCGGTTCGCGAGCCATTGGACGTCACGATTGTAACGCCAGCTGTCGCGCGCCCATGGTCCGCCATGCACGAGTACCACCATCGGCAGCGGATGGGCGGGGCGCGCGGCGGTCTCCGACGCGGGCAAGGTGAGATAGCAGACGAGATCGAGCCCGTCGCGCGCCTTGATGACGACGCCGTGCATGGGCGCGAGTTTCGCCTCGTCGAGCTTCGGCCTCGCCGAGAACAGGAACGTAATCGCTCCACTGCGCCGGTCGAGCAGACGCCATGAATAGGGACGATCCGGACGCTTCACGCCGACGACCCAGAGCGCGCCGTCATCGGACTGACTCTCGATTTCGATCGTCGCGTCGAGCTCACGCTCAAGCATCATAAGGTCGCGTCCGACAGCGGGGTCGACGACGATCCATTCGTCGCGGATATATTCGGCGCAAGCTGCGGTCACCTCATAGGTGCGCGGGTCGATCATCCACCCGGAGATGTCCGCTTTCTCATGGCTGGCGATGAGCGTCCGGGTTCCTGTGGTCCAGTCGACCCGAAGCACGACAGCCTTGTCGCGGCCGACGGAACTGCGCAGGAACCAGGCGTCTCCGGCGCGATTGACGTGTAGCGGCTCCGTAACGAGCACGTCGTCGGCCTCGATCGACATCGCTTCTTCGAAGGCGGCGCCGTTCCATTTCAGAATCGCCGAGCCGCTCCCTCTGCCTCGCATCGTCGTCGCGAGTCTCGGCCTCAGCGCGCTGTCGACGACGAAGCTCGCGATTTCATCCGTGTTCTCGTAGACGAGGCGGCGCTCGCCCGTGCGGATATCGACAATATAGAGGTCGTGCCATCGCGCGTCGCGATCGTTCATGCCGACTGCGACGAGATGCGGATCATCGTGATGCATGCCGAGGAGGATCGCGAACAGGTCGGGACAGGGCGTCAGATTTCGCGCGGAGCCGTCGACTCCGACGCACCAGAGATTATAATTCTCGTCGCCATCCCTGTCCTTGAGGAAAAGCACATGCGCATTGGTTCGCGCAAACCAGTACGTGAAGATCGGTCGATCCGTCTGACGCGTCAACGGACGGGCCCTGGTCAGATCGTCTCTCGGCGCGGCCCATATGTTCATGACCCCATCGACTGCCGCCAACCAGGCGAGCCAGCGCCCGTCGGGCGAGAGTTGCGGGCTGGAGGCGCTGGCGTTCTCGAAGAAGGTCCTGCGCGGGATGAGGGGGATGGTCCTCTCGTTAGACATGCGTTTCTCGCCCTGCGACAGTCGAAGTTTCGTTTTCGCGTCGCGATCGCCGTTAATTATAGCCGCCCATTATCCGTATCCATCAACCAAAGATTTTCATCAGGCGGTCAAACCGGCTTGCTCCCTGCAAATTTATCGCTCGCGTCTGTTTTCAGACATGCGATTCCTTTGTTAATGTAATGCTTGATGAATGCGCGTTCCATCCTGAGCGCGCCAATATCGAGCATGTCATGAACGAGGCGCGTCGGGAAGCGAGCATGACCTTCACATTTGGTTCCGAGAGACAATATTGACGAAGAGGCAGCGCCGCATGAATATCCTGGGGATCAATGCTGTTTTTCACGAGTCCTCCGCTGCGATCGTCGTCGATGGAAAGGTCGTGGCGGCCTGCGAGGAAGAGCGCTTCACCCGCATCAAGCACGGCAAGGAGGCGCGGGTCGACAACCCCCAGGCGCTCCCGGAAAACGCCATTCGTTTCTGTCTGGATTACGCGGGGCTCAAAGCCGACGACGTCGACTTCGTGGCCTATTCTTTCGAACCAAAGCTCCGTCGCACGAAGTTCCATGCCGATTGGTGGCCGGACAGCCGCCTGGAGGATGACTTTCTGCGATCGCTCGACGCCCTGGATGACGCCGTCTCGAAAGTCATGGGCCGGCGCATCGGCAAGGCGCTCAAATTCACGCCGCATCATCTCGCGCACGCCGCCTCGGCCTTTTATCCGTCCGGCTTCGACCAGGCCGCGATTCTCGTCGTCGACGGCATCGGCGAGGCCGATTGCTCGATGCTGGCGCGCGGCGACGGCTTGCGCATAAAGACCCTCGAGACGTTCACCTATCCGCACTCCCTCGGGTTCGTATGGGAGCATGTGAGCGTCTATCTCGGCTTTTCGGCCTATGACGCCTCCAAGGTCATGGGTCTCGCAGCCTATGGCGACCCCGAGGTCTTCCGCCAGCAATTCGCAAAGATCATCCGGATCGGGGAGGACGGCTATGCGGTCGATCCGGACGCGACCGGCTTCCAGTCGCTCGAAGCTCGCGGGCTCGACGCCCTTTTCGGGCCGCGGCGCGAGCCGGATGGCGAGATCCTGCCTCACCACATGCATGTGGCGGCGGCGTTGCAGGCGGCCAATGACGCCGCCGTGATCGCGCTCCTGCGTCGCCTCGAACACACGGTGGGAGGCGAGCGCCTTTGCCTCGCCGGCGGCGTCGCGCTCAATTGCGTCACCAACGCCTTGATCAGCCGGATGAGCGCCTTCTCGGACCTATTCATCCCATCGGCGCCGCATGACGCCGGCACGGCGATCGGCGCGGCGCTCGTCGTTCACTGCGCACAGCCCGGCGCCAGCCGGCCCTCGGGCGGCGCCACTCCCTATCTGGGTCCGGAATTCGACGAGCGCGAGATCCTCGCGGCGGTCAAGGCGGCCGGGCTCAAGCCGCACAAATGCAAGAACGCCGCCCGCGAGGCGGCCGACATGATCGCCGACGGCAATATTGTCGGCTGGTTTCAGGGCCGCATGGAGTTCGGACCGCGGGCGCTCGGCAACCGGTCGCTTCTCGCCGACCCGCGCCGACCCGACACGAGGGCGATCCTCAATCGCCGGGTCAAGCACCGCGAGGATTTTCGACCCTTCGCGCCCAGCGTTCTCGCCGAACATGCGGAAGAATGGTTCGATATCGGCCCGCCCTCGGCGAGCCATGAATACATGCTCTTCGCCTGCGCGGCGAAGCCCGGCCGCGCGGACCGCATTCCTGCAGTGATCCATGAAGATGGCTCCGCTCGCGTGCAGATCGTGCGGCGCGCGTCCAACCCGCGCTACCATGCGCTGATTTCACATTTTTACGAGCGAACCGGCGTGCCGCTGGTACTCAACACCTCCTTCAACGACAGCGAGCCCATCGTCTGCACGCCCGCCCACGCCATCGCGACCTTTCGCGGCGCCGGGCTCGACGCGCTGTTCATGGGGGATATCCGCCTCACGTCCGAGACGTGAGGCGCCGCGCCGCCGGCGACGGGGGGCGTATTGACCGACGACATTCGCACGCTATACTGACTTATCGTATGGATTTTTGGGCCTTTTTGTAGGGAGGGTGTCATGGCGCGCTCATCAGACGACACACAAAACAAACGTGGTGGAAAGAAAGCGCTCGGCGTGATCGGCGTGTCGCTCTCGCTCGCCGGCGCGGGCTGCGCGACCAGCGCCCCCGCGGACGCCTCGACGACGCCGGCGACCAGCAACATGCGCACGATCGACCTCCATGAGGAAGAATTGTTCGACGTGGGACTGAGCTCCTTCCGCCTTTTCGACCGCGAAGAGGTCAAGGACGCCAAGGGCGAGCAGGTCGCTCAGTGGTGGGGATGGGGCTGCCGCGGTTGCCGTGGTTGCCGTGGTTGTGGCGGCTGCCGGGGGTGCAGAGGCTGCGGCGGCTGCCGTGGTTGCCGTGGCTGCGGCGGTTAACGTCGCGACTCGCCTTGTCACTGCGGGTCCGGCGACAAGCCGCCCGCAGAGCGAACGTGGCCTCGGGCCGATCTTTTGGGCCGAGGCTTCAGGGTCTGCCGTTACGTGCGGAAAAATCATGAGCTTCCGCAGGCGCCTGTTTCCGTTTCCAGGATTCCTGTAATCTAGTCGTTCAAACTCGTTGCCGGCGGGTTGCAGCGAGACGATGGAGCGCGCGCCAGCCAGATGACAGTCGAAGCATCCACACTGCCTTCCCCGGAGCAGGATGCGCGGGGCCGGGACGGCGACGTCCTTCGGTTCTCGCCGAATTTTTCCGTCTATATCCTGCCTCCCGACGTCGTCTGCCTCTATTCGGAAGACCGGAAGTTTTTTCTTCGCGGCGCGCTTTATTGCGCTCTGGCGGAGCGGATCGGCGCGGGCGAAGACGTCCACGCCATTTATCACGCGCTTTCCGCCGACTTTCCGTCCTCGAAGATAGACGAGGCGTTCAAGCGCCTGCGCGAGCGCCGCTTCGTTGTCCCCGCGGGCGTCTCGGAAGACGTCGCCGCGGCCTATTGGGCGAGCCTAGGGCTGCATCCCGAGGCGGCTGCGGAAAATCTGCAAAAGGTTTCGGTTCAGATCGAATCGCTCGGCGTCAACGGCGCGAGCGCGCTGGAGGAAGCCCTCCGCGGTTTCGGAGTTCAGGTCGTGAAGCGGTCGGGCGATTTGTCCGTCGTGCTCGTCGGCGATTATCTCGACGGCCAGCTCGAGGCGCTCAACCGCAAGCGCCTCGAACAGAAAAAAGACTGGCTGCTCGTGCAGCCCTCGGGCATTTTCCCCCTGGTCGGCCCGATCTTCAGCCCCGGCAAGAGCGCCTGCTGGAGCTGCCTCGCCGACCGCATGAAATGGAATCGGCAGGTCAAGGCGTTCCTCGATCGCAAGTCGGCGCATTGCGTCTCGGTCTCGCCGCTCGGCTCCAATCCGCTCGGGCGCAGCGGCGTCGGCCTTGCGGCGGCTGAGATCGGCAAGGCCATCGCCAGCGGCTTCCGCACTGATCTGCATCATCACATCGTGAGCCTCGACATGATGGGCTCGGAGGTCGCCCGGCATTATGTGCCGGCGAGACCGCAATGCCCTGTCTGCGGCAGTCCCGAGGCGCGCGACCCGGCCCGGACGCCGACGCCCGTCAGGCTGCGCGCCGGCGGGCGGATCGTCGTAACGAGCGGCGGCTACAGATCGGTGCCGCCGGGGGAGACCGTCGCCCGTTATCGCAAGCATGTGAGCCCGCTGACGGGCGTCGTGTCGCATCTGGAGCGGATCAAGAGCGAACAGCCGCTCGACGCGAGCTTCATCGCGCGGCACAACTTTTCGCCGCGCCCCGAAACCGTCGAAGCGCTCCAGGCCGGATTGAGCGGCGACAGCTATGGCAAGGGCAGCATCGCCGAACAGGGCGAGGCCAGCGCCCTGATGGAGGCTATCGAACGCTATTGCGGGATTTTCCAGGGCGACGAGATCAGGATCGTTCGCCGCTATACGGATTTCCTCGCGGGCGAAGCGATCCTTCCAAATGACATTCTGAACTACAGCGACGCCCAATATGAACAGGGCGGGGATTGTGGCGGCTGCTCGCCCGACGGCGCGCCGGCGCGTTTCGATCCCGATGCGGAGACGGAATGGTCGCCGGTCTGGTCGCTGCGTGACGAGCGCTTCAAATATGTGCCTACCGGGCTTTTGTATTTCTTCCATGAATCGGGCTGCGCCAATCGGATCAGCGCCGATTCCAATGGCTGCGCCGCGGGCAATACGGTCGAAGAGGCGATCCTTCAGGGGTTCCTCGAACTCGTCGAGCGGGACGCTTACGCCATCTGGTGGTACAACCGTCTGCGCCGGCCGGAGGTCGATCTCGACAAGATCGGCGACAGCTATGTGCGCGACCTGCGCGCCGTCTTCGCGGCGAAGGGCCGTGACATCTGGGCGCTGGACGTGACGAGCGATCTCGGCATCCCCGTCGTCGTCGCCGTCGCCCACTGGACCGACGACGGCCGCGAATTCATCGAAGTGGCCGCGGGCGCGCATTTCGATCCGCGCATCGCCACGCTGCGCGCCATGACCGAACTCAACCAGTTTCTCGCCATCGAGAGCCTGCGGGGCCGTCCCTCGGGCGGGCCCGACGACGATTACGGCAACGATCCCCTGCCCCTCCGCAAGCACGCCTATCTCAAGCCGCAGGGCAAGGCGTCGTTCGGCCGGTCGCGGTTCAAGAATTTCGGCCAGCTCGACCGGCGTGAGCAGGTGCTGGCCTGCGTGAAACTCGCCGCGCGCGCCGGTCACGATTTCCTCGTCCTCGATCAGACGCGCCCCGACGTCGAGGTGCCGGTCGTGCGGGTGATCGTTCCGGGACTGCGGCATTTCTATCGCCGGTTCGGCCCCGGCCGTCTCTACGACGTTCCCATCACGCTCGGTCTGCGCAAGCGGCCGGTGCGCGAGGCCGATCTCAATCCCCTGTTTCCGCGAACCTGACTTGCGCAGCGATCCGCCCCACCCTCCCGCCCGGCTCTTCGCCCGGCTCAACCCCGGCGTCACGGTCGAGGACGACGGGGCGGGCGGCCTTTCCGCATTTTTCGACGGACGGGGACTGCGGCTCGGAAAGTTCAGCCCCGGCCTGATCGAATGCGCCGCCGACCTCGCGTCGGGCGTCGCGCT
This sequence comes from Methylocystis sp. ATCC 49242, assembly GCF_000188155.2. Taxonomy (NCBI): domain Bacteria; kingdom Pseudomonadati; phylum Pseudomonadota; class Alphaproteobacteria; order Hyphomicrobiales; family Methylocystaceae; genus Methylocystis; species Methylocystis sp. ATCC 49242. Next base: position 2,106,655 of record NZ_KE124774.1, read on the forward strand.
CGAGGATGACCGGGATCGGGAAATCGAACAAGAGATAGGCGAACTCGTCCGGCGGCTGGCGCTTTACGGTCTCGTCGAATATCGCCTCGCCTGCGCGCAGGACGGGCCCGATCTGATGGTCGTCGAACCACAGATACGAGACTATGCGCCGAGAATATCCGGACTGGATGACGATCGCGCGCTCGTCCTGTCGCGTTTCGCCTATGTGCGTCGGCGCGGCGCCGACATGGCTCTCGAGTCGCCGCGCGCCGGCGCGCTCTTTCGGCTGTGCGCCCCGAGCGCCCTGGCGATGATCGGGCGATTGTCCGAACCCCGCACGGTGAGGGAGCTGCGCGACGCGCCGGACTTTCCGGGCGTTGAGTTTCTGGCGCTGCTCCTCGACGCGGACATCCTCTTCACGCCGCCCCCCGGCGCGGACAGGGGTTTGCGCGCCGCCGAAGGCGACAACGATCTCATCCTTTGGGATTTTCACGATCTTCTGTTCCACACGCGCAGCACCAACGGACGGCATGCGAACCCCGCCGGCGGTCTTTACGCCCGCGCGCACCTTGTGCCGCCGCCGGCCGCCGTGCGGCCCGGCTGGCCGGGGACGGCGATCGAGCTGACGGGTCTCGACACGGCGCCGGCTTCGCCCTTCGCGCAGATGCTGCGACGCCGCCATTCGACCCGCAACTACGACGCCCACCATCCCATCACGGCTGCGCAAGTCGCGCGACTTCTCGACGGCGCCGCGCGCATCATATCGCGCGAGCGCTTGCGGGACGACGAGGGCGGCGAGGGGTTCGAGATCGCCGCGCGCCCTTATCCGTCCGGCGGCGCAAGCTATGAGCTGGAGCTCTATCTCGCCGTCGACAAATGCGATGGTCTGGCGCGCGGCTTCTATCATTACGACGCCGACCGTCACGCGCTCGTTCCGATCGAGACGAACGAACGCCTGCTTGCGGCGATGCTCGAGGACGGGCAACTCGCCATGGGCGCGTCGGCGCCCCCGCAGATCCTTATCACGATGGCGGCGCGCTTTGGCCGCGTGTCATGGAAATACAGCGGCTTCGCCTATGGGCTCGTCCTCAAGCACGTGGGCGTGGTTATGCAGACGCTCTATCTGATGGCGACGGAGATGGAGATCGGCGCCTGCGCAATCGGCGTCGAGGACATCGACCTCTTTTCCAGAATGACGGGCCTCGAATTTCACGTCGAAGGCGCGGTCGGACAAATGGCGATCGGAAGCGCCGGCGCGGCGCGCGACGAATTTTGACGCGCCGAGCGGCGGCGCCCCTGCCGGTCATGGGATCGGTTGAAAAATGACAGTCTCCACGAGACGCGCGTTTCTGATGGGCGCAGGGGCCGCAGCCGCCGCGGCGACAGACGCGCGGTCGCGCGGGACCGCGCCTCTAAACGCCGTTCACGTCCCGGCGTCCGAATGGGATTACTGCACGATCACGGAACTCGTCGACGCGTTGCGGACGAGAAAGATTTCCGCGCTGGAGCTGACGGATCGCGCCATCGCGCGCATCGAGTCCGTGGACCGCAGCGTCAATGCGGTCGTCGTGCGCGACTTCGAGCGCGCGAGGGACGCGGCCCGGGCCGCGGACGCCGCCCTGATGCGCGGCGAGACGCGCGCATTGCTGGGCGTGCCGATCACCGTCAAGGAATCCTTCGATATCGCCGGCCTGCCGACGACATGGGGCGATCCGCGATTCAGACGCTTCATGCCGAAGGAAGACGCGCTCGTCGTCGCCCGCGTAAAGAACGCCGGCGCCGTTATCCTCGGGAAGACCAATGTGCCGTTGCTGCTGAGCGATTGGCAGACCTACAACGACATTTTCGGCACAACCAATAATCCCTGGGATCTTCGTCTGACGCCGGGAGGCTCCTCGGGCGGCTCGGCCGCGGCGCTGGCTTGCGGTTTCGGACCCTTGTCCCTTGGCTCGGACCTCGGCGGCTCATTGCGCGCGCCGGCCCATTATTGCGGCGTCTATGCGCACAAGCCGACATTGGGCGTCGTGCCGCGCCGCGGTCAAACGCCGCCGGGGACCCCGCCCTTCGCCCGCGACAGCGATTTAGCCGTTGTCGGCCCGATGGCGAGAAGCGCCGCCGATCTCGCGCTCGCGCTCGATCTTGTCGCCGGCCCGGACGAGCAGCGCGCGGGCGTCGGCTACCGACTGGCCCTGCCTGCCCCCCGTCGCGACCAGCTTCAAGACTTCCGCGTCCTCGTCATCGACGCGCATCCCCTCGCGCCGACGTCCGCCGTGGTGAGGGCGGCGCTTGGCCGACTGACCGAGCGGCTCGTGCGCGCGGGCGTCAAGGTCGCCCACGCCAGCCCATTGCTCCCTGACCTCGCTGAATCGGCGCGCCTCTATGCGCGGCTATTGTCCGCATATTGGGGAGCGGGTTTGCCGCCCCGGGAATACGCCCGCCTCGGCCGCAAAGCCTCGACATTGGCGCCGGATAACCGCACCCTCGCCGCGGAACGCATGCGCGGCGCGGTCATGAGCCATCGGGATTGGCTTGCCGCCGAAAGCGAGCGGGGGCTGCTTCAGCAGCAGTGGCGCGAGCTCTTTCGCGAATGGGACGTCGCGCTTTGCCCCGTCATGCCGACGCCGGCCTTTCCGCACGACCATTCATCGCCAATCGAGGCGCGACACATCCGGATCGACGGCGAATCATGCTCCTATCTCGACGCCCAGACTGTATGGGCGGAGCTCGCCACGACGCCGGGACTTCCGGCGACGGCGGCTCCGATAGATCGTTCAGAACACGGTCTCCCGATCGGCGTGCAGATCATCGGCCCCCATCTCGAAGACCGCACCACGATCGCCTTCGCGCGGTTCCTCGAGCAGCGCTTCGGCGGCTTCGCGCCGCCGCCGACCTGTTCGCAATCTACCGCGCAATGAGGCATGGCGGCGGGCGAGCGCTTCAACCTCTCCCGCCCGGCGCGACAAAAAACGCCCTCCCGGTTTTTTGTCGCAGATAAGATTCAGCAAAATGCGTCGCCGGCTGTTTTTTCCGTGAGTTGCTATACCCGCGGCGCCCGCCGCGCATCTCGCGGATCAGCAGGGCCGGTTCGTCATGCAGCTCGATGCGCGGGATGTTACACGGCAGATGTTTTTTGAAGCGTCGCCTCTTTTTGTGTCAGCAATTTGACTTGGACCTGACCACAGAAGCATAATTAGCGCCAGCTAAACAAGACAACGCCGACACTCAGGCGTTGCGGGAGGAAGCCTTGACCTTAGCCTTAGAGCAAACTTCAGATATTCAGCACACGCGCCGCCCTGACGCCAAAGCTCTGGCGAGACGCATGGGGGAGCTCAAGGCCGAGGCCCGTGACAAGGGTTATTTCAACGTCCCGCTCTGGGAGCAGGCGCTTCGCTGCCTGGAGCTCGTGATGCTCCCCGCCATCGCCTTCGCGCTCCTGACTCAGGGCGGCTTCGCCGCCGTGGCGGGCGCGATAATCCTCGCCATCCATTACCCCCGCTCGGGATATCTCGCCCATGACATCGCCCACAACCACTGGGGGCCGCGGAACGAGCCGAAGGCGCGCGCGATGCTGAGTGTCGTGGCCCTCACGCAGGGCTTCGGGGCGACGTGGTGGGTCGAAAAGCATGAGTTGCATCATTCCTTCCCCAACGGCTGCAGAATGGGCGACGACGGCGTCTTGAGGCCGATCGACGGCGACATCGACACCGCGCCATGGCTCGTCTGGGACAAGGCTCTGGCGAAATACAATGCGCTGGCGAGAAATACGGTTTGGGACAAGATTTTGTCCTTTGCGATGCCCCGGCTGCAGGTCGCCCTGTTTTTCCCGCTTCTCGCACTCTCCCGATTCAACTGGAGCTGGCAGAGCATCGAAACGGCGATGCGAAAGGAAAATTTCCTCGAAGCCTTTCTTTGCTCCGCGCACTGGATTTTGGGCCTTACCCTCGCCGGCTTTCTGACCCCCGGTCCCGCCTGGACGGGATGGGTATGGTTCCTTCTGGCCCAGTGCCTGGGCGGATTCATTCTCGGCTTTGTCTTCGTTCTCAACCACACCGGGATGGAAGTTTACGACGCCGGCGCGTCTGGCGGCTTCTATGACAGGCAGGCCCGAGCCACCAGAAACACGCCGAGTTCGATATTCCACGACTGGGCGACCGGCGGTCTCAACAGCCAGATCGAACATCATATGTTTCCGACGATGGCGCGGGGCAACCTGCCCAAAATGCGAGAGGCGACGAAAATCGCACTCCTCGACTGCGGCTACGCCTATGAGGAGCTCGGAAACCAGGAGGCCATCCGCGCCGTAATCAACACGTTGAGCGAGGCTGCGAGGGCCTGATCCTCAGACAACGCCCGTAATCATGCGGAAGGCCGACTCGTGATCGCCTTCCGCTCTTCCCGGCCCCCGGGCAGCGACAGGATATTTGGTTGTGACTTCCTTCCGGTTCGACTGAACCGAAAGGAAACGCCGCCCTTGAACCGACGGCGTTAATAGGCCCCCGCCTCGAATTCGAGGGGCGTGATATCCCCCGCCTTTCTCGCCTAACTGCATTCCGACCGGACGGCCAACGTCGGCATGAAATACGACAGCATTTGAACGGTGGCGACGACGCGCTCTACCGCGAGCCTCGGGACGTCGGCAACAGCCTCGGCAGAAAGAGAGAAATCTCACGCCGCGAAACGGCCCCTGCGCGCCAAACTATTTCAGGGAAAGAGCCTTGTCGCGCGATCAATATGTCCTGCTACTTGATGCAGTTCGCGATCTTAACGCCCGACAGCCTTCGCACATTCCTCGGGCGCGTTCTTGATCTTCATGCATTCGCTGTAACGCACCGCCTGCTCCTTTTGCATTCTGCTCTGGCTGTTCTCCCTGAGAGCGACAAGCGCCAGAGCGGCGAGGAGCGCGTAACCCAGCCACTTGCTCCATTTCTTCGTCTCGAAAGACATTTCCATTCCCCGATGAAGCCTGCAACCGTTCAATGATTGCGGGAATATTACAAATTCGATTGATATATGCCAAGCGCTTACGCCTGAAAGAGGCGCTCTCAACAAAGCCGGGAGAGAGTCTGTTTTCAAAAGTGATTTGCGCCTGAACGGCGCCAAATAAAAAGCGTCAGGGAGGCTCGCCTACTGACTTGGCCGGAGAGACGCCGGCCAAAGGGGCGATGCCGAGCCCTGGCTCCCGGCCGCCACAAACTAGCGTTTCAACTGATCGAGCGCCAGTTCGAGAGGTTCGGTGGACAATTGGATCAAGCCCATGAACGGCATGTCCAACTCGAGAATGAGGTAAATAGCGCCTGTGACGGAAGCGGCGGCCACGAACAGGGCGGTCACCACGCTTGCGTTTCGAGGAGCTGTCAGACCGAAGCTGAAGAAAATGCCCGAAAGCCAGAACAGGAGAACGGCCAAAAATGGCCATTGCAGACTGCTGCTCAAACTCTCGTAAATCTGCCATCGTGAATTCGCTATTTCACTTCCGATCGAAAGCGCTGATGATTTGAGCCAGGCCTGATCCTCGTTTTCGGGCCTGAGGGCAAGCAGCTTTCTTTGTAAATTGTCGATAATGGCGCCGGTATTCAACCTCTCGGCGTCCGCGCCCTGCGCATGCGCCGCATGAACGCGGGCTATTCCATTGATGACCACCTGACGTACCTGATCGCGCGCCTCTTTCGCCTTTGGTCCATATTTTTCAAGAGTGCGATCCAACACAATGATTTTTGCGGCGGAAGATCGCAGCTCACTACCCTTCAAATCAAAGGAGCTCTTCGCGGAGGCGACAAGCAATCCAACGGTCAAGGCGGCAAGGCCAACAATCACCCCTCTGGCCGCCTTGATCGTATCGATCGATTGATCACTGAGGTGATGCTCGGGCAGAAAGGCGCCGAGAATCATGCCCGCCAGCGACCCGCCGAACACGCAAACGAAACCGATCAGGCAAACAATAGTCACGCTCACGGAAAAGCGCCCTCTGTCTGAAGAGTTCCCCCGGGAAGCCGGGTAAATCCGTCCCGGTCAACCGCCCGAGTCACTTCCTTGGCCTGCGCGCAGGCGTCTTGCCGCTCTTCTTGCCCAGGCCCATTGTCATCGCCAATTCAGAGCGCCTCTGGGCATAGTTTGGCGCAACCATCGGGTAATCTGGCGGCAAGCCCCATTTCGCTCGATATTCCTCGGGCGTCATTGAATATGAACTACGAAGGTGGCGCTTGAGCGATTTGAATTTCTTTCCATCCTCCAGACAAATGATGAAGTCGGGCGTAACGGATTTCTTGATCGGAACCGCCGGCTCCTTCGCGACGGCCGCTTCACCGACAACGGACGCGCCCCTGGAAAGTCCAACCAGCGCAGCATGCACGGATTGCAGCAAGGCTGGAAGATCCGACGCCGGCACCGAGTTGTTCGATACATATGCAGACACGATCCCGGCGACGTGTTCGATGTTGGCTGCATGTTCCGGTTGTTTGTCGTCAGACATCCGAGTTCCTTCAGTTCAATCGAATCGCTCAACTCGATTACTAAATAAAACATTTATAGAGAGATCAATACCCGGAATCGGCGAAATCTGAACTGGATGCATTTTGATCTTTATGCTCACATTTTATCCAATGATAAAGAAAGCTCGGATCATTGTGAACATGCTAATTATTTTCTTATAATTTATGTCCACTCATCATCGTGCGTTTAAATTAAATTACCATTAAACATTTAAGCGCCGCCGACCCATGCTAAACCTTGGCTATTAGCTACTTGCGCAGCTATCGTCCTTGGCGGAAGGGTAGCCGGCAATTGTAATCGGCGATCATTTCATCGACCGCGCTCCTCTCCCGCACGAGATAATTTGCGACAGCCTCGCCCAGACGGACATCTGCAAACTCATGCGCGGAATGTATGACAACGGGACGATATCCACGCGCGAGCTTGTGTTCGCCCTGGGCCCCGGCTTCGACTCGTTTGTAGCCATGACGAATTGCGAATTCGATCGCCTGATAGTAACAGAGTTCGAAATGCAGAAACGCCCTTTCTTCGATTGCGCCCCAGTTCCGTCCATAGATCGCGTCATCGCCGAGAAAATTAATGGCGCCGGCGATATATTTGCCGCCGCGACGCGCCATGACCAGTAGTATGCGATCGCTCATCGTCGCGCCGATCTCATCAAAAAAGGCGCGCGTGAGATATGGACGCCCCCATTTGCGGGAAGCCGTATTCAAGTAGAATGTGAAAAACGCATCCCAGTGAAAGGTTTTGATATCCGCTCCCACCAGTAATTCTACGGCTAGTTCCGTTCCAAGCGCATCCTGCCGTTCACGTTTGATCATTTTTCTCTTGCGCGACGCGAGGGAGGCGAGGAAATCGTCGAAATCGCGATATCCCTCATTAATGAAGTGAAATTGTTCACCGGAGCGCAACATGAAACCAGCCTCGCGAAGAGCGCTGGCGTCCGTCGGCGAGGCAAAGGTGACATGAATTGAAGACGCCGCCGCCTCATCACGCAATGCGCGCAACGCGGCAATCAGAGACTCTCGCGCCTTCGCAGGCGCGTCGTCCGCGACGAGCAGCCGACGCCCCGTGACGGGCGTGAAAGGGATCGCAACCTGCACCTTGGGATAATAGCGCCCGCCTGCACGCTCATACGCCTCCGCCCAGCTGTGATCGAAGACATATTCACCCATGCTGTGGTTCTTCAGATAGGCCGGCGCGGCGGCTAAGAGGCGCCCGCCACCGTCTCCAACCAGGGCGTAGGCAGGCGTCCAGCCTGTGTTGCGGCCAACCGATTTCGATTTTTCGAGTGCGAGCAGAAAGGCCGAGGAGACGAATGGATTAAACCGCTCTACGACTTCTTTCTGCGCGGTCGCGCCGGATGGATTGGCGCAGGCGTCCCAGGCCGAGGCGTCGACATCGCCAAGCGATGCAGCGAATCGGATCGTCAACTTTGCGTCGGACATTATCACCAGGCGACGGCGGAAGCCGCTTAGATAGTCCTTCTAACACGACTAAACGAAATTCCGCATCAAGGCCGAGTCGCCGCCTCCAAGGACCTCATAGCAACGCTCAAGCTATCGGCTCCCCGAAAACTCTGCTCGCGTTTTTCAACGAACCGGTCAACGAGATTAAACCCGAAGAGAAGATCGGACCGCGGCTATTTTTAGACATCACGTTTTTCGCCCGGCTGGCCGCAGCGACATTTCGACACATCAGCGTCGATAGCGGGCCACGAAATCGCATGTTACCGATTGCGGTATTAAGCATTTCAACACGAGGTCTGGAATGAACCATAAACATCGCGCAGCTTTGCATGCGCTATTCTCACATCCGATCAGCAGCAACATCGACCCCAAGCTGGTGAAGTCAACCCTGGAGGAACTCGGCGCCGAGGTGGCGCATGGCGGTCACGGGCAGATGATAGTCAAACTGAACGGCTTGACGCACGGATTTCATGAAAGCCAGCATAGCCTCTCCAATGACGAGGTGGCGGCGCTACGCAAGTTCCTTGTCGAAGCGGGCGTGGATCCGGAGAGAGATTATCCGCTCTGACATTGACGCCGGCGCCATGCCGCCGTCGAACCGGGGGTATGAACAAACCGACCATGATCGACATTGCTGTGAATGACCAGCTGGTTCGACAGCGGCTGTTTGTATCGTTTGCGCCGACAAAAGTTATTGAAGGCCCGACTGGCGCGAAACCGCCAGAACCGCGGCGATTGGCTCGAACAAGGCGCTCGACCAGACTGGTCGGGCGTCTTTAATTTAGTATGATCAAGCGTTTCGTGAGCCGGCAGGACAAACATGCAACAAGCTGTCTCTCACATTCGTCAGATTGCTGCTGCTGTGATCGGCAATGCTCTGGAGTGGTATGATTTCATCGTTTTCGGCTTCTTCACGACGATCATATCTCCGCTATTTTTCCCGAGCCATGATGCCCATGCGTCCCTTTTCCTGACAATGGCGACATTCGGCGCCGGCTTCTTCACGCGTCCAATGGGCGGCGTCGCGTTCGGTCTCTATTCTGATCGCAATGGCAGAAAGTCCGCGCTGCAACTTATTATTCTCCTGATGACGGTGGCTGTCGCATTGATCGCTTTTGCGCCTCCCTATTCCAGCATCGGCCTATTCGCTCCGTTGCTGATTACATCAGGGAGATTGCTGCAAGGATTCGCCACCGGCGGCGAATTCGCCAGCGCCACCACTTTCCTCGTCGAGGCGGCGCCGTCGACGAAACGCGGCCTCTATGGATCGTTGCAAATGGTCGGCCAGGGCTTCTCCGCCATGCTCGGAACTCTCGCGGGCATCGTTGTCACCACCGTGCTGACGCCCACACAGATCACGGAATGGGGCTGGAGAATTCCATTCCTGATCGGCCTCCTCATCGGTCCCATCGGGCTATATATTCGCAATCATCTCGATGAAACCGATGTCTTCGTCAGGCTGCAGCAAAGTGGCGCAGGCAGAGCAACGTTGCGCGGCCTGTTGCGCGAGCATCGCCGCGCTCTTTTTGTTTCATTCGGTTTGACAGTAAGCTCCACGATCTACTTTTACGTTGTTCTTGTTTACATGCCGACATATGGCAAGACCGAACTCGGATTGGCGCTCGGCGACGCTTTCATCGCACAGGCAGCGGGGTTGCTTTTCCTGATCGTGCTGACGCCGGTGTTTGGCTCTCTTTCGGACCGGATTGGCCGGCGCCCACTCCTGATCGTCGCCAACGCATTGTTCCTGCTTACCTTATATCCCTTGTTTTCATGGGTGCAAAAGGAGCCGTCGCTGACAAGATTGACAATGATGCAGTTAATTTTCTGCAGCATGATCGCAATCGCAAGCGGGCCGATTTCGACCGCGCTGGCCGAGCAGTTTCCAACACGTATACGTTCGACGGGGCTGGCGACAGGCTACAATTTGGCCGTGATGATCTTCGGCGGCTTCGCGCAACTGATCGTCGCTTGGCTAATTGACGTTCTGAATACGCCAGTCGCGCCAGCCTTCTATGTGATGTTCGGCGCGTCCGTCGGATTGCTGGCCTCCTTTGTCCTAACGGATCGCCGTAGAGTTTCATCGCTCGATTGAGCGAATCCTTGATTGCCGTTTCGGCGGATAGCCGGGATGACGAACAAATCCACCACAGCGATGTGCGGAGCGGGATTGCGCAGAAAGGCGCTCTACCCTGGCTCGGCGGTCCTCGCTGCCTGACCACGTGTTGGGGACGGTTCACAGAGAAACCTCAAACCCGAGCTTCAGCAGTTTGTTCGGAATGCTCGGCGCTCCCCACAGCGGGAGCTCGCCCCTCATTTGTCGTATCCCCGCCCTCCCGCTCGCCCTGAACCTCAGGTTGCCCGACCCAGCCCCATGATTTACGATCCCAATAGCGGCGGAAGCCAGCCCGGTGCCAGCGCAATAGGGTCTCGCGACGGACGATCGTGGCGCTATCGAGGATCGATGGCAACCATCGATCCGGCTGGACGAAAAATCCGGCAGTCGGCGTTCGTCAGCTCGGCGCGAGCGTGAACCTTACGCCACAAGATAATCAATTGTTTTCGGAGCGCGGCTTTATCTGCTTCAAGTCCGCTTCTTGAATTGACGGGTCAAGCCCGAATAGTCGGCAATAAGCGGATCAGCGCGATCAATTCGCCAGCTTGGCCGATTTCGTCGCCATATTAATGTGGATGAGATTTTCGACACATTCGGAGTTAGCATCCGCTGATAAACGCGCCGAACCGTCCTCCGTCGCCCTCGCGCCATATTTAGGCGTTGATCAACCGCAACCGATCGTTCATGAGATCTGCATGGCCACCATTGCGATGTCATCGCTTGGCGGCGTCTCGCCGCAAAAAACGCGAAGATTTTTCAGCAACTCTTTGATCAGCGCCTCGGGTGAAAGATCACGATACGCCTTGAAGGCGTCGCAGAGACGTGCGACGCCGTAGAACTCGCCTTCTCGATTCTGCGCCTCCGTGACTCCGTCGGTGTAGAATAGAAGCTTGTCGCCTACGCGCAGTTTGAGGCTGCGCTCCTCAAAGACCACGCCGCGCTTTACGCCGAGCACCAAGCCGTCCGCATCCAGCAGCGTGCAGCGTGTTTCCGACGACCGCAGCAGCACCGCCGAATTGTGGCCTGCATTGGCGAATTTCAGAATGTGGCGCTTGGGCAGGTAGCGGAAACAGAACATCGTGATGAACAGCTCGGCGCGCGTTAGGTCGGGATGCAGCAACTCGTTCAGGTCGCGCAACACATCTGCGGGACCGCTCCGCGCCGAAGCCCTCTTGCGGAGCTCGGCGCGCAGGGTGCTACGGACCTCTGTCATGATCAGCGCGGCCCCGACGCTGTGGCCCGATACATCGGCGATGACGACGTCGACGACGCCGGAATTCTCGAAATAGTCGAAATAGTCCCCTCCTACATGAGTTGCGGGTAGGCAGACGCCCGCCAACTCCACGCCCGGGACATGCAGCGGGCCCGCCGGCAACAAGGAAAGCTGAATGTGCCGTGCGATCTCCAGTTCGTGCCGACTCTCCTCTGCCCTGCGCTTTTCGGTCACATCCGTCAGCACGCCAATGAAATGCGTGATTTTTCCTGTGTCGTCCACGACTGGCGAAATGAGCAAATCATTCCAGAAGGCGCCGCCGTCCTTTCGGTAGTTCATCATCGTGACTTCGCAGATTTCGCCGGCGGCGAGGGCGTGACGAATTTGCTCCAATACAGCAGGGTCGGTTCCAGGCCCCTGCAGCATTCGCATGTTGCCGCCCAGAAGCTGCTCGCGCGTATAGCCAGTGATGTGGGAAAGCGCCGGATTGACATAAATGCATGGATTCCCAGGCGCCCGCGCATCAGATATTACTATGCCGATCTGCACGGATTCGATCGCGCGATTGCGCACGCGCAATTCGTCCTCGAATTCCTTTCGCCGGGTAATGTCATGGTCCACGCCGCGCCACTTTATAAGCCGGCCGGCGCCGTCGAAAATCGGCGCGCCAGTAGACTCGGTGAATATGTCTCTCCCGTCCTTGTGACGATAGTGATTGACGATCCGATGGAAAGGACGCTGATTCCCAGCTTCCTGCGCGCGCAATCTCATAAACGAAAGGTTCTGATTATCCGGAAAGAACAGCTCCAAATAGCTCCTGTTGCGGATCTCATCGGGGGTCAGACCAAGTATGTCATGGACGGCGTCGCTGCTGTAAATGTAACGGCCGTCCGGATCCTGCTCCCATAGCCATTCACCCGCCATCGCTGCGACGTTGCGAAAACGCTCTTCGCTTTCGGCGAGGGCCTCCTTGTCACGCTTCTGCTCCGTTATATCCTGTTGGATCGCGAGATAATGCGTGATCTCTCCGTCAGCGTCACGCAGGGAGGTGATGGTCTCCTGCGCCCAGTATAGTTCGCCATTTTTTTTGCGATCCTGAATTTCGCCGCGCCATTCCTCACCGCTACGAATTGCATCCCAGAGCCGACGATGCTGCTCCTTGCTCGTATGACCTGATTGCAGAATACGCGGATTTTTGCCGATGATCTCATTGGCTTCGTATCCCGTCAGGCGGGTGAAGCAGCTGTTTACATATTCGATGCAGCCATCCTTGTTTGAAATCATCACAGCGACGGGACTTTGGTCGACGGCTGCAGACAATGTCAGCAGCCGCTTTTCGGCCAGCTTCAGCCTGGTCAGATCATGTGTGACGCCAACAAAATATCGCGCGCCCTCAAGCCGGATTTCACCGACCGACAGATACATCGGGAAGGAAGAGCCGTCTTTGCGCTGGCCGGCGACCTCACGCCCCAGGCCAATGATCTTCCTGACGCCGGTTTCGCGATAGGACGAAAGATAGTCGTCATGCGCCTCACGATAGGGCGAAGGCATCAGCATCTTCACGTTCTGGCCGAGCACCTCTTTTGCGGCGTAGCCGAACAGCTTCTCGGCCCCGGCGCTGAACAACTGAACCTTGCCGTATTCGTCGATCACGACCAGCGCATCCGGCATTGCGCCGAAGATAGCCTCGAGCTGCTCCTTCATATCATGAAGCGCGGCGCCTCCTCGCTCCTCGTCAGCGCGCTTGCGAAGCTTCAATAACATCGAGACTGCGCCGGGCGTCTCGAGCGCACGCAGGTAGCAGGTCAGACTTGCTGTCGTTCCATCCTTGCGATGAAGCTGCGCAGGCGTCCATCGTTCACGCGGCCACAGCGACCAGTCGGCGGGATCGATCTCGCGGTTTCCGAATGTGAGCGCAAGTCTCTTCACGAATGGCTGGCCGGACAGTTCTTCCGTACGGTAGCCCGTCAGTTGCTCGGCCGCGCTGTTCATTTCGCATAGCGCTCCTGACGGGTCGAGCAGGCAAAGGCCTTCATCGAAGGCGTCGATGATCGTGCGCGCAGACGGATGCAATTTCACAAGGTCTGCTCCCTGATCCGACAATCGGCGTCCGCTCGCTATCGGCTCCATTTCTATCCTGCTCCCAGCGCGGCGTCTAACGCTGTGACGCCGGCGTCAATTAAGGTGTCCAGTTCCGCCACGAACGCCGCGAAGGGCGTGAGCGTAGTTGGTCCCGACTCGCAAAGCTCGGCGCGCAGTCGCTGAAGACACGAAACACGCGACTCCATGCCGAGCTCGGCGAAGAGCGACCCCAGTGTGCGCAATCCTTTGCGAAGTTGCATCGACACGATTCGTGCTGGAGCGGCGCGAAGGCGATCCTCGAGCGCGGACTGCAATCGTTGCTCCCAGGCCTCTCTCGGTTTCACATTGCCTAGCAGCGTTACGATCTGGCGCAATCCCAGCATATTCGCGATCTCCTCGGAAAGCTCCGCGATGACATGCATGCTTTCGTGCGACGCCTGCGCCAGTTCCACCAGAATCGGGAAGTCGCGCAGCCGCGTCAGGAATAATTGCCGAGAGGCTTCGGCGGCAATGAAGGTCAATTCGGCGAATTCTCCGTTCTCGCTGAACTGATCGAGATATTCGCGCAGATAGGCCCGCCACATTTCGACTTCCTCGTCGCGTGGAAGCAGGCGGCGGCCATGCTGAATGGCCCATCGGCAAAGATGCGCCAATGCGTTTTCCAGTTGCAGAAGATATTCATATTGAAGGCTCGCGGTCATCTTTCCGTCGAGCGCCAATATTGCTTCACGCCATCGATCGCCCTCCAGAATCCGATCAAAAGCGAGGTAAATACCTACCACCGCGAGCAAAGTGGTCGGCGCGAGAGACTCGCCAATCAGCAGGAACGATGCCCCCGCCTGATCGACTACTTTGTTGCAAATCATTGTCGCGACGATCTCCCACGCAAGCGAGTGCTCTGTCAGGCGATCCGCGTAGCGCGCTCGCACTGCCTCGGGGAAATAGGCGGCGAGCAGATCAAGGGTCCATTCCGCCTGCAGGAAATCCGGCGACTCCAGAGCCGTGCGCTTGAGCGCCAGTTTCGAATGGGCCATCAACGTCGCTAGTTCAGGCCTGGTCAACTGTTTCCTTGCGCGCGAAGAGACTTCCTTGTGCAGCGGGAAAGCGTCGATCGTCCGATCCAGAAATCCCGCATTCTCGAGTTGGTCAGCGAGGTCCATGAACGGCTTGGCGTCCTCGCCACAACGTTCGCATTCCAGCGAGAGGCAGAGGCTCTGGCGATAGTTGTTGCGCAGGACTGAGGCGCAGACGTCTTCGGTCAGCGCGGCGAGCAAGCGATTTCGTTCGCCCTCGGAGCGATCAGGCTGGCGGCCTTCCGACAGGCCGAGGAGGATCTTCAGATTGACCTCATGGTCGGAGAGATCGACCCCCGCGGAATTGTCTACGGCGTCGGCATTAATGCGGCCGCCGTTGAGGGCATATTCCACCCGCGCCTGATGGGTGAAAGCGAGATTGGCGCCCTCTCCGACAACCTTGGCGCGAAGCTGGATCGCATCGACACGCGCGCCGTCGTTGACGCGATCGCCGACGCTTTCATTCGTCTCGAAGCTGGCTTTTACATACGTGCCGACGCCGCCCATCCACAACAGATCGACAGGCGCCGTCAGCAGCAGACGGATAAGGCCTTCGCCGTCGATCGAGTGTGTCCGGACGCCGAGCCATGCGCGCGCCTCCGCGCTCAGGCAAATGTCCTTGTCGTCGCGACGGAACACACCGCCGCCCTTGGAAATGAGCGTCTGATTATAGTCCTGCCAGGTTGAGTTTGGCGTTTCGAACAGGCGCTTGCGCTCCCCAAATGACAGATGCGGATCCGGCGCCGGATCCAGAAATATATGGTGGGAGCTGAATGCGGCAAGCAGACGAATATTGCTCGTGTGCAACATTCCGTTGCCGAACACGTCGCCGTCCATGGAGCCGACGCCGACGACGCTGAATGGCTGTTCGTCTATGTTGCGTCCAAATTCAAGAAAATGCCGTCTTACACAGATCCAGGCTCCGCGCGCGGTGATCCCGAGCTGCTTGTGGTGGTATCCGTTCAATCCGCCGGTTGCGAAAGCGTCGCCCAGCCAGAAGCCGTAAGATTTCGCGATCTCGTTGGCAACGTCCGACCAGCCCGCGGTACCCTTGTCGGCCGCTATGACCAGATAGGGATCGGCGTCGTCGTAAGTTACGAGTTCAGCAGGGTGGATCACTTGAGATCCCGCCAGATTATCTGTCAGATCCAGCAATCCCCGAATGAAATCCACATAGGCGTCCTTCGCAATGCGGTAGTTTTCGTAAGGCGTCCCGCCGGATATCTTGACCACGAATCCGCCTTTGGCGCCCTGAGCGACGATCAGGGCGTTCTTCACCATTTGGGTCTGCATCAAGTCCAGTATCTCGGCGCGAAAGTCTTCCAGCCGATCCGACCAGCGGATCCCGCCGCGCGAGACTCTCGCCCCACGCAAATGAACGCCTTCCATCGAGCGCGAATGGACGTAGATCTCCACCATGGGTTTCGGGCTCGGCATGTTGATGACGCCGAGACTGTTCATTTTGAATGCGATGGGATCATCGTCACGTCGACCCTGCAGATATATGTTCGTGCGCAGGGTGGCGTCGATCAGATTGAAGAGATCGCGTAGCAAACGATCGTCGTTCACATCCGCAACCTTGTCAAATCCCTCGATCAGCTGAAGTCGGATGGATGTCAGAACATCGAGCTCGGCGTCATATCGCTCGCCTGCTTCGCCACTGGGCTCGAAGCGAGCCTTGAAATAGCGATACAGGAGACCGGCGACCTCGACATTGTTGACAAGCGACTGATATATTCGATTGCGATCGAAGCGTCCTCCGAGCTGGAGATAATAATTGCAATAGGCGCGAAGCAGATCTATCTCTTTCCAGTTCAATCCTGCTAGCAGGGTCAGCCGATTGAGAGAGTCGTCCTCCGCCCGCCCGGAGAGCAGGACGTCGAGCAATTGAAGGAGCGCCTTCTTTGAAGCCTGAAGGCTGCCGGCGCCCTTTGTCGTCGGCTCGACGATGAAATTTCGGATGAATCGGCGCTCGGCGCCGACGGTCACGTCGAACCGCATCTGATCGACGACGCGGAGCCCCAGGTTCTGCAGCACCGGCATGAGCTCGTCGAGTGTGTGTTCCTTTATGCAGTAGATTCTCAGTTCGTGGCGTGCGCCGTCGGGCAACTGCGGATGGAGATCCGCCACCTCGCGCCCACGGTCGGCCGCCGCTTCTAGCGACAGGAGGTCGCGGGCCGCACGCCACGGCGCAACCAGCAAACGATAGCTCGCCGGAAATACGCCTTCGACAGAACAGGCCGGCCGCTCCAGTCGAAATCTGCGGACTGCGCGATCAAGAAAGTTATGAAAGGCGGATTCCCAGTCCATTGCCTCATGACTATTGTGACGCCATCTGCCGCCTCGAATTCGCCCTGAGTTCGTCGCCTCGTCGCCGCTACGGTCAGGCAAGACATTTGCGCATTTCGAGGACATTTCCCGAATCCGTCTTGTGATACTCGACGGAATCCATCAGCGAGCGAATGAAAAAGATACCCCTGCCGCGCTCGTCGAGATGATCGACCGCGGTCGTCGGCACGGCCGAGAGATCGAATCCCTGTCCGTGGTCATAAACACGAACCCACAAATCCTTATTCTCGACTGACAGCGATATTCTGACAGTGTCCTTTCCGCCCTTGTCGACTCCATATTGAATTGCATTCGCCATTGCCTCGGTAAGAACGAGGTTGAGATGATAGGCGAGATCGTCACGATCGCAGTTCGCCACCTCCAATTGCTTTGCCACCTGCTCGGCGATACTGCCAACCAGTCGTAGATAGCGGGTCTGGTTGGGGACGACGATCTCGAGGTTCACGATCTCGGACATTTCGATCACTCTAGCCCACGCCCTGGTCTGCTATTGCATCCTGAAGATCCGGGTAGATGTCGAACACGCGATGCAGGCGGGTGAGTTCGAACATCGACCTGACACGCGGTTGTAGGCCAACCAGCGCAAAGGCGCTCGAACGCAGACTGGCGTTTTTGTATCCGGACAGAAGCGCTCCCAGACCCGAACTGTCGATAAACTGGACCTGACCGAGATCGATGATGAGATTGTGCACGCCGGCTTCGAGAATTTTGAGGATGCGTTCTTTCAACTCGCTGGAATTATGCGCGTCGAGTCGATCCTCCTGTACGCTGAGGACAGTCCGTCCTCCCTGCATTTCCGTCACGAGTTTCATTGTTCAGATCCCGCTTCGAAAAATTGATCACGCTGCCCGACGCGTCATAGGTAGGGCGGCAATTGAATATGTGAACTCGCTTAAAACGGGTTCGGTGTTTTCCGTTTCTGTTCTGGATTCCCGAATCGGCGAGAACATGGTTCCTTCATTGCGACAGCGATGGAGGCGGATATGACGCGCTTACAGCTAGGATTTGCATGGTCGCGTGATTAACGCCGCGTTGGCTGGCGTCCCGGCTCGCCATGCGGCGGCAAGGCTTGGGATTGTCGACGCCACGGCGATTGTCTGGGTGCGGCAGGCGCGAGAGACCGGGAGCGGACGGCGGGCAAACAGCGACAGCCTCGACGCTCGAACCTCGATCCATATCGGGATTATCTGCCGGGAATGACCGAGGCGACGCCGGACTCGACGATCAGCGAACTCCTGGATCGGCTGCTTGCCGAGCACGGCGTGAGGCGCAGTTGCGCGACATTTTGGACGTTTCTCGACCGTTACTGTCTGACGTTCAAAAAAGACCATGTCCTTGTCGGAAATTAAATCCGGACATATCGGTGGCGTAGTCCGCCGAGAATTGGTTTGGGAACAATGCGTCCGACGGCCTGAATGGCGCGCGGCATGGGTGCGTCTTTGTTCAATGAGAGGTGAGTCCGCGCATCATTGTAATAGGCCATGTAAGAAAGAAGCACGTGGCGCAGATGCCGCTCGCCGAATACGACGACATGATCAAGACACTCTCGTCGGATCGAGCCAATCAGCCGTTCCGCACAGCCCTTCTGCTAGGGCGAGCGCGGCGCGGTTGGACGGTCACGAATGCCCATGGCGCGAACGCGGCGTTTGAAGATCTCGCCATAGGCGCCGTCGCGGTCGCGAATGAGATATCTCGGCGCGGGATCCCAGCCGCAGGCCTCAGTGAGTTGCCGGGCAATCCACTCGGCGGTCGGATGCGGCGTCACGCCGAGCCATAGCAGCCGCCGTCGGCCGTGTCGTAAAATCAGTAGGCCATACAGTAACTTGAAGGAGACTGTCGGGACCACGAACAGGTCCATCGACGCAATGCCGTCGGCGTGGTTGCGGAGAAAGGTCTTCCAGCCTTGCGATGGCGGTTTCCTACGCTTCGCCATGTACTTAGCCACCGAGGTTTGGCCAATATCGACGCCGAGCCTCAGCAATTCTCCATAGATCCGCGGCGCTCCCCACAGGGGATTGGCCAGGCTCATGTCGCGGATCAGTTACCGGAATTCCAGCGCCACTTTTGGCCTGCCGCTGCGAGGTTGCGACTTCCTCCGCCAGAACAAACCAAAGCCGGCGCGACGCCAACGAATAACCGTCTCGGGCGTTACGATCGCCAAAGCGTCAGTAAGCCGTGGCGCAGCCTGATAGAGCCCAGCAAAAATCAGACGATCGACGATGCTGAACGCCAGTCGCCTCGCCGATTTTCTGCGCAGGACGTTGAGTTGCTGGCGCAGCGCGACGATCTCCGTCTCCAGTGACGCTCTGGATCGGAACAGGTCGAGGATCGTCCACCACATTCGCTTGAACGCATCCGCCATGAGACGAAGCATGCCCCAACTTTTAGTCGCATTCCAGTCGGATTGAATTTGCGGTAGGCACAGATCATAACACACTGAAAAAATTGATGAGTTTTTTGCTGCTGCGGCCAAGCGTAAGTCCCTGCCCAAAAATTCAACCTCGGCAACAAAGTGTCCCCTTGTTTCTTTGTCCGCCAAACGCTCGACCGTCGAGGCTTTTCGTGCGGCGCGCCCATTTCGGCAGGATCGACGACGAATAGCGGATGCGCTCCTCGGCAATCGCCACCCCGCGATCCCGCGCCTGTGTGCGGGATCATGGCCGTGCCGAACAACGCGCTGGTGGCCGTCCAGCAAATTGCGATCGGGTGCAAGCCCGGCAAGGCCGCGAATTCGGCCTCCACCGCCTGCTCGATCGGCCTCCTCGCCCTAGAGCGCAGGATTTCAGTGCTCGGATCGTCGATTTCGTCTTTATGACGGAAAGCGACAACTTTATTATCGGTCGTGGTTTTGCGCTCCTTCGGGAGGTTCGGGCAGGTCTGGACGCCAACCCCGTCAAGCCCACCCGTTAAGCCGCGTTCCCCACGCCGTCATCATCCACCCAGTTTCCCCGATAGCTCCTGAGGGCAAAACCATGGGATGCCGGTGTAGAGTCTCGCGATAAAATTCGGAACGGAAGCTTCGATGAAATCCAAGCGGCAAAACTTGAACTCTGCGACCAAGCCGAACAAGGAGCCTAAACTCTCGCGCACCCACGCGCCCGCAGATCTTTCGCCGTTGGACTGGCAACGTGGCTTGCGCCGCCAGTTCGGCCGCGAGCAGGTCTTCGCGCTTGAAAATCTGAGCAGCGAACCTTTTTTCTCTGACTTTCGGGTCAGTAATCCTGTTTCGAAATCCAGTTATCGCGTGGCGATTCGTGGCTTGGGGCCAGGTGGCAATTTCTGTTCATGCCCGGATTATTCCACCAGCGAGTTGGGCACATGCAAGCACATCGAATTTACGCTCGCGCAGCTGGAGAAAAAACGCGGCGCCAAGACGGCGTTTGCGCGGGGCTACCAGCCCGCATTTTCCGAACTGTATCTGCGCAATGACGGTAAACGGAGCGTGCATTTTAGGGCTGGAACGGATTGCCCGCCTGCATTGAGGAAGGCCGCAGCCGGTTTGTTCGACGCCGAACACGACGGGATGCTGCCCGACGAGCGCCTTGGCGGACTGGAGCATTTCATGGCCATGGCGTCTCAGTCCGGTCATGAGTTGCGCGCCTACGACGACGCTCTCGATTTCGTCGCCGGCCGGCGGGATGCCGACCGGCGAGTCGCGAAGCTCGCGCAGTTGTTCCCGCGCGGCGCCGCCGACCCGAAGCTGCGGGCGCTACTGAAGGCGCCGCTCTATCCCTATCAGGCGGAGGGCGCGCTGTTCGTGGTACGAGCTGGCCGGGCGCTGATCGGCGACGATATGGGCCTGGGCAAGACGATACAGGCGATCGCCGCGACAGAAATACTGGCAAGACATTTTGGCGTCTCAAAAGTGTTGGTGGTCTGCCCGACCTCGCTCAAATACCAGTGGCAAAGCGAGATCATGCGATTCTCGGGTCGACAAGGCGAAAATGCGGCGCGCGTCATCAGCGGCGGTCGGGCGCAGCGGCAGAAGGACTATGCCCTGGATGATTTCTGCAAAATCACAAACTACGAGAAGCTCAGTCCGGATCTCGATCTGATCGCCGCCTGGGGCCCCGAACTGGTGATCGTCGATGAAGCACAAAGGGTGAAAAACTGGAACACCATTGCGGCGCGCGCTTTGAAACGGGTCGATAGCCCATACGCGATCGTGCTTACGGGGACGCCATTGGAAAACAAGCTGGAAGAGCTGATTTCAATTGTCCAGTTTGTCGATCAGCATCGGCTTGGACCAACCTGGAAGCTGCTGCATGAGCATCAGGTCAGGGACGAAGCCGGGCGCGTCACCGGTTATACCGGGCTCGAGAAGATCGGCCAGACGCTAGCGCCGATCATGATCCGCCGGCGCAAATCCGAGGTGCTGAAGCAGTTGCCCAGCCGGACCGACCAAAATTTGCTGGTGCCGATGACCGAGATGCAAATGCTCTATCATCAGGAAAACGCCGACGTGGTGGCGAGGATCGTCAACCGCTGGCGGAAGACCGGATTCTTGGCCGACAAGGATCAGCGGCGGCTAACCTGTGCGCTGCAGAACATGCGCATGTCGTGCAACAGCACGTATCTTCTGGACCAGCAAACCGATCACGGCGTCAAGGCTGACGAATTGGCGGCGCTGTTCGAGGACTTGTTCGCCGAGCCCGAGGCCAAGGCGGTGGTGTTTTCGCAATGGACGCGGACCCACGATATTATCATCCGCCGCCTCGAAATGCGTAAGCTCGGCTATGTCAGTTTCCACGGCGGCGTGCCATCAGACAAGCGGCCGGAACTGGTTGAGCGGTTTCGCGACGATCCCGCCTGCCGCGTGTTCCTGTCCACCGATGCGGGCAGCACGGGCCTCAATCTGCAGCATGCTTCAACCCTGGTGAACATGGACTTGCCGTGGAACCCGGCAATCCTTGAACAGCGCATCGCCCGCATTCATCGCATGGGCCAGATACGGCCCGTGCGGGTCATCAATTTCGTGGCAAAGGGCACCATTGAGGAGGGTATGCTTTCGGTGCTGGCGTTCAAACGCTCCTTATCGGCAGGAATTCTCGATGGCGGCACGGGCGAGATTTCGCTCGGCGGTTCGCGTCTCAACCGCTTCATGAAGGACGTAGAAAACGTCACCGGACGTATGAGTGAGGGCGAGGCTGTGACGCCGGCTGAAGAAGTGAAGAATATCGCCGAAGGCCCCGGGGCCGGAGAAGATGTTAATGCGGATATGAATATTAGCGCTGGGAAGATGTTGGTCGCGCAGGCTGATGGGGCTGGAACATCGCCGCGTGATGCGGATTCCGATCCGTGGCAAGCCTTGGTGCAGGTCGGCGCGCAGTTTATTGCCGCTCTGGCGGCCGCCAACGATCCCAGCGCTCCGGCGCATCCATGGATTGAGCGGGATCCAGCCTCCGGCGGGCAAACCCTCAAGATGCCGCTCCCGCCGCCAGAAACCGCGAGACAACTTGCCAATGCGCTTTCGGCGCTCGCGGACAGTTTGCGGGGCAAGGTTGCATGAAGGACCGCGTTGGCTGAAGGGACTGTCCTGAATTTATAGAATCGGCCGCCCTTCTGTCTGGCGTTGTAGGTTCGGCATGGGCGATGGTAACGACTTGCGATGCGCGAGGGTCATGGGCGGCGAGGAACGTGCTCGCGTTTGTCCAGCCGGTTGCCGGCTTCCGCAAAGCATTTCGAACCAAAAAGCGGCGAATAGAAATTGCGTCGGATTGCCGCGAAAGCCTAGCAAATGAAGGCATGCTTGTGTTTGAACATGGACGTTATCCAGAAAATCCCAGCAGAACTGTAGGGCGGACTTAAATGACCGACTCATTTTGAAATTACTTCCTTATCAAAGATTTGTATATGATGCGGGAAAACACTGGCATTAGCTTGGACATATGGTGCGCGATACTATTTCCAATCTTTTTTCTCGCGCTTGTAGTCGCTTTGGACAAATGCAATCGCGCGCAGTCGAATCATGACGAAATCGATGAGAGGGAAGCTGATGGGGCCACCTTCGATGGGGCGGTCGTTACGCTCGTTCACGGGACTTGGGGGCGAGGTATGTTCTGCCCGTCGGGGGATGCTCCCTGGACAACTGAGGAGTCGACATTATGCAAATCGTTGAAAGCCCCTGAGCATTTGGGGCCAAGCACGATCTTTCGGCGCTTTAGGTGGTCGGGTAAGAATAGGCATAAAGCGCGTTCTAGAGGGTGTTATGCACCTTGGATCATGAAATCTGCTGCGCACTTGAGCATGAGACATGCGAAGGCGACGACGTGGAGTCCTGCGAGGGTCTGAGCATAGCGCTCGTAGTCTTTGACGAGCCGCCTGCATCGCGTCGCCCAGGCGAATGAACGCTCGACCACCCAGCGCTTGGGCAGCAACACGAAGCCTTTTTTGGCCTCGGCGAGTTTGACGACGCACAGTTCGGCGCCTTGCGCCTTCGCCGCCTCGGACGCCTTTTCGCCGGTGTAGCCCTGATCGACATAAACGAGTTCGACGCTTTCGCCTGTCACATCCTGCACGGCTGCGATGAGCTTGCCGACCTCGGCGCGGTCATCGACATTCGCCGGCGTGACATGCAACGCCAGCAAATGGCCCAATGTGTCGACTGCCATGTGCAGCTTCGAGCCGCGCTTTCGCTTCGCGCCGTCATAGCCCGCTCGTGGGCCGCTCTCAGGGGTCGAGCGCAAGGTGCGGCTGTCGATGATCGCCGCCGTCGGCTCCGCCGCCCGCCCGGAAGCGACGCGCAACTGGGCGCGCAGATCCTGCGCAAGCGCCTCGAACACGCCCGCCGACAGCCAGCGCTGCGATTGCTGATACACGGCGAACCATGGCTATGAACAGCGGCGGCAAAGTGTACCACTGAACCGGCTTTGGGGGCTGCTTTGACGGCGGCGCAAAAGTGTACCGGTCCTGATAGGCCGAACTCGATGTCATCGACTGGCATGGAGAGGCCGAAAGGATGTTCACAGTGGAACTCTATGCCCGGGTGAGACGCGCGGTGATGGCGGAAGGGCTGAGCCGGCGGGAAGCGGCCAGGCGCTTCGGCGTGCACCGCAATACGATCACGAAGATGCTTCAATATTCGGTTCCGCCGGGGTATCGGCGTCGGGAGCGGCCGATCTCGAAGAAGCTGGGGCCGTATATGGCCTGGATCGACAAGGTCCTGGCGGATGATCGGCTTGTTCACGCCAAGCAGCGTCATACGGCACAGCGGATATTCGAACGGCTGCGGGACGAAGAAGGGTTTTCCGGCGGTTACACGATCGTCCGGGAATATGTCGCGCAGGCGCAGTTGCGGTCGCGCGAGATGTTTATTCCACTCAGCCATCGACCGGGGAATGCGCAGGCGGATTTTGGCGAGGCGGACGCCTATATCGCCGGCAGGAAGGTCCGCTTTCATTATTTTTGCATGGACCTGCCGCATTCGGACGGCTGCTTCGTCAAGGCCTATCCGGCGGAGACGGCGGAAGCCTTCTGCGACGGCCATGTCGCGGCCTTCGCCTTCTTTGGCGGCGTCCCCCAGTCCATTCTTTACGACAATACGCGTCTCGCGGTCGCCAGGATCGTGAAGGGTGGAGAGCGTCTGCGTTCGCAAATGTTTGCGGAACTCCAGAGCCATTACCTTTTTGCTGATCGCTTTGGCCGGCCCGGCAAGGGGAATGACAAGGGCAAGGTCGAGGGGCTTGTCGGCTATGTCCGGCGCAACTTCATGACGCCACTGCCCGTGGCGGAGAGTTTCGAGGCGCTGAACGCGAGGTTCCTGGACGCCTGCACGAAACGACGGCGGGCGATCCTGCGCGGCCAGTCGACGCCGATCGGCGAACGCATGCAGGCGGATATGGCGGCATTCCTGCCGGCGCCGCCGGCTCCCTATGACGCCTGTCACAAGGTCGCGACGCGCGTGTCGTCGATGGCGCTGGTGCGCTACCGCAACAACGATTACTCGGTCCCGACGCGCTTCGGCCATCGGGAGGCGCTGGCCAAGGGCTATGTCGATCGGGTCGAGATTGTCTGCGGCGGGGAGACCATCGCCGTGCATGCGCGCAGCTACGGCAAGGCCGAGTTCATCTACAACCCGCTGCATTATCTCGCCCTGCTCGAACACAAGAGCCGCGCGCTCGATCAGGCCGCGCCGCTCGACGACTGGCGGCTTGCCGACTGCGTGCATCGTCTGCGGCGGCTGATGGAGGCGCGCAATGGGGAATAGCGGGCGCCGCGAGTTCATCCAGGTGCTGCGGCTGATGGAGGACTTTCATCAGCATCAGGTCGAACAGGCGGTCGCGGAGGCGCTGCGTCTTGGCGCGATCAGCTTTGACGCAGTGAAGATGCTGCTGCTGGCCAGGCTGGAGAACCGGCCCGCGCGGCTCGATCTGACATTCTACCCCTACCTGCCGGCGGCTACGGTCGGCGCGACGGATCCGCGCGCCTATCTCGGGCTCGTCGCCGGCGCGAGCGTCATCGCGGGCGTCATGGACTCGAACGCGGGGGGGCCGGCATGACCATCTCGCATGAGCCAGGTTCGCAGACGATCGTCGCGCCGCAGGTGCTGCTGGGTAATCATCTCAAGGCGCTGAAGCTTCCCACCTTCGCGCGCGAATATGAGAAGGTGGCGCTGGAGTCGGCGCAGGACCGCGCCGATTACCCGCGCTATCTGCTACGCCTGTGCGAACTGGAGCGCATTGATCGCGAGCGGCGCAATGTCGAGCGCCGCATCCGGCTGGCGCGCTTTACGCAGGTCAAAAGCCTCGACACATTTGACTTTACCGCCCAGCCTTCACTCAACAAGCCAGCTCGTGCTGGAGCTGGCGCGGTGCGAATGGATCGAGAAGCGACAGAACTGCATCGCCCTTGGGCCAAGCGGAACGGGGAAGACCCACGTCGCGCTCGCCCTGGGGCTCGCCGCCTGTCAGAAGGGGTTCAGCGTCGCGTTCACGACCGCCGCGGCTCTTGTGCACGAACTGATGGAGGCGCGCGACGAGCGCCGCCTGCGCGCGCTGCAAAAGCATCTCAACACCGTCAAACTGCTGATCGTCGACGAACTGGGCTATGTGCCGTTCACGGCGGTCGGCTCAGAGCTGCTCTTCGAGGTCTTCAGCCAGCGCTATGAACGCGGTGCGACGCTGGTGACCAGCAATCTGCCCTTTGATGAATGGACGTCGGTGTTTGGCTCCGAGCGTCTCACCGGCGCATTGCTCGACCGGCTCACCCATCATGTCCACATTCTGGAAATGAACGGCGAGAGCTATCGGCTGGCGACCGCAAAGAAAGCGCAACGGCGAAACCGCGATCTCCCCGACGCGCCCGCAATCGACAAAGGAGGCGCCGACACGACGAACTGATCGCCGTCGCGCGCGTTGAACCGCGCTGCGCTACGCTCCGCGCGCCTCAACGCCCGCGACAACTAAACTACAAGGGCCGTGCGGCCCTTTTCTCGAAACCAGACCGGTACACTTTTACCCCGCCTTCATGCACATTTTGTCCCCGCCATTGACAATGGCGGCAGATCGTTGGGCATGGCGCGCCAGGCGATGCCGTAGCGCAGCACGTAACGCAGGCCGTTGAACAGCTCGCGCAGCGAATGTTGACGCTGCGGCGCGCCTTCGTCCATGAGCGTCAGATAAGGCGCAACCAGCGACCATTCTTCGTCGCTGACGTCAGACGGATAAGGTTTGCGAATCGGAGACATCCGATTCTACTAAGACAATCAATCACCAAAGTACATAACACCCTCTAAGGCGGCAAACGAACTCCATGATTATCTCGCAAGAAACTTTAATAGCTGGCCCAAGGCCAAACATTTTGTTGTTGCTCACAGTCATGGCGGCAATGTTGCGCTATGCGCAATGAATGATGCAAATTTAAGAGAAAAGATCGCCGGCGTTGTTTGTCTGGCGACACCCTTCATATTGGTAAGGGAAAGAGATTGGGGAGGATATCGCATGGCAGTAATTTTTACGACCGTTCTTCTCCCGGTTCTCGTTGTGGCAATGTTCAACCCAGTGGGTATGTTACTTTTGCGTTTTGGATTGGAATTGCCTGAGAAAATCGGAGCGGCACTCAGCATTATGATTATAAGACTCGCCATTGGTTTATTGACACTTTGGAGTCTTGGAAGGGTGCGCATATTTTCTGACAAACTACAGCAGGAGCTTAGTGTCCGTCCTGAAAGATGTTGAATCGAATGAATCTGTTGTGATGGATGGGAGGCGGTCTGATTCGTAGGAGGCCGTCGATGTGGACGAAGGCAAACCGGGCGAAATACAATCGCGACAGGTTACGTTATCCGAGTGATGTGACGGACGAGGAGTGGGGGCATGTGGCGCCGCTTATTCCTCCGGCCAAGCGTGGCGGGCGCAAGCGTGAAGTGGACATGCGGGCGGTGTTCAACGCCATCATGTATGTGCTGAGCACGGGATGCCAATGGCGGTACATTCCCAAGGATTTTCCCCCGAAGAGCACAGTGTATCGTTATTTTTGCGATTGGGCCTGGTGCGGCGTTCTGGATCGCATGCACGACGCGCTCTACGTCATGTGTCGCGAACGAGCGGAACGAGAGGCGAGCCCCACCGCGGCGATCATCGATAGTCAGAGCGTGAAGAGCGCGGAAAAAGGGGGGCGCGCATTGATCCGCATGGCTATGACGCCGGCAAAAAGATCAAAGGCAAGAAACGCCACGTACTCGTCGATACGCAAGGTTTGTTGATGGGCGCCGTCGTTCACGGCGCCGACATTCAGGACCGAGACGGCGGCGTCTTGCTGCTTTCGACGTTGCATGGGCGGTTTCCCTTTCTTGAAAAGCTGTTGGCTGACAGCGCCTATCAGGGACCGATCTTCGCCGACGCAACGGGCAAAATCCTACCGTGTCTCAAAATCGAGATTATAAAACGATCCGATCAGGCGAAGGGCTTCGTGAAATTGCCCATGCGCTGGATCGTCGAAAGATCAATCGCCTGGCTAAACCGCTGTAGAAGACTGGCCAAGGATTGGGAAAACCTCAATATCACAGCGCTCGTGTTCCTGCGTTTCGCGTCGATTCGGCTCATGCTACGAAAGCTCTGCAATTGTTGACTAACTTCTGGGACGGACTCTTACGCCGCTGCTGCCGACGCCGGATCGGGTTTTAATTGTTCGTTCTCCAGCTGATGAAGCGTCCGGTTTTCTCGATGTCTTCCAATTTCTTGCGCAGATGATTGTGAGAATCTCGCTTTATCCACAGGTCTTAAGCGCGCGGCACGAACATCTTATTGGTGAATTGCGTCCCCATAAATGGGTGCTCAGTATTGCATTGGCTGGATGTGTAATGTTAGCTAAGCAAGGCTTTGATATTGCCACGTCTCCGAATCAACCATTGCATGTTTTAATCGAATGCATATCAGGCATAATTGGGATTATATTAATCCCAACAGTTATACTAATTATGCTCCCTCTGTGGGGTGTATGGGATACGACGATCGTGGTCCGATTTATTGCCAATCTTTGCGTTTTGCTAGCGACTGCAATTCTGTTGTTACTAATGATACCGGTCGGACTGGACTGGGATTTGATGCCGACTGCGTTTTTTCTGGATGTAACGGTAGACGCGACTCCAATAGGCTCTTGGGGAGCTCACCTTTTTAACGCTCCCACAGCTGCGGAGTATCCGAGCCCAATGCCTCCGATGGCGCACATGACATACGAGAACCCTCG
Source organism: Methylocystis sp. ATCC 49242 (assembly GCF_000188155.2). NCBI lineage: Bacteria > Pseudomonadati > Pseudomonadota > Alphaproteobacteria > Hyphomicrobiales > Methylocystaceae > Methylocystis > Methylocystis sp. ATCC 49242. The sequence goes on from NZ_KE124774.1 coordinate 2,135,110, forward strand.
GGTCATCGAAAAATTGGGGGAGTGGATGAAGCGACGCTGGTTGGTGCACGATGTGAATTAAGAAGGGCTGTGTGTGCCAAAAATTACATCCGGGCATAATGGTGATGAAGTCCGCCGAGGAACGCGCGAGATTTGACGGCTCCAATCCGCTGAACGGCGCGAGAGTGCGACCGTGGCACCCAAAATCTCATCGCGGATTTTGGGTCTCAAAATCGAGTGGACTTCCTCGGCATAGTACGCATTGCTGTCGACATCAGGAGGCAGAGCCAGAGCCGCCGAGGACAGGGCTCGCCTCGCGGATTGCGGGGCATTGGGCAGTGCGAGCGTCGATCCTGGCGCCGCAAACCAACGGAGCCCGAGACAATGTCATCGACAGCCGCTATCAACCCCGCCACAGAATCCAAACGCAAGGCAGCAGCCCGAGGCGCGACCGGCGCAAAGCCGAAAGCGCCACGACAAGTGAGACCGGCGGCCGCCGCCGAAGATCCGAAGCTGACCGGATCGCAACATGACCAGCGCGTCACCAAGCGGGAACGAGTGCTCACGCTGCTGAGCCGGCCCGAGGGCGCCAGCATCGCGGAAATGATGCAGGCGACGAACTGGCGACAGCACAGCGTGCGCGGCTTCCTGGCAGGCACGGTGAAGAAAAGGCTCGGCTTCGTGCTGACCAGTTCGATAGCGGCCGGCGATGTCCGGCGTTACCACATCAAGGCGCGGCGTGGTCGCTGAGATGGACAAGTCGCCGATCGATATCGCGGCGGAGCTCGTTCAGCTCGAAGCCTTGACGCTTTTCGAGCTGAAGGGCGAATGGCGACGGCTTCATCGCATGGCGCCGCCCAAGCGGGTGTCGCGCGATCTGTTGATGCGCGGGATAACCTACAAGATCCAGGAGAGGCGGCTTGGCGGCCTCTCCCCCTCCACCTTACGTAAACTGGCGCCCCTCAGCGCCGCTGAGGACGCAGTCCTCCAGCAAAAGGCCGTTCCGCCCATTACCCTGAAAGCCGGATCAAGGCTCGTCCGGGAGTGGCGCGGCGTCACGCATGGCGTGCTCGTCCTCGACAATGGCTTCAAATGGCGAGGCGAGCGCTACGCGTCACTGTCGACGGTCGCTGAAGAGATCACGGGCGCGCACTGGTCGGGACCGCGATTCTTCGGCTTGAGAAAATCGTCCAGTCGGCCGCCGGCCAAAGCGGAGCCTGCTGGTGCGAAAGACTGATCGACCCGCGTCCAGCGCCATCGTCCGTTGCGCCATCTACACACGCAAATCTTCCGAAGAAGGACTCGAGCAGAAGTTAAACTCCCTCGACGCGCAGCGCGAGGCCTGCGAGGCCTATGTCGTCAGTCAGCGTCACGCCAGCTGGAAGGCGCTGCCGGACATGTATGGCGACGCCGGCCACTCCGGCGGCACGATAGAGCGGCCCGCCTTGCAGCGCCTGCTGGCCGACGTCAAAGCCCGCAAGGTCCAGATCATCGTCGTTTACAAGGTCGACCGGCTCACCCGCTCCCTCGCCGATTTCGCCAAGATCGTCGATGTGCTCGACGCTCATAACGCCTCTTTCGTCTCGGTGACGCAGCAGTTCAGCACGACGACCTCGATGGGTCGGCTGACGCTCAATATGCTGCTTTCCTTCGCTCAGTTCGAACGCGAGATCGCCGGCGAACGCATTCGCGACAAGATCGCCGCGTCGAAGGCCAAAGGCATGTGGATGGGCGGAACCGTGCCGCTGGGCTACGACGTCAGGGACCGCAAGCTGATTGTGAACGCGTCGGAGGCGTCGACCGTTCGCATGATCTTCAAGCGCTACGCCGAGCTTGGCTCGCTCGGGTTGCTGAAAGCGGAACTCGATGCAAAGGGCGTCGTGAGCAAAGTCCGCTCGGGCGTCGGCGGCGTGCGCCTCTCGGGCGGCAACGCTTTCATGCGAGGCCCGCTTTATCTGATGCTACAAAACCGGCTCTACCGGGGCGAGGTCGCGCATCGAGGCAACGTCTATCCCGGCCAACACGAAGCGATCGTCGATGAAGAACTCTGGCAAGTTGTGCAGGACAGGCTCGCCGCTAACCGGCGGGCGCGCTCACTGGGAATTGGCGCCGACGAGCCGAGCCTGCTGACAGGGCTGATCTTCGACGCCGACAATAATCGCCTGTCTCCCAGCCACGCCGTCAAGAAGGGAAAGCGCTATCGCTATTACGTTTCCAGCACTCTGATCAAAGGCCGTCGGTCGGCCCACCGCGCCGGGCAACGCATCCCCGCGGGCGACATCTAGGCGCTGGTGCTGGACCGGATTCGCGCGCTTTTTCAGTCTGAGCTCGTGGCAAGCGACGCTCTCGCGCCATTTTGCCTTTACGCGGCGCGCCAAAAGGCAGCGCTCGGCCGATTGGCGGAGCTCGCGGCCGAGTGCTCGAAGCTGCCTCGCTCGAACTGCGGGAAATCGTGCGCACGGTCGTCCAGCGCGTGGAGGCGGGAGGCGATCGCATCGTCGTGAGCGTCAATCGACCCGCAATCCTTTCGATCGCAACGTCCAGCACCGCGCCGGAAATCGCGCCGGACGCCACCCCAGACGATGCGCCCTTGACGCTGACAATCGCCGCAAAGCTGCGCCGCGCCGGCAAGGGCGTGCGTCTGGTCATTGGCGGCGGCTCCGCCGACCGGATCGATCACGGGCTCGTGTCGCTCCTTGGTCGCGCGATGGCGACGCGCTGCAGGTTTCTTTCGGGCCGGGAGGACAGCGTCGACTCAATGGCCTCGCGACTCAGCCTGAGGCGAGATTATCTTTCCGTCCTCTTGCGCCTTTCCTGCCTCTCGCCCGAGATCGTTCGGGCGATCCTGGCCGGTCGACATTCCGTCGAGCTGACCCCGACGCGCCTGATCGAATTATCGAAAAATCTGCCGCACGACTGGCGCGAGCAAAGTCGGGTTTTGGGATTTTCGCCCGCCTGAAGGCTCTGCAGCTACACTTCGACCGGGCATCGCCGCTCGACATCTGACGGTCCGAAAACCGGCCCGAGAGACTTTCCGCCCCCTGGCGCGCCGGAAGTCCCTGATTTTCGTCTCTGGGGAGCCAATGTTGCGACGCCGGCTCTGTAACCGGCGGAGTTGTCGGGAGGTTTCGACCGCGCCCGAAAATTATAAATGCGTGCAAACTCAATAGGTCAGCTGGCTGGGGCGGGAGGATTCGAACCTCCGTATGGCGGAATCAAAATCCGCTGCCTTACCACTTGGCGACGCCCCAGTGCGCCGCTCTCCTTAATGCCGGCTGAGCGTCTCCGCAACCCGCGTTCCCTGGAATTGCGTCTGCCGCGGGGGACGGGCAGGAGACGCCTCGGGCACAGCGGTCATGCGGATCGCGCGCGGCGGCAAGACTGTCGATCTCAAAAAGCAACGCTAAACTAAAGATCAAATAATCCATCACGGCTAAAAGCAACGCTTACGTTTTCTGTCAGAACCCGAAATAAATTCGTTCAATTTTCGATGGATGTATATGCTCTTGTCCGACATGACATATTTGCATGGGCGCCGTGGGGTGCTTTTCGTCAATCCATTTCAGACCGCGCGGCCAGTTTGAAGCATAGGGGGTCAAGCAATGGCGGGGATCTTGAAATCGTTCTCAACCGCAAAGCGACATCGGCAGGCAAGGGCCCGCTCCGGCGCCGCCTGTCTCGGACTGAGCCTTTTGTTGGCGCCGACATTGGCGTCGGCTGAGGAAGGGCCGTCCTCCCGAGCCGGAGAACGACTGCAGGTTCAGGCGGCCGATTCCTCGGAGTCCGGCACAGCGGCTGTCGGTCGCGCAGCGGAGCGTGCGAGCAAGTTGCAAGTGGGTCTAATAAAGGCCGACCTGGAGGCGAAAGGGGCCGCGGACAGGGCCCGCAGCGCTGCCGAGGGAACGGCGGGACGGGCTTCTTTGGACGAAACGGCCCGGGCGACGGTCGGCAATGCGTTGACGGGACCCGCGAATCCGTCCGTCGTCGGCGGACTCAATTTTGCCGGGTTGACGGACAATACGGGCTCCCCGCCGGACACGACGGGCGCAATCGGCACAACCAGATTCGTCCAACTCGTCAATCGCAGGGCGGGCATTTTCAACCGCACAACCGGGGCGCTGATCAGCTCCGGAACCCTGAACCAGCTGGCGGGCGTCGCCTCGACGGTCAACAGCTTCGATCCGCAGATCATCTGGGATCCGACGACAAATCGCTTCTATTACACGATGGCGTCGATCCATTCGCCGTTGTCGGACTCGCGGCTCTCTTTCGGCTTCAGCAGAACTGGCAGCCCTCTCAACGTGACAACGGACTGGTGCCATTATCAGATCAGGTTCGGCAGGCGTTTTCCGGACTATCCCAAGCTCGGCGACAGCCAGTTCTTCCTGATCATAGGGGTCAACAGCTTCGATCTCGTGACCGATAACTTCATTGCGTCGGACCTCATCGGGATCAGCAAGCCAGTAACGGGCACGACCTGCCCGGCAGCCAGCACATTCAAGGTCGGCAGGAAGTTGAATCTGTTGAATTCCTCCGGTTCCCAGGTTTTTACGCCGGTTCCCGCCAATCAGATCGACACCGCCGCCACGGGCTATGTCGTCGCGCGAAATTTGAGCCTGCCCTCGAACAGGCTTTGGTTCTATAGCGTGGCGCGCAATTCCTCGACCGGCTTCCCGATTTTCGGCGGCCCGAGAGGAGCGACAGTCGCCGCCTATGCGTCCCCCCCGAACGCCACGCAGCCGAACTTTCCGGGCGGCGTCGTAGCGCCGACGCTCGACACGCTGGACGCGCGTCCGACACAGGCCGTGCAGGCGATCGACCCGCGGCTCAGGACCTTCTCCTTCTGGACCCAGCATACGATCGCCAATGGATCGACAGGCTCTGCGGTGCGTTGGTACGAAATCAACCCGGTTCCCGCGACGCCGGTCGTCCAGCGGCAGGCGAACATCGCCTCGCCGAATGTTTTCTATTTCAATGCGGCGATTTCGCCAGACCGGAGAGTCGATGGCGCGACGCGGACCTTCGGGAATAATTTCGTTATCGAATACAATGTTTCGAGCAGGGCGGCCAACGTCAGTCCGCGCATCGTGGCAGGCTCCAGCGTCAACGGCGCAGCCTTGACCTTCCTGCTGGTGCGAAATGGCGTCGGCCCTTACCGCGATTTCACTTGCACAACCGCCAGCAGCGTGTGCCGCTGGGGCGATTACTCCGGCGCGACGCCCGATCCGCGGCCGACATTGGCCGGCCGTGGCCAAGTCTGGGGCACGAACCAGTTTTCTGGAATTCTCAACCCGCCTGTCAATGGCGTGAACTGGCGCACCCGGATTTTCAATCTGGCGCCGTGACGGTCTGAATTCACAACACTTCAGGGGTCCGCTTGAGCGGGCCCCTGCGTCCGAGAAAATGCGTCCGCAATATCGGGACATAGCCGCGGTCAGCGCGTGCGCGAATTCACTGGGCCGCGCTAATTCCGGCTCCATGCGCGGAGTTCCGCATAGCGCGAGAATTTTTTCACCTGATGGCGCGACATGCGCGCAAGAACGTCGCGCAGGAAAGCGACGCCCCCGACAAGAAACGGCCCCTTGTTCAGCATCACGCAATCCGCCCGCTGCGACATGGCGGCGTCCGTCGTTTCCGGGCGGCTCGCGACTCCCTCCTTGACGAATTGATCCAGCACCTGCGTGGCCCAGATCACGGGAATGTGCGCCGCCTCGCACAGCCAGAGGATTTCTTCCTGAACTTCCGAGAGCCGCGCGAAACCCAGTTCGACGGCGAGGTCGCCGCGCGCCACCATCACCGCCGTCGGATGCTGCCGCGCGGAATGGAGCATCAGTCGCGGCAGATTGCGCACGGCGAGCGGCGTCTCGATCTTGAGAACCAGCGTCTGCGGGGGCGCGTCGCCGCGCCGGGCGGCGAGATGATCCTGCAGCAATTCGATGTCCGCCGGCCGTTGAACGAATGAGAAGCCGACGAGGTCCGCATGGCGGGCGACAATATCGAGATCGGCGAAATCCTTGCGCGTCAGCGGCGAAAGGTTGAGTTCGGTTGTCGGCAGATTTACGCCCTTGCCGGGCTTCAGGCGCACGCCCTTGGCGCGTGCGAAGAGAATTTCGACATCGGCGCGGCCGTCGGATTTCTCGACGACATGTCCGCCCGCCTTGCCATCGTCGATACAGACCTCGTCGCCCACGACGAGTTGATCGATCACCGAAGGCGCGTTCAGCGTCACCGCGACGTCGCCTTTGCGGCCATTGTCGAAACCCGACAGCAGTTGCAGACGTTCGCCGGGAACCAGCCGGTATTTCTCGGGCGCGCGCACCCCTTCGACGCGCAGTTTCGGGCCTGCGATGTCCATCATGATCCGGCACGGGAGGTTGCGGCCGCGCTCCGCTGCGCGAATGTTCTCGATCATTTTCAGCCACGCGTCGGCATCGTCATGCGCGCAATTGATCCGCGCGCAATCCATGCCAGCCTCGATCAGCCGCGCGACAAGGCCGGGGTCCGTCGCGGCGTCGCTCGGCAGCGTCGCCATCACGCGCGTCCGGCGCGGCGTGGCGTCGGCTCCGAAGATCCTTGCGCAGGCGGCGGCGAGCGCGTCATCCCCCGCCTGCATCTCGGCGCGGGACGGATAATGGGCGTTTGTCTCGCCGCATAGACGGCGCAGAGTGGCAAGCAGCGCATCGAGCGCCGCCGCGACCTTTGCCTCGCTGCGGCCCAGGGACGAGAGGCCGAAGGCGGAAAGCCGCAATTGCAGGGCACTGAGATCATGTCGGCGCAGCGCGACATAATGGGCCAGATTGATCGCGGCGTCTTCGGGACGCAGAGTCCTGGGGTCGACGCCCCATTCACGCAGCAGCGCAGCGCCTTCCCGCGTCACCGACTCGCGCAACGCCGCAGTCTCGTCGAGGAGGCTGCGCAATTCGATCGATTCGCTGTCGATGGTTACGTCTTCACACATGTCGCTGTCGCCTCGCGGTCGTTCGCCGCCCGGTCTTTCCCAGCAACATGACAAGGCTGTTACAGCGTGCGGGGAAACCCTGCGGCTAAATGCTCACCGCTCCGGCGTTCGCCGCCGCCTGACGCAATGCGGCGATGTTGCCGGCGTAGGCCGAAGGGCCGCCACGGAACGCCGCGGAACCCGCGACGAGCGCGTCGGCGCCGGCCTCGACGATCGCAGTCGCCGTCTGCGGCGTCACGCCTCCGTCGACTTCGAGGCGGATCGGACGCCGGCCGATCATCTCGCGAATGGCGCGGATTTTTTCGAGCTGGGACGGAATGAAGCTCTGACCGCCGAAGCCGGGGTTGACGCTCATCACCAGCACGAGGTCGATCTCGTCCAGCACATATTGCAGCGCGCTTTCATGCGTCGCCGGATTGAGCGACACTCCCGCCTTCTTCCCGCGCGCGCGTATCGCCTGCAGCGATCGGTGCAGATGCGGCCCCCCTTCGGCATGCACCGTGATGATGTCGGCGCCGGCGTCGGCGAAGGCGCCGATATAGGGGTCGATCGGCGAGATCATCAGATGCACGTCGAGCGACAGGGTCGTATGCGGACGCAGCGCCGCGACGACGGCGGGCCCAAAGGTGATGTTGGGCACGAAATGTCCGTCCATCACGTCGAGGTGGATCCAGTCCGCCCCCGCGGCCTCCATCGCGCGCGTTTCTTCTCCGAGCTTCGCGAAGTCGGCGGAAAGGATGGAAGGGGCGATGAGGATGTCGGACATGGGGACTCGGGCGTCGATCGGCAGGATTGTTATCTGGCGATGATGAATCCATCAACCATAAGAATGACACGGATTCTGTTCAGATTGACTGTAGCGGGGGCATGCGGACAAGCTACAGGCTGTTTACGGGAGGGGAACCTTTTGAAAATGCTGAGACGTCGTTTTTCCATCGCGTCATGCGCCCTGTTCATGGCGGCGGCGATGCTGGTCACCGGCGCGGCGCGCGCGCAAAGCGCCGCCCGAACTCTCGAGGGGCGCCTTTCCGTCCTCTGGGCGGATCCGCGCCCGGGTCTTCCGGGCGGCGCCATACGCTTCAATCTTACGATGGCGGACGGCTCCAACGTTCCGTTGAGCGTGGCGTCCGTCGACCAGCTCGCCGCCATTCGCGCCTTTGGCAAGCGCGTGCGGATCGAAGGCCATGACGTGGGTCGGGCAGCGCCCCAAAAGGCGGGCGCCGCGCCGATCGCTGTCGACAAGATCTCCGTTCTGGACGCCGATGCCGCGCCCCGCGCGGCGGCCGCCGTCCCGACGACCAAACGCGTTCTCTTTATCCTGCTCAAATACAAGGGCGACACACAGACCCCCCATACCCCGACGTTTTACTCAGCGCTGACAAACCCGCTGACGCCCAATACAACCTTGAAGATACCGGCGACAATCAACGGTTTCTTCACTGCGACGTCATGGAACAATCTCAAATGGCGCGCGGATATCGCCGGGGTCGGCGGATTGAACCCGACGCAATGGCTGACCTTGCCGAAAACGAAATCCGGCTATGCGAATTGTGGCTGGAGCAGCGCCTGCGCCGACGTGTTTCAGCTCGCAAATGACGCCATGGCGCTGGCCAGGGCGCAGGGTGTGAACGTCGCTCTCTACGACAACATCAACTTCGTCGTGAACAACGATCTCGATTGCTGCGCCTGGGGCGGCGGCTTCGTGTATCAAAGCAAACTCTACGGGGTGACATGGGAGCCGCCGTGGGGCCAGGACGCGAGCATTTATGTCCACGAAATGGGCCATAGTCTCGGCCTGCCGCATTCGGGCTGGAGGTATCATGCGTATGACAGTCCATGGGACGAGATGAGCCGGGGCTCTCGGGCGCAGCAGGTTTCCTGCGGCACCTACCGCTCGGCCAACAGCGGCGGAGCGCTGGATACGCTCTATTGCTCTGAGCCCGGCGGCGGTTACATCGCGCCCTACAAGGATAAATTGGCCTGGATTCCCGCCGCGAACAAAGTCGTCGTGAATAGCATATCGACGCGGACAGTGACGCTGGAAGCCGATTCGACGCCGCTCGGCGCGAACCCCAAGATGATCAAGATCTGTCTGGTCAATCGGGCGTGCGACGGCTCGACGGCGCAATATCTGACGGTTGAGGCGCGGGTAAAAACGGTTGCTTACGACAAGGGGCTGCCGGGCGAAGGCGTGATCGTCCATGATTTCAAAGCCAACCGAACCCCTGTCGGCGCGGGCAACGCCTGCTTCTTCAATACCCAAAGCGGATGGGCGATGCCGATCGACGCGACTCCCGGGGACTATCGCGGCGCGCCCTATTGCGACAGCGGCGGCCGGCCCTACCCGAACTACGCGCTCAACAATGCGCAATATACGGTGGGAAAAACCTATCTGTCCTCAACACTCGGCATCAAGATCGAAGTATTGAGTCGCGTTGGCTCGACCTTCAGGGTTCGCGTCACGCGTTCCAAATAAAGGAGCAGGCCCGGTCCTCCCGGATTATTACCGCGAGGCCCGGGCCTGCCCTCTCCTGATCCTTACTCCGCAGCCTTCTTGCTCGCGAATTGCGGGTCGAGCGCCCCGCTCGCATAGCGCTTGGCCATTTCCGCCATGGGAATCGGCTTGATCTTCGACGCCTGGCCGGCTGTGCCGAATTCCTCGTATCGCTGCCTGCAAACCTTGACCATCGCCTCCTGCGCGGGCTTCAGATATTTGCGCGGATCGAATTCGCCCTTGTTCTTGCCCAGCGTCGCGCGGATTGCCGCCGTCATGGCGATGCGGCAGTCGGTGTCGATGTTGATCTTGCGCACGCCGAATTTGATGCCGTGCTGGATCTCCGAAACCGGCACGCCCCAGGTCTGCGGCATCTCGCCGCCGGCCGCGTTGAAGGCGTCCTGCAACTCCTGCGGCACGGAGGACGAGCCATGCATCACGAGATGGGTGTTGGGCAGGCGACGGTGGATTTCCTCCACGACATGCATCGCGAGAATGGCGCCGTCCGGTTTGCGGGTGAACTTGTAGGCGCCATGCGAGGTGCCCATGGCGATGGCGAGCGCGTCGACCTTGGTGCGGGCGACGAAGTCCTCGGCCTGCGCCGGATCGGTCAGCAACTGGTCGTGCGAGAGCTTGCCCTCGGCGCCGTGCCCGTCTTCCTTCTCGCCTTCGCCGGTCTCCAGCGAGCCGAGCACGCCGAGTTCGCCCTCGACCGAGGCGCCAACCCAATGGGCGAGGTCGACGACGCGGCGGGTGACGTCGACGTTATACTGATAATCCGCAGGCGTCTTGCCATCGGCCTTGAGCGAGCCGTCCATCATCACCGACGAAAAGCCGAAGCGGATCGCGCTGGCGCAGGTCGATTCGCTGTTGCCGTGGTCCTGATGCATCACGATCGGAATGTCGGGATACATGGTGATGAGCGCCTCGATCATCTTGGCGAGCATGATGTCGTTGGCGTAGCTGCGCGCGCCGCGCGAGGCCTGGATGATGACCGGCGCATCCACGGAGGAGGCCGCCTCGAGAACCGCGAGGCCCTGCTCCATGTTGTTGATGTTGAAGGCGGGCACGCCATAGTCGTGCTCGGCGGCGTGGTCGAGCAGTTGCCGAAGTGTAATGAGAGCCATTGTCGCCTCCGCTGAATCTCAAGCCTTAAGTAGGGTGATGGCCGCGTCGGCGACTGCCTCCGCGGTGATGCCGAAACGTTTGTAAAGTTCGGCCGCCGGCGCGCTGGCCCCGAAGCCTGACATGCCGATGAACATGCTGCGCTCGCCGAGCCAGCGGTCCCAGCCGAGCCGCACGGCGGCCTCGACGCCGACGCGCGGGGCCGCTCCAAGCACCCTGGCGCGATAGTCCGCCGGCTGCGCCTCGAAAAGCTCCCAGCAGGGCATGGAGACGACAGCCGCCTTCACGCCCTGCCCCGCCAGCGCGTCGGCGCCGGCGAGCGCGATCTCGACCTCCGAACCCGTGGCGAGAATCGTCACGTCGCGGCCGCCCGCGGGCTCGCGCAGCACATAGGCGCCCTTCGCCGAGAGATTCTCGTCAACCGGGCGATCGAGCGTCGGCAGGTTCTGGCGCGACAGGCTCAGCACCGACGGCGTGTGACGGGCGCCGAGCGCCAGCTCCCAGCACTCCGCCGTCTCGATGGCGTCGGCGGGCCGGAAGACATGGAGATTCGGCATGGCGCGCAGGGACGCGAGATGCTCCACCGGCTGATGCGTCGGGCCATCCTCGCCGAGGCCGATGGAGTCATGGGTGAGAACGTAGATCACCCGCAGGCCCATCAGCGCCGACAGACGGATCGCCCCGCGCGCATAGTCCGAAAAGACGAGGAAGGTGCCGCCATAGGGGACGAAGCCGCCATGCAGCGCAATGCCGTTCATCGCCGCGGCCATGCCGAATTCGCGCACGCCGTAATGGATATAGCGGCCTGAGAAGTCGTCGGGCGCGACCTCGCCCATCCCCTTGGTGATGGTGAAATTGGAGTGGGTCAGATCGGCCGAACCGCCGATCGTCGCCTGCGTCGCGTCATTGATGACGCCGAGCGTCATCTCGGAGGACTTGCGGGTGGCCACCTTGGGCTTTTCCGTGGCGAGCGAACTACGAAAGGCCGCGAGCGGCGCAGCGACCTCGACGGCTGCATCGCCCTTCAGGAAGCTTTCGAAGGCGTCGCCCTTTGCGGAGGCGGCGCGCCGCGCCTCCCAGGCCTTGCGCGCAGAGGCGCCGCGGCCGCCGGCCGCCCGCCAGAGGCTCATCACTTCCTCCGGCACGTCGAAGGGAACATGCGGCCATTCGAGGGCTTCCCGCGCGGCGGTGATCTCGCCCGCGCCGAGCGGCGCGCCGTGGCTGGACTCCTTGCCCTGCTTGCCGGGCGAGCCATAGCCGATGAGCGTGCGGCAGGCGATCATGGACGGGCGCGGATCAGCCCTGGCCGCCTCGATGGCCCGCGCCACCGCTTCCGGATCGTGGCCGTCGACTCGCGCCGTGGACCAGCCGGCGGCGGCGAAGCGCGCGAGTTGATCCATGGAGGTCGCGAGGCTCGTTGGGCCGTCGATGGAGATCGAATTGTCGTCCCACAGGACGATCAGCCTGGAGAGCTTCAGATGTCCGGCGAGATCGATCGCCTCGTGGCTCAGCCCTTCCATGAGACAGCCGTCGCCGGCGATGACGTAGGTGTGGTGATCGACGAGTTCGTCGCCGAAGCGCGCGGCTGCGAGCCGCTCGGCGATCGCCATGCCGACCGCCGTGGCGAGTCCCTGGCCGAGCGGGCCGGTCGTCGTCTCGACGCCCGGCGCATGGCCATATTCCGGGTGCCCTGCCGTCGGCGCGCCGAACTGGCGGAAGTTTTCGAGATCGGCCTTCGTCATCCCCGGATAGCCGAGGAGGTAATGCAGGGCGTAAAGCAGCATCGAGCCATGGCCGGCGGAGAGCACGAAGCGGTCGCGGTCCGGCCAGTCTGGCTGCGAGGCGTCGAATTTCATGAAGCGCTGAAACAGCACGGTCGCGACGTCCGCCATGCCCATCGGCATGCCGGGATGGCCGGATTTCGCCTTCTCCACGGCGTCCATGGCCAGCGCGCGAATGGCGTTGGCGCAGCGGCGCGTCTCTGTTGCGGCGGGCGGATCGAGTGCTTCGGACATTGTCGGTTCTTTCAAGACGCGCTCTTCTTGCGTTTCACGAGTTCGAGAATCCTCGGCGTGAGGATGAGTTGCATGGCGAGATCGAGCTTGTTGCCCGGAATCACGATCGAATTGGCGCGCGACATCCAGCTCCCGGCGATCATAGCGACGAGATAGGGGAAGTCGACGTCACGGGGATCGCGAAAGCGAATCACGACGATCGACTCGTCGGGCGTCGGAATGGAGCGCGCCACGAAGGGATTGGAGGTGTCGACCGTCGGCGCGCGCTGGAAATTGATGTCCGTCTCCGAAAACTGCGGGCAGATGTAATGCACATAATCGTGCATCCGCCGCAAAATGGTCTCGGTCACGGCTTCCGTCGTGTAGCCGCGGGAGTTGCGGTCGCGGTGGAGCTTCTGCGTCCATTCGAGATTGATGACCGGCACGACCCCGATCTTGAGGTCCGCATAACGGGCCACATTGACCTCGTCCGTCACGACGGCGCCATGCAGGCCCTCATAGAACAGCACGTCCGTATTGGGCGGCAGCTCCTCCCAGTCGGTGAAGGAGCCAGGTGGCACGCCCAGCAGAGCCGCCTCGTTCTCGTCATGCGCGTAGTGGCGATAGCGGCCGGAGCCCGTCTCGCCATATTCGCGAAACAGGTTTTCGAGCTCCGCGAGCAGGTTGGCTCCCGGACCGAAATGGCTGAAATGGTAATTGCCGCCCGCCTGGGCCTCGGCCATCCTGGCCTTCATCTCCTCGCGGTCGTAGCGGTGGAAGCTGTCGCCCTCGACATAGGCGACCTCGATCCTCTCGCGACGGAAGATCTGCTCGAAGGTCGCCTTGACCGAGCTGGTTCCGGCGCCGGAGGAGCCGGTGATCGAGATGATGGGGTGTTTGACCGACATGGGCGCTTTACCCAGTGAGTTCCTCGTCGAGCATGGCCGGCGACCCCGCCCGCAGGCTCCCCGCGCCCGGCTTGTCGCACGGCCGCACGGCAAAGGAAAGACTGAAGGACCAACTCGCGGCGCAGGATCGGGTTTCGGGGCGCGCGGCGGCTCCGGCCGCTGCGAAGGGAAGGAAACGCCTGTCGTCTCGCAGACTCCCCTGAAGCTGGACGCTCCAGTCGCCTGCGGCGCGCTTTTGCCCCGACGCGTCGACCTCCTGTCTTGACTTGCCGCCATCCGGCGACCTATATCCCTCCCCGCTGAAGGCTGCTTCAAGACAGCCCGGGGCGGAGTAGCTCAGTTGGCTAGAGCAGAGGAATCATAATCCTTGTGTCGGGGGTTCGAATCCCTCCTCCGCTACCATCTTACCCCACGGACCCGGTTAGGGTACGCGTTTTCCCCGAGCAGCGCCGTTAAGCGGCCAGAAACCTCTACCTGGACGCCCCCTGCTCGGGAGGCATCCGGGAACACTGTGACTGTCTCGACCAAGTCCCGGATCGCCTCAGAACACTTAGAGCATTTCCCTGTATTTCTGAATCGGGAGGGATTCCTGTTTTAGCAGGAGTGTGATTCAAGATGCTGGCTGGGCGGAGGCCAGCATCCAATGGTTCGACCTCTCTCCAATGATCTTCGAGAGCGTGTGGTTGCGTCGGTTTTGGCTGGCGAGAGTTGCCGCGCCGTGGCGTTGCGCTTTGGCGTGGCCGTGTCATCGGTCGTGAAGTGGTCGCAGCGCCAGCGCGAGACGGGCTCGGTCGCGCCGGCGAAAATGGGCGGCTATCGCAAGCGCGTGCTGGAGCCGCATCGCGCTTTCATTGTCGAGCGTCTGGCGCAGACGCCGCATTTGACGTTGCATGGCCTCAAGGACGAGCTGCTGGCGCGCGGGGTCAAGGTTTCGCACAACGCCATTTGGATGTTCCTGCGCCGCGAGGGGCTGCGGTTCAAAAAAAACGCTGCTGGCGCTCGAACAAGGCCGCGCTGACATTGCGCGACGGCGCAAGCGCTGGCAATCGCTGCAAGCGCGCCTCGATCCCAGGCGGCTGGTCTTCATCGACGAGACCTGGATCAAGACGAACATGACGCCGCTGCGCGGCTGGGGCCCCAAGTGTCAATGGCGGGGACAAAATGTGCATGAAGGCGGGGTAAAAGTGTACCGGTCTGGTTTCGAGAAAAGGGCCGCACGGCCCTTGTAGTTTAGTTGTCGCGGGCGTTGAGGCGCGCGGAGCGTAGCGCAGCGCGGTTCAACGCGCGCGACGGCGATCAGTTCGTCGTGTCGGCGCCTCCTTTGTCGATTGCGGGCGCGTCGGGGAGATCGCGGTTTCGCCGTTGCGCTTTCTTTGCGGTCGAGAGCCGATAGCTCTCGCCGTTCATTTCCAGAATGTGGACATGATGGGTGAGCCGGTCGAGCAATGCGCCGGTGAGACGCTCGGAGCCAAACACCGACGTCCATTCATCAAAGGGCAGATTGCTGGTCACCAGCGTCGCACCGCGTTCATAGCGCTGGCTGAAGACCTCGAAGAGCAGCTCTGAGCCGACCGCCGTGAACGGCACATAGCCCAGTTCGTCGACGATCAGCAGTTTGACGGTGTTGAGATGCTTTTGCAGCGCGCGCAGGCGGCGCTCGTCGCGCGCCTCCATCAGTTCGTGCACAAGAGCCGCGGCGGTCGTGAACGCGACGCTGAACCCCTTCTGGCAGGCGGCGAGCCCCAGGGCGAGCGCGACGTGGGTCTTCCCCGTTCCGCTTGGCCCAAGGGCGATGCAGTTCTGTCGCTTCTCGATCCATTCGCACCGCGCCAGCTCCAGCACGAGCGGCTTGTTGAGTGAAGGCTGGGCGGTAAAGTCAAATGTGTCGAGGCTTTTGACCTGCGTAAAGCGCGCCAGCCGGATGCGGCGCTCGACATTGCGCCGCTCGCGATCAATGCGCTCCAGTTCGCACAGGCGTAGCAGATAGCGCGGGTAATCGGCGCGGTCCTGCGCCGACTCCAGCGCCACCTTCTCATATTCGCGCGCGAAGGTGGGAAGCTTCAGCGCCTTGAGATGATTACCCAGCAGCACCTGCGGCGCGACGATCGTCTGCGAACCTGGCTCATGCGAGATGGTCATGCCGGCCCCCCCGCGTTCGAGTCCATGACGCCCGCGATGACGCTCGCGCCGGCGACGAGCCCGAGATAGGCGCGCGGATCCGTCGCGCCGACCGTAGCCGCCGGCAGGTAGGGGTAGAATGTCAGATCGAGCCGCGCGGGCCGGTTCTCCAGCCTGGCCAGCAGCAGCATCTTCACTGCGTCAAAGCTGATCGCGCCAAGACGCAGCGCCTCCGCGACCGCCTGTTCGACCTGATGCTGATGAAAGTCCTCCATCAGCCGCAGCACCTGGATGAACTCGCGGCGCCCGCTATTCCCCATGCGCGCCTCCATCAGCCGCCGCAGACGATGCACGCAGTCGGCAAGCCGCCAGTCGTCGAGCGGCGCGGCCTGATCGAGCGCGCGGCTCTTGTGTTCGAGTAAAGCGAGATAATGCAGCGGGTTGTAGATGAACTCGGCCTTGCCGTAGCTGCGCGCATGCACGGCGATGGTCTCCCCGCCGCAGACAATCTCGACCCGATCGACATAGCCCTTGGCCAGCACCTCCCGATGGCCGAAGCGCATCGGGACCGAGTAATCGTTGTTGCGGTAGCGCACCAGCGCCATCGACGACACGCGCGTCGCGACCTTGTGACAGGCGTCATAGGGAGCCGGCGGCGCCGGCAGGAATGCCGCCATATCCGCCTGCATGCGTTCGCCGATCGGCGTCGACTGGCCGCGCAGGATCGCCCGCCGTCGTTTCGTGCAGGCGTCCAGGAACCTCGCGTTCAGCGCCTCGAAACTCTCCGCCACGGGCAGTGGCGTCATGAAGTTGCGCCGGACATAGCCGACAAGCCCCTCGACCTTGCCCTTGTCATTCCCCTTGCCGGGCCGGCCAAAGCGATCAGCAAAAAGGTAATGGCTCTGGAGTTCCGCAAACATTTGCGAACGCAGACGCTCTCCACCCTTCACGATCCTGGCGACCGCGAGACGCGTATTGTCGTAAAGAATGGACTGGGGGACGCCGCCAAAGAAGGCGAAGGCCGCGACATGGCCGTCGCAGAAGGCTTCCGCCGTCTCCGCCGGATAGGCCTTGACGAAGCAGCCGTCCGAATGCGGCAGGTCCATGCAAAAATAATGAAAGCGGACCTTCCTGCCGGCGATATAGGCGTCCGCCTCGCCAAAATCCGCCTGCGCATTCCCCGGTCGATGGCTGAGCGGAATAAACATCTCGCGCGACCGCAACTGCGCCTGCGCGACATATTCCCGGACGATCGTGTAACCGCCGGAAAACCCTTCTTCGTCCCGCAGCCGTTCGAATATCCGCCGTGCCGTATGACGCTGCTTGGCGTGAACAAGCCGATCATCCGCCAGGACCTTGTCGATCCAGGCCATATACGGCCCCAGCTTCTTCGAGATCGGCCGCTCCCGACGCCGATACCCCGGCGGAACCGAATATTGAAGCATCTTCGTGATCGTATTGCGGTGCACGCCGAAGCGCCTGGCCGCTTCCCGCCGGCTCAGCCCTTCCGCCATCACCGCGCGTCTCACCCGGGCATAGAGTTCCACTGTGAACATCCTTTCGGCCTCTCCATGCCAGTCGATGACATCGAGTTCGGCCTATCAGGACCGGTACACTTTTGCGCCGCCGTCACAGCAGCCCGCAAAGCCGCTTCAGTGGTACACTTTGCCGCCGCTGTTCATAGGCTAAGCTCTCATACACGTCCATCGCGGAGTTTCCTTATCGTTTCCTTGGCGGTTCACGACCAGAAATTTCGTCGGTGGACTCCAGTAAACGTCAAACTCCTACTGGCGCCCCCGCAAAGCCGGGGGGACTCTCACTGCGCTTTAGAAAGAGCATAATGAAGGCGGATATCTGGATCAGGTCGGTAGGGTTTCAGCGGGGGTAAAATTGGTTCATCTTTCGCGAGACTTAACATCTCCGCAAATTTGGCTGGCGCATGATAAAGGGAAAAGTAGCGTCGGGCTGCGTCGGATTGATATTTCCAAGAGACTTCGTCGAAACCGCCAATCAAACTATTGAGGTCTTTCAAGGTTCGCCACGACAGCGCCTCCGGATAGGCTAGGTCGCGACCACTCCACAAACGATCGGCGCCGTTCTCGTGGATCAGGACGGGCACCCCCGCCGACATCGCCTCGATTATGCCCTTGCCTCCACCCTGCGGCATAGTCGGGAAATACAAGTCTATCTCCAAACAATGCAAAATGTCTGCAAGCTGGGGAGCCGACCCGACATGGATGAAGTGGGCGGGATCGATATTAGTGTCCGTCCTGAAAGATGTTGAATCGAATGAATCTGTTGTGATGGATGGGAGGCGGTCTGATTCGTAGGAGGCCGTCGATGTGGACGAAGGCAAACCGGGCGAAATACAATCGCGACAGGTTACGTTATCCGAGTGATGTGACGGACGAGGAGTGGGGGCATGTGGCGCCGCTTATTCCTCCGGCCAAGCGTGGCGGGCGCAAGCGTGAAGTGGACATGCGGGCGGTGTTCAACGCCATCATGTATGTGCTGAGCACGGGATGCCAATGGCGGTACATTCCCAAGGATTTTCCCCCGAAGAGCACAGTGTATCGTTATTTTTGCGATTGGGCCTGGTGCGGCGTTCTGGATCGCATGCACGACGCGCTCTACGTCATGTGTCGCGAACGAGCGGAACGAGAGGCGAGCCCCACCGCGGCGATCATCGATAGTCAGAGCGTGAAGAGCGCGGAAAAAGGGGGGCGCGCATTGATCCGCATGGCTATGACGCCGGCAAAAAGATCAAAGGCAAGAAACGCCACGTACTCGTCGATACGCAAGGTTTGTTGATGGGCGCCGTCGTTCACGGCGCCGACATTCAGGACCGAGACGGCGGCGTCTTGCTGCTTTCGACGTTGCATGGGCGGTTTCCCTTTCTTGAAAAGCTGTTGGCTGACAGCGCCTATCAGGGACCGATCTTCGCCGACGCAACGGGCAAAATCCTACCGTGTCTCAAAATCGAGATTATAAAACGATCCGATCAGGCGAAGGGCTTCGTGAAATTGCCCATGCGCTGGATCGTCGAAAGATCAATCGCCTGGCTAAACCGCTGTAGAAGACTGGCCAAGGATTGGGAAAACCTCAATATCACAGCGCTCGTGTTCCTGCGTTTCGCGTCGATTCGGCTCATGCTACGAAAGCTCTGCAATTGTTGACTAACTTCTGGGACGGACTCTTAGCGTCGGCCAGCTTCCTTTGCACGGTGGCGATAAGTCCTTTCGACAATGGTCCGATATGGTGGTGGCGACCTTGGCCAATCCGCAAAATTTCAACTACCAGATCCGCGTAGCCAATCGGATAGCTGGGGCTGTGAATCTTATGCTCGCCCCCGCACGAGGCGGTCTTAAAAAAAGGCGAGGCGAACCGCGCCGGCGCCCGGACTTTGCCGCCCCTAGCGGTCAGGCAGAGATAACGATTGCTTGCAATGCCGTCATCATGGCGGCAACGGTGGTAGGAGAGGTTGTGCAGATCGACATGCACGACATTTTCTAGGTGACAGCCCAGCGCAGGAGTGTGGTCGCAGTGATGCAGGAAGTAGACCGGCGCGCTCAGATCGCGAGTGGCGGCAGCGTTGGCGATCGCATCATGGCCGTGATGAAGCATGAAAATGCGTCGAACCGACGGTCGAACAAGCCGTTGCTGGATGTCTCGCAGGCGGTCCAACGCGGTCTTGCCTTCGGCGATTTCTATTCCGAGGATGTTGGGATCCGTCAGATAGTCCCCTAGGATTGGAATCTTCAATTCATGGAGGTTGGTTGCAACAACCAGCACCGGCAGGTCATTAAGCGCTGCAATGTCTTTAACGATTTCACCGTGGCCCCCATGGCAGTTCAAATTGGTGATCAGGATAACGTCATGGGGCTCCGGGACGGGTTTACATGAGGCGCCGAATAAAGCGTAGCAGGAGGCCTCCCCAATATCCTGACAAAGATGGTCGAACGCAGGAATATTGAGGCTTTTCCCGAGCAAGGACGGCGAGTTCTGGAGCGTCAGAAATACAGCAGAGAGCTCGTTCAACGCCGAATTGAGATGCCCCAATCCAACAATTTTTTTGATCTTCTCGATCTGGCCGCTTATCGATTCCATGTCTCACGCCTCATCGCGATTGCATTGAGTTCCTCAAACCACTAACGCATGCCCTGCCACCCGAACTCCACCGCCCAGGGCTGGAGAAGCTCAACAACTATATCCCACTCTTGTTCGCTTAGATGTCGGCTGATTCTGTTCTCTTTCTCAGCGTAATAGCGGTTCATCACGTTGATCACGGCTTCCATCCCGTCATCGTCCATCAGAGGCAGATCGCATCTGCGAAAGATTTTCTGCATTGTTTGTGTTGGGTTGTCGACCAAATCCTCAAGCTTGATTTCGATGAACCGCGGATCGGCCAAAAGCCGCCGGCGCCGCTTGGCCAAGGCCGCGCATCGACCCTCGAAATCAACCAGCGAGGCGACCAAGTTATTGGAAAGCCAACCCTTCTCCCGCAACGAGTAGTAAACGTCGAGTGGATTTCTTATCATATGAATGAAATAGCAGTCAGGAAAAAGCTCCCGGAGAAAGTCAAATCGCCAAATATTGGCGGGGGTCTTTTCAACCCAGCATTTTTTATTGGATATTGCGGCGGTATAGTCGAACGTTTCTTGGACAAAAGCCCGCACCGCTGAAATCAGCGGCTCGCGCTCGGGGAAGTACCTCTTTCTTAATACCACGCCCACGAAGCGGTCCAATGCATCGTTATATGAGGGGAAGATATGATGTGAATATTGGTGGAGATCCCCGTATTTGCTCGGGACCTCGCCGGTCACTTCCGCTCTCATCTGACGCGTAAATCGCGTATAAGCCGTCATTGATGCGGGCGGTGAGAAGCGGATGGTCATGGCGTCGACCAGATCCGCGAACCCATCCTCTTCAACCAGGAACTTGGTTTCAATAGGAACCGCGAAGCAGTCCGGATGATGGTAAAATATTTTGAGAGCAATCGTCGTCCCTGATCGGCCGAGACCGCCAATAAATATTCTTTTCATTGTGATCTCCAGTTTTGAAGAACGCCGCGGGCAGCCTCTACTGACAATTCGTAGTAGTCATGGCAAACGGCGCGAGCGCCGAATCCCTCCTTGAACTCGATCAAGCCGATATTGAGATAGAGACCCTGCCGCTCGTTCGAAACCCCAAAGTCGAACCAGCGACGTTTCGCGCAATATCTGCTGATCAAGTCGGAAAACAATAAATCCAGGGCTCCGGCCTTCAGGCCTTCGTCGCACCCAGCGATGTATTGGGCGTGTGCTACTCTTCCCGTGTCATAGATGACCGTTCCAGCAAGCACGTCCCCGGATGGCCCCGCCACGCAGTAGAGCCTTATCTGTTCGGGAAATCTGGCGGCAAGCAATGACATCTCCGAGAGGCTATGGACAGCGTGAGTCTCATATCGATCGGACAACCGGGCGTTCAGCACCTCCCAGAAACCGGCCCAATTATCTGAATGAATTGCGCGTAAACCGGAGTTCGTCGCCTTGCGAGCGCCGCGACGGCGGCGTTCCTGAAACGGCGGGTAATCACCAGGATCCAAGACGCTCAGCACGTCGCGCCGCACAAGGCTCGCGCCGGCCCTGAACAGAGCGTATCTGTCGTCCTCGGCGGGATGGCTGTGATAAATACTGGGTACGGTCTTGTAATGCCATTTCGAAATCCCCGCATCGCTCATCCAAGCGAGGCAAGCGTTGAAACAATCCAAAATCAGTGGCGTCGTCATGGAAGCGCCAGTCACGAACCCGCCATAACTTAAACCGCCATGCGATATAAGTTGTTCATCACGCCGATTTGCCGGTAGTAGCGCGACGACCTGCCCCTCGCGCTGCACCAATAAGGAGCAATCCT
This sequence comes from Methylocystis sp. ATCC 49242, assembly GCF_000188155.2. NCBI lineage: Bacteria > Pseudomonadati > Pseudomonadota > Alphaproteobacteria > Hyphomicrobiales > Methylocystaceae > Methylocystis > Methylocystis sp. ATCC 49242. The sequence continues at coordinate 2,156,578 of NZ_KE124774.1, forward strand.
GGAACCGATCCGAATGGTAATCCATATAGCCGCGGTTAAACAGGAAGGTCCCGTTACGGCTTTGGGCTACGAATTCATTCCATAGAGGAGCCTGCGAGGACTGGAACGGTAGGACTTCGAGCTGTGAGGACAAACAGATCACTCCTTCTCCAGCACAGCAACGCCAAATCCCGTAGCTCCATGTGAGTTTCCATTGTAGAACAGATATCTGCCGCCAGACGCATCAATTACGCAGGGGTAGCAAATCATTTCCTGATCCCAGCCATCCTCGGATCGCATCAACTGCATGCGATGATCCTGGCGAGCCCAGCTCACGCCATCCTCACTTTCCGCATATCCCAAACGATATGGTTCGGTTCGGGATCGGATTGAATACCACATCTTGTATAGGCTTCCGTCTTTGATGACCCAGGGACGCCCGAATCCGAACTCCGAAGGATTGGAGAAATTGATGGCGATCACGCTATCGCGCGACCAGTTGAGCCCGTCGTCTGAGCGGGTCGTGCGTATTATATATTCTGGGTATTGCTTCTCTCCGACATACCCCCAACGGTGCGCGGAGACGTACCAGCAGCGGTAACTGCCATCGGGTTCGCGTAAAATCGTGGTAGCCGAGCGAACGAAAGGCTCCGTCTCGGTGCGATCCAGGATCGGAGTTCGTCGTAGCCGCTGAAAGACGCCGTCCTCGCCCCGCCGGGCCACTCCGGCGAACAACATGTAGGGCACGCGCTCGCATCTCTGCCAGCCGATGTAATACATAACCGCGCCGACCTCGCTCTGCACGAGCGCGGATGGATTGACGCCACTGTCGTCGAAACAGCCCAACTCGCCAATATCCAGAACAGGATCGGGCCGGTCGTGTAGAATGTGGGTCGGGTTCCGCGCGTCCAGTTCGAGGACGCCGATGCGGCCGTTACGCTCCTCATCGATCGAAGCGTAGTAAACACGTAACCGGTCGTCATCGACCAGCTCCGCTGTCGGAATAATGGCATAGGATCTTGCCCAGCGCCGGCTTCCATCTGGGGCAAAGATCCGGCCCAGTTTCCGCCACTTCATGTTCCTACTCGCACCTTGAAAAACCGTAGGGCCGATACTTTCGACGGTTCTTCGCTCTTGGCCGGGTAGAGTGCCGCGGGCTCGGTGTCGTTCATAAGCGTGACGCCAGGACCGGTCCAGTTATCGTCGCCCACAGTTACGTTATTGGCTAACGTCGTATTGACGCCGAGGAAGGTGTTGCGCCCGATTTTACAAAAACCTGAAACAACAACATGCGAAGACAGGAAAACGTTTTCTCCAATCGTCGAGTGATGCCCAATGTGGTTTCCTGACCACATGATGACGTTGCTTCCGACTTTAACGAAAGGCTGAACAACATTGTTCTCCATGATGAAACAATGCTCTCCAAGTTCGACATTGCGCCAAACGAAGGCCTTGCTGCTTAGTGTCCGTCCTGAAAGATGTTGAATCGAATGAATCTGTTGTGATGGATGGGAGGCGGTCTGATTCGTAGGAGGCCGTCGATGTGGACGAAGGCAAACCGGGCGAAATACAATCGCGACAGGTTACGTTATCCGAGTGATGTGACGGACGAGGAGTGGGGGCATGTGGCGCCGCTTATTCCTCCGGCCAAGCGTGGCGGGCGCAAGCGTGAAGTGGACATGCGGGCGGTGTTCAACGCCATCATGTATGTGCTGAGCACGGGATGCCAATGGCGGTACATTCCCAAGGATTTTCCCCCGAAGAGCACAGTGTATCGTTATTTTTGCGATTGGGCCTGGTGCGGCGTTCTGGATCGCATGCACGACGCGCTCTACGTCATGTGTCGCGAACGAGCGGAACGAGAGGCGAGCCCCACCGCGGCGATCATCGATAGTCAGAGCGTGAAGAGCGCGGAAAAAGGGGGGCGCGCATTGATCCGCATGGCTATGACGCCGGCAAAAAGATCAAAGGCAAGAAACGCCACGTACTCGTCGATACGCAAGGTTTGTTGATGGGCGCCGTCGTTCACGGCGCCGACATTCAGGACCGAGACGGCGGCGTCTTGCTGCTTTCGACGTTGCATGGGCGGTTTCCCTTTCTTGAAAAGCTGTTGGCTGACAGCGCCTATCAGGGACCGATCTTCGCCGACGCAACGGGCAAAATCCTACCGTGTCTCAAAATCGAGATTATAAAACGATCCGATCAGGCGAAGGGCTTCGTGAAATTGCCCATGCGCTGGATCGTCGAAAGATCAATCGCCTGGCTAAACCGCTGTAGAAGACTGGCCAAGGATTGGGAAAACCTCAATATCACAGCGCTCGTGTTCCTGCGTTTCGCGTCGATTCGGCTCATGCTACGAAAGCTCTGCAATTGTTGACTAACTTCTGGGACGGACTCTTATATAGCTCGCCGCTGAGTAACCTCGGCTTTTGACTTCATCCAGCAGCCGTCGTCGCAGGCGGTTGAGCTGGCCGTAGGTGATCGCCACAAAGACATGATGCTCCGCAGGATCGTAGAGATCCGCCAATTGTTCAAAAGCAACGACCGGCAAATCGAGCAGTCGTTCACGACGCAGGAACGCTTTTTCCACTGCGAAGGCGACCGGCTCATAGGCCGAATCATACTTGAAATATTCATAAGCGATTTCCGCGAACGCGCTGTCGCCAACAATGACTAAACGACGTTTTCCAGCGTCATTCATTACGGCCTCCTGATCAAGATGTCTTCCCGACGGTTCGCCATTGGAAGCTCAGCGGGTTGAGGCAAGACAAACGCGTCGAAGCCTGCTGTTCGGGCCCGCTCCACCAAGCCCAGAACGACAGCGTCCGTGATCCGTCCATGCTCGATCTGATCTATTTTCACCTCAGGCAAACCGTTGGTGCGCAGGTATGCTCTGTGATAGGCGACGCCGGCATCGCTTGAGAGGAAGCGGTGCCGTTTCGACACGTTGGGAATATCACCAAGCAACAAGCAGCCGTTCGGTCGTAGCAGCGCCATTAATGAATCCAAGAAGACAAATGGATTGGCTTCCAGAAACACATGCTGGAGCACACTATAGACAATGATAGCGTCGAACCCATCCCTGATGTGGGACGTTAGTCCGTCGCAATCGTCAGGAAACCGGCCCGCGATTTTGGTGGCGCATCTTTCGTCAGGGAGCATGTCGAGCATCTCTCGGGCGTCGAGCAGAACAAGTTCATGCTCACGTTCTACGCAATGCCGGATGATCATTCGCGGTAATTCGCTACACCCCGGACCCACATCCAGGACACGTTTACGGGACCTGGTCAGAGTGCCTACCTTCGTCAAGATATCCGAAAAGATCCTTCCCTCGTGTCCCTCACGAAACTCCTTCGGGAATCCAATTTTTTCGTAGATATTGAGAGAGGAATCTTCGGCCATGCGACGAAAGTCCTCAAATCGCAACCCTCCGAAGCGAGCGGTTTCCGTGTTGCCATCCACCTTGGTGGGATCTGAGGTCATCTTACTTAACTCTCCCAAAACGACATGCAGCGAAGTCGCTTCCGTATTCGTTTACGTAAGTCGAGGTCTTTAATCCTTTTCCCTAACCACACGCTAAACCGATAGCTTTCGTTGCAGATGCTCTCGACGCCATTGAATTACCGAATCAGCGGTCTGCCATCGATACCCGAGCAATCCTGAGAGGAATGGGTCGTCGGCAAACCGACCGCCCATCATTCGGGAGAAATTGATTTGCTGTTGGATGAGGGGAACCGTATAGAGGTTATTGATCGCGCGACGGATGGAATTTGACCGGTTTACGCCCGCGCGATGATAGGCCAATGCGTCGAAAATTACTGTGTCTCCAGGCTCGCATATGATCTGCACTTCATGCTTGTGAACGTATTCTTCGGACGGGAACATCTCATGCAGATGTGACCCAGGGATGAAGAACGTGCCGCCGGTTACTTCATTAAAGGGTTCGATTGCGAAGAGTGTCTGCAACGCGATGGGCCGAGAAATCGTGAAATGCTGGTATTGAAGCTCACGATGCCAAGCCGTCTGATAAAGCTCGCCTGATGGCGGATTGAGGATCCCTACCTGCGAAGATAGGCTGAGGTTATTGCCTATAACCCGCTTGACAATTTCCAGCAGGCATTCATTGCAAGCAATGCGGTGCAGGAAGAAGTCGTCAAATGCGAGCATTGATCGGACAATGTGCCGATCGTGGATCAATCCGATGTTATCCTCGCCGAACTCTTGAACCTGGGCTCCGTAAATTTCGTCGAGACGCCGACTGGCATAGTCGACCTCTTCCTTCAGAAGGCATCCGCGGACCAGAGAAAAACCGTCTCTTGTCAATTCCTCGATGATCCGGTCTTGTTCCGAGTTATTGATATGACGCTCGGTTACGCCATGAGTCTTGATTTCCTGGTTCATTGTCGGGGCCCTGAATTTTAGCTGATGCTGCTGCCTGAGATTTCTGTCGATGGATCGCGAAGAAGCTGTACGCCGCCGCTTCCCCTTTACGACAACGCAACATCGCTCTCGGTCGCCATACTCAGATTTTCTTCCATTCCTAGCCGCTCCATGCATTGCTGCACCTCTCCCAGATGCGCAATCATGTCATCCTGAACGGCCAACTCATGCGTTCCCTCGAGGCGCAAGCACTCGATCAGTCGCATTTTCAAGTCCAGCAGGTGGCCGAACTGCATCAGGTAGTAGTAATTGCTGTACTCACTGCCGTTCACCAAAACACAGACGGTTGCACCCGGCTGACAGAAGACAAGATTGGCCAAAGCCGCCCCTGCCTCGCTGACGATGTAACGCGCGTTCGAAAATGCCTGAACTTGCTGTGCGAAGCTCGCTGCTCCCGGATCGAAGGAAATAAAGCCCTGTTTTTTCAACTGGAACTCTAAAGCTTCGCGATTTATGAGACGTCGAAAATCCACATTTTGCCGCGCGATATACACTCGCTCAAACTGCTTTATGTTACGTCGCAGCAGGGGCTCGGCCAGACGTCGTAGAAGCTGAACAGCCGTGGGCGATATAAGAATGTCGTGACGCTCCGGGTGGTGGCGCGTATGAACCTCGTTGTGACAGATGTCGGTCACATAATGGAGCTTGCTGACTTCGACATTACACCCACTCCCTACTCTAATTAGAGCAGGCTGTCTGCCAACCGCCAATTCCAATATTTCCCTCATCTGTGGAGCGATCCGGTCATGCACGAGAAGCGGGAGGTCGCCAACAAGTCCTTGTTCGCGTGCAAGTAACAGACGGGGTAGCACTTCAAGCAACCAATGGAAATAATTATGCCCGTGATCGTGAAGTAGCGAAAATGCCTCGTCTACGCGCGCAATCGTTGGGAAGCTGCGAATAGCACAGTTCCCGTTAGCCTCGTGCAATATGACAGGCGATTTGATCTCGGCCGTTCGCTCACCAGGGACGTCGAGATAATCGTAAAGATAGTCATGGACGCCAACACGGATCAACGAGGTTTCTCCCATTACCGCAACGTCATTGAGCTGCACGTAATGAACTGTTGGAAGATCGCACCATTCATCAGGACGAGGGTCGGGAGATCGATTAGGAAAAATCGGAGTTGGCGCCAGAACTCTTTCCGCGGCCGGCAAAGGCGTCTGACAAATCTCATTGCGCAAGGCATAATCGACGACCTTTTTGATACGGCCTGTCTCGATAACCATGCCGTTTGCATTTCCGAGCTGAGGCAGAGGGAAATAATAATTGAAGAAAAAGTTGTAAGCGGTCTTCGCTACGAGTAGCCAATTGCTGGCCAGAGCCATAACGGCCAAGATAATCCAGAAATTGTTTCGGAAAGAGCGACGCTTTAAACCTAGGAAGGTCGACGTTTGCCAGTAGCGTTCTATATTTTCACTGTCGTGTGGAATCAGAAATGTGGCCTGCCGTTCCAATCCGTCCTTCCATTCGATGCCCAGGAAGGTCGCCTGACTCCGGGCGAAATCCTCATCATCCATGTTCTTCATCAAATTATACGGAACCCGCATTTCTGAAATTCCGCACCGGACGAAATGTTCGACCTTGTTCGTCACGCTGTTGAGATCGGGATAGATCGCTGCATAGTCAGCTTCATCAAAGCCGATGACAGACAGGACTCCGTCGCGATTGCGATCGCAATCGAGCGCGCAAGGGACCCTCCCTTCATATATGCCATTCCTGATGAAGTGGTCGAACGGGTCGATGCCTGCGTTTGCGACGTCGATATAGGCATCGCAATAATAGAGCTCGTCAAATGCCAGCATTGTCTTGAAAAATGCCAATTCCTCAGCTGACACATTCGCAAGGTCGATTTTTGCGAAAGCGCCCGCGAAGTAATCGCGTTTCCTTGGCTCGGTCATTGCGCGTCTGCCCAAAGCGGTAGCAGTCCTTGGCAACACGAGTCCTCTCGAACGGTGCGACTGCTGTCGTCAGGCAAAATGTTTTGATGCTGCACTCGGGACTCTCTCTTCGTAATCTTAGCTTGAGACGTAGATTCTCTACTCGTCGAAGGTAGCGATGGCTTCCGTCACCGTTTTCGCGAATGCATGAGGCATTTGCGGCCAGAAGGGCAGGCTCATGACCTCTGCCGCCAGCGCCTCTGCGAGCGGGAATGCGCCTTCCGGCAGGGCCAGGGAAGCATATGCGGCTTGCCTGTGCGGGGGGCAGGGATAATGCACCAAGGTCTGAACGCCATTGATTCGCAAATGTTCAATTAGCCGGTCTCGGCCCTTGGGCACGCGCACGACGTATAGATGCCATACGCTCTCCACGCCCTGCGCTACCGAAGGCCGCTTCACATGCCGGGAATTCGCGAGGAGATGCGAGTAATATGACGCCAGGTGTTGACGCTGGTGGTTCCAGGCCGGCAACCGCCGAAGCTTCACACGCAAGACAGCAGCCTGAAGCTCGTCAAGACGCGAGTTGACGCCCAAAATCTCATGCCGGTATTTCACCGTGGAGCCATAGTTGCGGAGTAGCCGCAACCGCCGTGCTAGGTGCTCGTCGTTCGTTACGACCGCGCCACCATCGCCCAAAGCTCCGAGATTCTTGGTGGGGTAAAAGCTGAAAGCTCCAATCGTCCCCAAGCCTCCCACAGGTCGGCCAGCAATAGTCGCCCCGTGGGCCTGGGCCGAGTCCTCAAGCACCGCCAGACCATGACGTGCGGCGATCGCGTTGATGGACCCCATGTCGGCCGGTTGCCCGTAAAGGTGCACGGGGATTATGCAGCGCGTGCGTGACGTGATGGCTGCTTCTATCCTTGAGGGGTCGATATTCAACGTAATCGGATCGGGCTCTGCGCCAACCGGCGTGGCGCCCGTGGCGGAGACGGCTAGCCACGTCGCGATGAAGGTGTTAGTCGGGACGATCACCTCGTCGCCAACGCCAACGTCAAGGGCCTTTAGAGCGAGCGTCAATGCGGATAGTCCGTCCGATACGCCAACGCAGTAGCGCGCCTCACAGAACGCGGCGAATTCAGCCTCGAACGCCTCGAGCTGAGGCCCCAGGATTAAGTGGCCTCCATCCACCACAGTAGCGACGACGGCATCAATCGCTTCGCGAATCTCGCGATGGCCATCCGACAGATCATAGAAGGGTATCGTCATCCGACTCGCTCGCGGCGAGCTTCAAGGACGAAGGTTTCATAGTCGCGTATGTAGTCCGACTCGTCATAATTATGGGACGCCAAGACAAGACAGCAGGCACCCGAGGAAAAATTGCGCAGCTCTCTCCATACTAGAGGGTGTTATGCACCTTGGATCATGAAATCTGCTGCGCGCTTGAGCATGAGACATGCGAAGGCGACGACGTGGAGTCCTGCGAGGGTCTGAGCATAGCGCTCGTAGTCTTTGACGAGCCGCCTGCATCGCGTCGCCCAGGCGAATGAACGCTCGACCACCCAGCGCTTGGGCAGCAACACGAAGCCTTTTTTGGCCTCGGCGAGTTTGACGACGCAAAGCTCGGCGCCCTGCGCCTTTGCGGCCTCGGACGCCTTTTCGCCGGTGTAGCCCTGATCGACATAAACGAGTTCGACGCTTTCGCCTGTCACATCCTGCACGGCTGCGATGAGCTTGCCGACCTCGGCGCGGTCATCGACATTCGCCGGCGTGACATGCAACGCCAGCAAATGGCCCAATGTGTCGACTGCCATGTGCAGCTTCGAGCCGCGCTTTCGCTTCGCGCCGTCATAGCCCGCTCGTGGGCCGCTCTCAGGGGTCGAGCGCAAGGTGCGGCTGTCGATGATCGCCGCCGTCGGCTCCGCCGCCCGCCCGGAAGCGACGCGCAACTGGGCGCGCAGATCCTGCGCAAGCGCCTCGAACACGCCCGCCGACAGCCAGCGCTGCGATTGCTGATACACGGCGAACCATGGCGGCAGATCGTTGGGCATGGCGCGCCAGGCGATGCCGTAGCGCAGCACGTAACGCAGGCCGTTGAACAGCTCGCGCAGCGAATGTTGACGCTGCGGCGCGCCTTCGTCCATGAGCGTCAGATAAGGCGCAACCAGCGACCATTCTTCGTCGCTGACGTCAGACGGATAAGGTTTGCGAATCGGAGACATCCGATTCTACTAAGACAATCAATCACCAAAGTACATAACACCCTCTAGATTTTTCAAATAGAGTCCGTAGTAGGATCTATTTAGCGATACCACCTCGCTGCGCCGTCCGTCACTCAGATGAACATCAAAACTTCCGCTTACCGCGATCACGACTTGCTCCAACTCTTTATGGGCATGACCACCGCGAAACGATCCGCCAGGTACGTCGTAGAGATAATATACGCGGCTGATTCCAAACGAGATATTCCGAGATCCTTCGATAAAGGTAAGGTTCCCGCGACGGTCGTTGACGATCGGAAAACGCAACAATTCCCACGAGCCAGACATCGTCTTTCCTAATCGTCTTCATTCCTCAAGAATCTCACGTGATCCGATCTCGGAGAGGAGACCAATCTAGACCCCGGAAAGGCTGAACCAATGTGAGTAAATCAGCGTGAACCCCAGGGATATTTCCAGCAAGTGGTAGGACTCCTCCACACCACGTTGGCCGGCGGCCCTGGCGACGACGAATCGGAAACGACTGTAAAGCGAACAATTGTTGCGAGGCACGGTCGTCTCCTCCACGGCACGCACTAAAGATACTTAACTGAATATCAAAGCTTGAGACGGCTGCAAATGTAAATCACTTGTTACCCATCCCCATTTTTGCGACTCGGGTCTTTGCGCGCTGGAACCGGGGTGTCGAGGTTTGTCTGGAAAGGGTTTGCGCCGATGAACCTCGCGATGTCGACAGTCGTGTGCACAATTGATTTGGCCTGTGCTGCCTAAATGGCACGGTATCTGTTGGCTGCTTTTCGCCGGATTACACAGGGCCTCAGCTTTCATTCAGAGCCATTGCTGGGAGCGTTGATCTCGCCGGGTTGATCGCAAAAGATCAGATGCGGTTCTCGCGCGCAGGCTGTTTCGGCTTGCGGCTGATGGGCCGGGCGGCATCCTCTCGCCACACCTAGAATATCCGTGAGTTGCCAATCGAGCGCGGACTTTTTGTTGGCGACGGTCGCAGCCTTGAAAGTGGCGATGTCTGCGGCCAGATCGGATGTGAACTGATGGGGTGGATGCCCCCTCCACCCAGCATTGTGTGATGCTGGGTCGGCGCCGGGAGGCGCAGTTATGGAGGACGTGCATATGTCTGAAGTTCATGTTTTGGCGATCGATTTGGCGAAACGCAGTTTTCAGCTTTGCGGGACGGATCGCGGTGGGGCGGTTCTGTTCAATCGGACCGTGTCTCGTTCGAAACTCGAGCAAATCCTCCGGGCGCAGCCGCCCTGCATCGTCGCGATGGAAGCCTGCGCGACGAGCCATTACTGGGGCCGAATGGGAGTTGCTTGTGGACACGAGGTTCGTCTGATCCCGCCGATCTACGTCAAGCCGTTCGTGAAGCGTCAGAAGAATGACGCCGCGGATGCTGCGGCGATCGCCGAGGCCGCTTTGCGGCCGAACATGCATTGCGTGGCGGTCAAGAGCGCCGAACATCAGGCGCGGGCCGTCGCCTTCCGCGCCCATCAATGCTTCGTCGGACAACGCACGCAATTGATCAACGCGCTTCGCGGTCACCTGGCGGAGTTCGGACTGGTCGTCGCGAAAGGCCCCGCGAATTTGAAGTCACTCGTCGACATGATGAAGGATGAAAGCGTCGATGTCCCAGAAGCAGTGCGGGACGTCGTCCAGCTCTTCCTCGATCAGATCGAAGCGATTACTTCCAAGATCGAGGATCTGGCTCTGCGGCTCAAAAAAAGCGACGAAGGAAAACGACGAGATGCGGCGTCTTTGCACTGTCCCGGACGTTGGCCCTGTGACCGCCGGAGCCGTGCTCGCCTTCGCTCCGGACTTGCGGGCTTTTTCGAGCGGCAGAAATTTCGCCGCCTGGCTCGGCCTTGTGCCACGCCAGCATTCGACAGGCGGGAAAACCCGACTGGGGGCGGTCAGCAAGATGGGGCAGAACGATATCCGCCGGTTGCTGATCGTCGGCGCCATGAGCAGGATCCGCTGGATCGTGCGCAAGGGCGTATTGCCCGACAATTGGCTTGGCCGCATTCTCGGCCGCAAGCCGAGGATGGTCGCAGCCGTCGCCCTCGCGAACAAAATGGCGCGCATCATCTGGGCCATGATGACCAGGGAACAGAATTACCGAATGGCGTGATCCGCGAAAGCCCAACCGGGCGCGAAGCGGAAAAGCGCTGACAGGGCCGGCGTAGCGCCGGTTCCGGCGAGGAGATCGACCGACGACATATGCGGCAAGGACTTCAATGTTCAGAATGGGGAAAGCCGGTCCCGGGGCTCGAGCCAACCAAGCTCTCTGGTAAGGCCGTATGTCCGCTTCTGCGACTGAGGTAGCTCGCTCTACGCTGTGCGAGCGAGGGTTGCTCGGTGTTCCGAGCCGAGCCTCAGCGCAGGAGAGCGAGCCATGGAGCGGTCTACAGAAATTTTTGTTGGGATCGACGTTTCGAAGGCGCGCAATGCGATTGCCGTCGTCACGGAGGGACGCAGCGGCGAGGTGCGTTATGTCGGTGAAGTTGACTCCTCCGTCGACAGTATGCGTCGCTTGATCAAGCGCATTACCGCCAAACACCCGCAGGCACATTTTTGTTATGAAGCCGGACCGACCGGCTACGGCCTGCACCGGCTCATCATTTCCATGGGGTTCGCTTGCTCCGTCGTGGCGCCCTCGCTCATTCCGCGCAAGCCAGGCGATCGGGTCAAGACCAACCGGCGCGACGCCGTTGCGCTCGCCAAGTTGCTTCGAGCCGGGGAATTGACTGCTGTGTGGGCGCCGGACGAAAGCCATGAAGCGATGCGCGATCTGGTGCGCGCTCGATCCGCCGCGGTTGAAACACTGCGTGTGCATCGTCAGCAGGTGAGCGCATTCATGCTCCGTCACGGTCGGATTTTTCCGCGCAAAACGACTTGGGGCGCTCGTCATCTTCGTTGGCTGCAAGAACAAAAGTTTGATCATCCAGCCCATCAGATCGCGCTGCAGGAGATGGTCGAAGCCGTGAGAATCTCCAAGGAGCGCGCGGAGCGGCTCGAGGCGGCGATCAAAGAGTTCATACCCCAATGGTCGCTGGCGCCTGTGGTCCGGGCGCTCCTGACATTACGCGGGATTGATCTGCTTGTGGCAGTCACCTGCGCCACGGAGCTCGGCGATTTAAGCCGTTTCGATAATCCGCGTCAGCTTATGGGCTATCTCGGCTTGACCCCGAGTGAACGCTCGACGGGTGACACGGTTCGTCGCGGCGGCATCACCAAGGCCGGCAACGGACGTGTCCGGCATCTGCTGATTGAAAGCGCCTGGACCTACCGTCATCCGCCAAGGGTCGGAAAAGAGAAGCTCTACAAAATTGAAGCCGCGCCGCCGCGCGTAAGAGAGATCGCGTGGAAAGCGCAGAGTCGCCTTACAGCTCGCTATCGCGCACTCAGCGCACGCGGCAAAAAGACAACCGTCGTCTGCGTTGCAATTGCGCGGGAACTCGTTGGCTTCATGTGGTGCATCGCAAAGGAGGCGCAAGTCGCCTAAGCGACGGTTGATTGTCCGCTCGCGCATGGGCGGGGACTGGATCACGGCAGGGGAATACCCGTCAGACGCTTTGTGGCCGGCGACAGCCGACGCCCGATGTAAGATAGGGAAAGCCCCAGACGCATTTTCGGGAATGCGGTAACCAACCCGCGCATAAGAGCTTGATCACCGACGTCTTTCAGATCCAGTCCCTACCCCTGCGCGATAACCTTCCCTTGACGCTGCTGCCCGTGGCGCGAAGTCGCTCGTCAAAATTGTTGACTGCGGACATAAGAGCGTGATCGGACGACCGCGTGTTGCTATGCGGCGACGGCTTGCGACATTTCACGCCGCCATTTCCACGGAAGGAGATCGTCGATCTGGTTGATCGGGTGATCGGCGATGCGAGCGATGACGTCAGCGAGCCAGGCCTCCGGATTGACGTCGTTGAAGCGCGCGGTTTCGATCAGCGTATACATGATCGCCGCCCTTCGCCCGCCTTCGTCGGAGCCAGCGAACAGATAGTTTTTTCTGCCCAATGTAAGAGGCCTGACGGCGCGTTCAGCGGCGTTGTTTGTCATCTCGAGACACCCGTCATCCACATAGCGGGTCAAGGCCGCCCAGCGAGAGGTCGCGTAGCGGATGGCCTTGGCGAAGTCGCTCTTGCCGCTGATTTTGACCAGCGTCGCGTCGAGGAATGCGCGTCGCTCATCCAGAATGGGGTTCGCCCGCTCGCGGCGCGCGGCGACGCGCTCGGCCGGCGGTTTGCCTTTGACACCCGCTTCGATGGCAAAGAGCCGCGCGATCATTTCGAGCGCCTCGCCCGCCGCCGGTGATTTCGTTTCGATATGCACGTCGTAAATCTTGCGCCTTGCATGCGCCCAGCAGGCGACCTCCTTCAGCGGCGCCGGCGCGCCGGTTTTCAGATCGGCCTCGTAAAGGCCGCCGAAGCCCGTATAGCCGTCGGCATGGAGATGGCCGCGACAGCCCTTCAGCAAGGCATGGGCGTGCTCGGAGGCGCGGTCAGCCGAGTAGAGGTAGAAGGCAGCCGGCGGCGCCGTCGACCCATAGGGTCTTTCATCGCGCACCGCGGTCCACAATCGGCCGGTCTTCGTCCTGCCGCGCCCAGGATCGAGCACGGGAACCGTCGGGCGAGTAGACCGAGGGGTTTTCACCCTCGGCCTCTCCCAGAACCGGGCGTGAGACTCTCGCCTCACCCGGCTCCCATCAGGCCAGCCTGCCACTTGCGCCGAGTCGCCAATGCACGAACAATCGGGGGTTTTCGCACGCGATCTTTTCGAGAAAAGCACGGGCGCGGCCCAATCGGTGGTGGAAGCGCTTGAACTTGCGCTTGATCCAGACGGCAAGCGTCTGATCGATATAACGAACCAGGGGATAGAGCGCCGAACGCGTGTATTGCCCATAGTAAGCGATCCAGCCCCGAGTGATCGGGTTCAGCTCGCGAGCGATATCGTCCAGCGTCACCTGTGTTCGTTTGCGCAACTTCAAACCTCGGATCGTGGATCGCATCGCGTTCAGCGCAGGCTTGCTCACCGCTGGCGTGAACCCACAGAACAGAGTCTGCGAGCGTGGGCCTCTCACGGTTCGCGGCCTAAAGCAGTAGCCGAGAAAGTCAAAGGCGACATTCTCGAAATTGGCTTTTCGCCGATCATCCTTGCAATAGACGATCTTCGTCTTCGTGGGATGTAGCTCCAAGCGGCACTCCGCCATCCGAGACGCCAGCGCTTCCCATACGATCCGTGCCTCCCTCTCGGACCGGCAGTGCACCAGCCCGTCATCTGCATACCGACACCACCTCAGGTGCGGGAACGTCCGCGCCATCCAGAGATCAAACGTGTAGTGCATGAAGAGGTTAGCCAAGACCGGGCTGACGACGCCTCCTTGCGGAGTGCCGCGCGTTCGCTCAATCAATGTTCCATCCTCTTGCATCATCGGGGCCGTCAACCATCGTTCGATGTAGAGCAGCGCCCAAGGGCACGCGACGTGTTTCCGGACAGCCCGCATCAACAGCGTGTGATCGATATTGTCGAACAGACCTTTGATGTCGAACTCTAGAACCCAATCGAATTTCCAGCATCGCTCGCGCGTGACACCGACAGCATCAAGCGCCGATTTGTCGGGCCGATAGCCGTAGGAATCCGCTAGAAAGATCGCGTCCAGAGCCGGCTCAATGATCTCCTTGACAACCGTTTGCGCCACGCGGTCGGCTACGGTCGGGACTCCAAGGATTCTCTGCCCTCCACTCTTCTTGGGAATGGAAACAGCACGCACTGGCGGCGGGAAGTATGCGCCAGAGCTCATTCGATTCCAGATTTTGTAGAGGTTGCCCTTCAAATCCTTCTCGAACTGCTCGATCGTCACGCCATCGACGCCGCCCGCGCCCTCCTTGGACCGCACCTCCAGATATGCTTCGTATACTTGATGCTTGTCGATCAAGAACGGCTTGCTTGGCGGGTTCATCGACGTCCTCCTGTCGCCAGTTGCGTCAACGATCCGCCGACCTGATCCGACCCCTTTGCTCCGGCCCCGTTACGGGCGTTCATCGCTACTACGAGCCGGTCCGTCCCAGCGCTCCGCGTCGGTACTCTCGCCTCGCGGTTTTCTCCGCTTGTGCTTCTCCCTTTGCATCGGAGCGGCTGGTTCCTGCAGTTCCACGGCAACGCCTGCATCCGCTTCACGCCCCCTCAACGCCGGTCGTCGCTCGCCCAGTCATCAGGCATCCGGCGAGCTGATCCCAGAGGGACGACACACCCCTGGTTTTGACGACGCCTTCCACGTCACGACGCTTCATCGGTGGGTTCATTTTCATTCGTCTCTCGGACGCATACCTGTTCAAGGTGCTCCTTGAACTTTGGCTCCAACGCTCACGACCACGCCTCTTTAACGCAGCCGCTTGGAGTGGTTTGAGACCCGCTCCTGAAAGCCGATCCCGAGGGGCCGTCCCTCATCGTTACCGCAGCTTCAGCGCACAGAAGTTCAGACCATGACGATCATCCTTTCTGCGTGCCTCTGCAGCACACTATCGTCCGCGTGAACGGCGCAGCCGGCGCGCACATGACGCGCGATGCGCTGGGCCAACGGCTCCAGCAGCGCCGCCATATGGCCGACCCAGCCGGCCATGACCGAGCGGTCGATCGTCACGCCCTCGCGAGCGTAAATGCCGGATTGGCGATGCAGCGGAAGATGATCGCAATATTTGGAGACGATCACATGAGCAAGCAACGCCGGCCCCGGCCGTCCCTTCTCGATTGGCAGCGTCGGCATGGGCGCCTGAACGATCGTCTCGCAGGCGCGGCAGCTCATCTTCGGCCGCACATGCATCACGCGCTTGAAGTGCGAGGCGACGTATTCCAGCACGTCCCGCTCGTCGGCGCCTACCGGTCCGAATTTGTTCCCGCCGCAGGTCGGGCAGACGCAGGGCGCGTCGTGGACGATCGTCTCGAGCGGGAGATGATCGGGCAGAGGAACGCGAACGGACGGCTTCTTCTTCGGCGTCGATGACGAACCGCCGCTCTCGACCGCTTCGCTCCTCGCCTGCCGCTCGGCGTCGCTCTCTTCCATGTCGCCGATCAGCAGTTCGAGCTGTTCGATATCCCGATCGAGCTTTTCCGACGAACGCCCGAAGCGTGCGCGCCGCAACACGGCGAGCTGCATTTTCAGCTTCTCGATCAGCAGTGTTTTGGCGTGAACTTCCGCGGCGAGCGCCTCCGCGAAACGCCGCAGTTCGGCGGGGTCTTCGGGCAAATCGGCAGCGGCGCGCGACATGGTTTCATCTATCACGAAACACGTGACGGCGCAGCTCAATAATGAATGGATTCTACAGGAAGGCCGGGCGCTCCGGCGCTTCTGGCGCAACCGTCCGCCGCCAGTCGATCCCTTCGATCAGCAAGGCCAGCTGCGCCGCCGTCAACTGCAGCGCACCCTCGACGATCGGCGGCCAGACGAACTTTCCCTTCTCCAGCCGCTTGGCGAAGAGACACAGGCCTGACCCGTCCCAGGTCAAAATCTTCACGTAGTCGCCGCGCTTGCTGCGGAACACGAAGGCCGCGCCAGAAAAAGGATCGTTACGCAGCACCTGCGCCACGTCGGCGGCGAGCCCATCGAAGCCGCGCCGCATGTCGACGGGCTTCAACGCCAGATAGACCTTCATCCCCGGTGCGAACTGAAGCATCAAAGATCACCCAGCGCAGACAACACGCGGCGCAGAGCGTCCGTATCCACATCCGCGTCGAGCGACAAGCGGGCGCCATTCGGCAGGCTGACTTCCATCACACCGCGCCGCACGCTCTTGCGCGCCCCCCTCGCTGGCGTGGCGGCCATCTTCGCAACCGGTAACGACGACGGCGCCAGAGCCGGGCTCACCAGAGTTGGCTTCAACTCCAGAACCTCCACGGGAACGAAGGTTTGTGCGGCTGCGGTCTCTTTCGCCGGCGCGCGCCGACGATCCAGCCAGCCTTCGCGCGAACGCCGTAGCCATTTGAAAATCAGATTGGCGTTCAATCCGTGCCGCCGCGCAACCGCCGCTACGGACGCGCCAGACGTCAACGCCTCCGTGACAATCCGCTGCCGTTCTTCAGGGCTCCACGTGCGCCGCTTGACGCCATCCTTCGCCGCCGACATTAGGTGTCCACCTCTTCAATGGTGGACACCTAACCAACTCCATATGCGTTCCGGTAGGCGGTCGTCACATCACGCCTCTTATGTCCGCAGTCAACAATTTTGACGAGCGACTTCGCGCCACGGGCAGCAGCGTCAAGGGAAGGTTATCGCGCAGGGGTAGGGACTGGATCTGAAAGACGTCGGTGATCAAGCTCTTATGCGCGGGTTGGTTACCGCATTCCCGAAAATGCGTCTGGGGCTTTCCCTATCTTACATCGGGCGTCGGCTGTCGCCGGCCACAAAGCGTCTGACGGGTATTCCCCTGCCGTGATCCAGTCCCCGCCCATGCGCGAGCGGACAATCAACCGTCGCTTAGGCGACTTGCGCCTCCTTTGCGATGCACCACATGAAGCCAACGAGTTCCCGCGCAATTGCAACGCAGACGACGGTTGTCTTTTTGCCGCGTGCGCTGAGTGCGCGATAGCGAGCTGTAAGGCGACTCTGCGCTTTCCACGCGATCTCTCTTACGCGCGGCGGCGCGGCTTCAATTTTGTAGAGCTTCTCTTTTCCGACCCTTGGCGGATGACGGTAGGTCCAGGCGCTTTCAATCAGCAGATGCCGGACACGTCCGTTGCCGGCCTTGGTGATGCCGCCGCGACGAACCGTGTCACCCGTCGAGCGTTCACTCGGGGTCAAGCCGAGATAGCCCATAAGCTGACGCGGATTATCGAAACGGCTTAAATCGCCGAGCTCCGTGGCGCAGGTGACTGCCACAAGCAGATCAATCCCGCGTAATGTCAGGAGCGCCCGGACCACAGGCGCCAGCGACCATTGGGGTATGAACTCTTTGATCGCCGCCTCGAGCCGCTCCGCGCGCTCCTTGGAGATTCTCACGGCTTCGACCATCTCCTGCAGCGCGATCTGATGGGCTGGATGATCAAACTTTTGTTCTTGCAGCCAACGAAGATGACGAGCGCCCCAAGTCGTTTTGCGCGGAAAAATCCGACCGTGACGGAGCATGAATGCGCTCACCTGCTGACGATGCACACGCAGTGTTTCAACCGCGGCGGATCGAGCGCGCACCAGATCGCGCATCGCTTCATGGCTTTCGTCCGGCGCCCACACAGCAGTCAATTCCCCGGCTCGAAGCAACTTGGCGAGCGCAACGGCGTCGCGCCGGTTGGTCTTGACCCGATCGCCTGGCTTGCGCGGAATGAGCGAGGGCGCCACGACGGAGCAAGCGAACCCCATGGAAATGATGAGCCGGTGCAGGCCGTAGCCGGTCGGTCCGGCTTCATAACAAAAATGTGCCTGCGGGTGTTTGGCGGTAATGCGCTTGATCAAGCGACGCATACTGTCGACGGAGGAGTCAACTTCACCGACATAACGCACCTCGCCGCTGCGTCCCTCCGTGACGACGGCAATCGCATTGCGCGCCTTCGAAACGTCGATCCCAACAAAAATTTCTGTAGACCGCTCCATGGCTCGCTCTCCTGCGCTGAGGCTCGGCTCGGAACACCGAGCAACCCTCGCTCGCACAGCGTAGAGCGAGCTACCTCAGTCGCAGAAGCGGACATACGGCCTTACGCCGAAGAATCACCTTGCCAAAACGGGGGCAATGGTATGGACCCCGCCCTTGGCCTAGGCTGGGATGTCGAACTGTCACTCGCAGAGCAGGAGACGACCATGCACATCGTCCGTATCGGCCTCGATCTCGCGAAATATGTTTTCCATCTTCACGGTGTTGACGAACGCGGCAAAGTCGTTTTGCGTAAGACTTTACGCCGCCCGGCCGTTGCGCTCTTCTTCGCGAATCTTCCGCCCTGCATTGTTGGAATGGAAGCCTCGAACGGCGCGCATTATTGGGCCAAGACGTTCTCCGAGCTTGGGCATGACGTTCGATTGATCAGCCCGCAGTTCGTCACGCCATACGTAAAATCCAACAAGAATGATCGGAATGACGCCGAGGCGATCTGTGAAGCAGTCGGCCGTCCGAACATGCGGTTCGTTCCGGTCAAATCCGCCGAACAGCTGGCGATCCAGGCTATTCATCGGATTCGCAGTCGTCTAGTCGCCAATAGGGTTAGACTTGTGAACCAGATCCGCGGCCTACTCGGCGAGCACGGCGTCGTTATTGCGCAGACCATCGGCAATCTTCGGCGCGCTTTGCCGCGGATCGTCGACGAGGAAAGCAACGGTCTGAACAGCATTGTTCGGGAGTTGATCGGCGAATTGCGGGAGGAATTGATCGACCTTGATAGGCGGGTCGCAATTTACGATCGCAAAATCCGGGAATTGTATCGAACAAGCGCAGCATGTCAGCGCCTCGGCATGGTCGAAGGAATTGGACCTATTACTGCGACAGCGCTGGTCGCAGCGGCTGGCGATGCAAAATGCTTCAAGAATGGACGGCAGTTCGCGGCATGGATCGGACTTGTCCCGAGACAACGATCGAGTGGCGGCCGATCGCGGCTGCTCGGCATCAGCAAACGCGGCGACCGATATCTTCGTACCTTGCTTATCCACGGCGCACGCGCCGCCTTGGGCCGGATACGAGGGAAGCAGGATCCGAGAAGCCTTTGGCTGCTCAAAGCGCGCGAACGCCATCATCCAAATGTCGTCGCCGTCGCGCTCGCCAACAAGAACGCGCGGATCGCATGGAGCTTGCTCGCCAGCGGCATGAGCTACGATCAGCGTCTAACCGTCAGCTCGGCCTAACCGCAGCTAAGCATCCGGGAAACAGACAACCAACGAGATTCCCACCAGCAATTGCAACGATTGGCAGTGATGGCGAAACGGTCACTCCGTCGATTCCCGAACCTGATGTGTGGACCGGCATGGCGAGAGCCAATGCCTTGGGGGCATTGAGGTGGAAGCGCGCGAAAATCCATCGAGGCTCGCGGCAAGAACTTTTTCGGCCGCATCATGAAGCCGGATATACGTCAGCAGTTGTGACCGAAAGTCGGAACTGTCAAAGCCGTTGCAATCGGGCGGGGTCCATATACATCCACACACGACCCGCCGCGATCCGTCCCGCAAAGCTGAAAACTGCGTTTCGCCAAATCGATCGCCAAAACATGAACTTCAGACATATGCACGTCCTCCATAACTGCGCCTCCCGGCGCCGACCCAGCATCACACAATGCTGGGTGGAGGGGGCATCCACCCCATCAGTTCAGTTCCCCAGCCCGCAAAAGCTTGCCCAAGGCGATGGCGTCGCGGCGGTTTGTCTTGACCCGATCGCCAGGCTTTCTGGGAATCAATGACGGCGCACCGACGAGGCAGGAATAGCCAAGGGCCGAGATGACCCAATGCAGACCGTAGCCGGTCGGCCCGGCTTCATAGCAAAAGTGAACGTGCTTGTGCTTTGCGGCGATCCGCTTCACGAGGCGGCGCATGCTCTCCTCGGATGAATCGACTTCTCCGAGATAGCGCGCCTCGCCCCCGCGCTCGCCCTCGGCAATAGCGACTGCGTTCCGAGTCTTGGCGACGTCGATGCCGACAAAAACTTCTGTATAATGGTCCACGGCTCGCCCTCCTGCGTGAGGCTCGGTTCGGCCTACCCGAGCAACCCTCGGATGCGCAGATTAGGGTGAGCCACCACCTTCGCAGAAACGGACATACGGACTTACAGATGTTCTCCTGGGGGTTCAACTCGGGACATTTGGCCGGTAGCGGCAGGATCGTGACGTTGTGCGGAACGTCGAGCTTGTTCGTCATGTGCCATCCGGCCTGATCGAGCATCAGCACGGCATGGTTCCCGGGCGCGACGTGTCTGGCGATTTCGGCCAGGTGCAGGTTCATCGCATATGTGTCGCATTTGGGCAGGACGAGCGCCACGCCCTTGCCCTCCTTCGGCGCGATCGCGCCGAAAATATAGGTCGACGCCGTGCGCTGATCTTTCGGGGCGCTGGGGCGCGAGCCGCGCTTCGCCCAGCGCCGCGTAATCTTGTTTTTCTGGCCGATGCGGGCTTCGTCGGCGAACCAGATTTCTATGCGGTCGGCGTCGACGCCTCTTTCGCGGCCGATCTCCTCCAGCCGCGCGGGGAAATTTTTTTGAACGCCTCGATCGCCCCGTCCTGTTGCGCGTGATGGCGCGGACGCGCCGAGAGCTTGCGATAACCCATTTTGCGCAGTTCGCGGCTCATGGTCGTTTCGGAGACAGACAGCCGGAACTCGTCGAACAGCCATTGGCAGAGATCGACGATCCGCCAGCGCACGACGCCATGGACAGCAGCGATCGGCCCGTCTTCGACGATGCGCGCCAGAGCGGTCCGGTGCGCGTCCTGCATCAGCGACGCCGGCCCCGGCGCCTTGCGGTCGAGGAGGCCATCTGGCCCATGAGCGTTGAAGCGCAAGACCCAGTCTCGCACGATTTGCAGCGTCACGCCGCCGATCCTGGCGGCTTCGCTGCGCGGCGCCCCCTCGTAGATCGCCGCCAACGCCAGTAGCCGTCGCGCCTGCGGCCCGTCTTTCGCGCCGCGGGCCAGCACCCGAAGCCGATTCGCATCGAAATCGCCCCGCAACCGCACCGCCGCAGCCATGACGAACCTCCATCGGTCCATCGCACAGATTCAGATATTTCCCGATTTGGGAACAGGCAGTGAGTGACGCCTCGCGCCGCTTGGTATCAGCCCATCAACCATCACTGCGCGTCTTAGCCGGGCATAAAGTTGCAATGTGAACATCCTTTCGGCCTCTCCATGCCCGTCGATGACATCGAGTCGCGCCTATCAGGACCGGCACACTTTTACGCCGTCGTCACAGCGGCCCACAAAGCCGGTTCAGTGACACACTTTGCCGCCGCTAGTCATAAAGCAGTTTGATAGCCACGTCGCGCCCATGTTGACAACGATGGCTGGACGGCTCTACGGACGACGCCCTACTTGATCGTTACTTTTGTGCGTTGCAGTAAATTAGGCGGGTCGATTTCTCCTACGTGGGCGCCACTGGAAGCAACCATACTGGATTGAGCGTAGCGCATTGCCTGATGTAGACAATCCTATTTTCCGTTCTGGCGAAATTCATCGACATTTTGTCTCAGGGCTCTATCGCAGCCATCAGACTATCATTTAATGAAAAGGGGGGAGGAAAGGTCATTGCTTCAGAAGGTTGAGAAACGCCGGTTGACCAACCGCGACAGAGTGATTCACCCCCTCTTCGTCCGCATCACGCATTGGATCAATGCTTTTGCGGCGATCGCCATGTTGATGAGTGGTCTGCAAATTTATAATGCCTCGCCTCTCTATGATTTCAGGTTTCCACCAGACGTAACGCTCGGAGGGTGGCTCGCGGGCGCCCTCGCCTGGCATTTTGCCGTGATGTGGCTTCTGGTCATCAATGGACTTGCTTACCTCGCATATGGGGTGTTTTCAGGTCATTTCGTTCGCAAAATCCTGAATATCGGCGCGATGTCAGCCTACCGGAACATCAAGCTGGAAATGAAGCATCTGTTGCTTCACGGCACAGGCGAATATAACATCGTGCAGCGTGTGCTCTACGTCATAGTGATCTCGGACGTCATCCTTTTGTTCTTTTCGGGGCTAGCGATCTGGAAGCCCGTGCAATTCGGGGGCCTCGCGGCGTTTTTAGGAGGATACGAGCAGGCTCGGCATATCCATTTCTTCGGAATGACGATTTTGGTGGCCTTCCTCATCATCCATGTCAGCGTCGCTTTCGCGGTCAAAGGGACAATCAAATCCATGTTTACGGGACGATTGACCAAAGGTCAGTTGCAGAGGTTGGAGCGTCAGTGAAAACTCCTAAAGAACGAAGTGGTCCGTCACTAGCTTCATTTCGCCCTCAATTGGAGCGCATTGAGCGACGCTTTTTCCTAAAGCAGGGCCTGTCCATTGGCGCACTCTCCCTCCTTTCGGGTTGCACGCTAAAGGATGAAGACTCTGTTGACCGCATTCTCTGGACGATGTCCCGTTGGAATGATCGCGTGCAGGCGGCTCTGTTTAATCCGGACAGCCTCGCGCAGACTTACGCGGAGACGGACGTAACGACGCCCTTTCCCTTCAACGCCTATTATGAGGAACCTCTGGCGCCAGTCGTCGATGGCGAAAAATATCAGCTCGCCCTGTCGGGTCTGATAGACGACAAACGGCCGTGGAATCTCTCGGAACTGCGCTCGCTGCCACAAACAACGCAGATCACTCGCCTTGTCTGCGTAGAAGGCTGGAGCGCGGTAGGCAAATGGGGCGGCGTTCCGTTCAAGACCTTCCTGCAGCGGATAGGCGCGGACCTCACGGCGAAATATGTAGGTTTCCAATGCGCTGACAAATACTGGACCAGCATCGATATGCCGAGCGCGCTGCATCCCCAAACGCTCCTCGTCCTGGATTTCCCGGGAAAGCCCGGCGAGACGAAATACGGTTACCCTATCAAAATCCGCATGCCAACGAAACTCGGCTTCAAGAATCCAAAATTCGTCACCGAAATTTTCGTGACGAATGACAACCCCGGCGGCTACTGGGAAAAGCAGGGCTACAACTGGTTCAGCGGCCTTTAACTCATTTTGTAAAAGCGATTGCGCCGCGTGATCGCGGCGCAATGTATATAGCAACCGCTATTCGTGAGTCTCAGACGCCAGCAAAAGCGAGTTTCTCACTGAGAGTTTTGATCTCTTGCTGAGCTTCGACCTGCTCGGTGATATCGTACTGCACGCCGAGGAAATAGACCACGTTCCCGCGTTCGTCGAAGAGCGGCTTAACGACAAGGCGATTATGGAACAGCTCCCCGTTCTTACGGTAGTTGCGCAAGGTGACTTCGACAGCTTCGCCTTTCTTGATTGCTGCACGAAGGCGCTCCAATTCCGGCTGGTCTCGATCGCTCCCTTGCAGGAACCGACAATTGATGCCGATTATTTCTTCCTGCGTATAGCCGCACATATCCTCAAAGGCTTTATTTGCGTAGACAATCGGCGAATCCTCGAGATCGGGGTCGCTGAGCGTGACACCATTGACGCAGGAGTCGAGGATCTGGGTCAGGACATGCGGGATAACGCCATTGTCCTTTTGAACTACGAACATGATTTTCTCCTTGTAGGAACCGTCAAGCCGGTACTCTTTCGGTCTCAGCGACTGCCTCTTCAAGCAATTGCTTGATGTTCTCGATTGTTTGGATGGCGCCGTCCTGCAACGCAGTTCGTATGAGCTTCTGAAAGGGCCTCATAACGAGCTCGATCTCTTTGAGCTCGAATGTGAAGATAATACGGGTGGCGCCATTCTCTTCCTTGAATTCATAAGCCGAACGGAAGGGCTCGCTTGTGCCGGAAATCTCGAAAATGTCGTTGGGCGCAAACTGCGAGACTTCGAATAAGGACTCGCTGTCTATGCCTCTGTCTCGCGTCACCTGCCGCCCCTTGGCGCCAAGGCAGACCGGCGGAGGGGAAAGCTGCTCAAGCTCCACGACCTGGGGGCACCATTTCCGATAGTTTTCAAAGAACTGTCTACCAATGATTTCATAGGCTTTCGACGTCGGACAGGCGATAAGTTCCTCCGCCTGACCGGCAACAGGCTTTGTTCCCCCGATGCCGAGCATAAACCCCTCCTGGCTCTTGATTGATCCCGTCTATCGGATCATATAGTCGTGCAATCACCGGTTGTAACTGTCAATACTGGCCATTTGCCTGAGGGAATCGGCCGGTTTGCGGCCTTAGGCGGGTTGGTGCGCGGACAGGAGGAAGGCAACCATGAGCAATGAGCGCAGCAATAATCGGCGAAGCTTTCCAGCCTTTGGAGGTTTGCTTGGGCGCGTGGGGAGAGAGCAATGACTTCTGGGATCGAAGGCCCTCTATTTGGTGCGGCGGTATTGCTTTTTGCAATATTGCTCGTCGTGGAGAAAAAGTTCCCCTACATGCCAATTTCAAAAGAGGAATTGAAAAAATCGTTTTCGACAAACACTGGCGCTTTCCTTGTCAACAATCTGATCATGAGCGTCTTTTCTCTCTCGAGTCTTCTGATCGTCGCGTCCAATTACGCCGACTACGGTCTCCTCGGGCGCATGTCTGACGGCCCGCTCAAATGGATACTGAGCTTCATTCTTTTCGATTTCGCCGTATATGTATGGCATTATCTCGGCCACAAATTCGAGTCTCTGTGGCGCTTTCACAAGATCCACCACAGCGACAAGAGCTACCACGTCACGACGGGGCTCCGCTTCCATGTGCTGGATCAGTTCCTTGAAATTCTAGTCAAGTGCTTCTGCGTCATTCTGTTCGGCGTCCCTGCCAGCATCGTCGTGGCTTGTGAAATCGTTCGAATGTTTTTCGTGCTGTTTCACCATGGGAACTTCACCTTCCCCGGCGAAAGGCTCCTCTCTTACGTCATCATTACGCCGCACCTGCACCGGGCGCATCATTCCACGCTCCGGGAGGAGCACGATAGCAATTACGGTATTGTGCTCTCTATCTGGGACTCCATGTTCGGCACTCGCAAGGAACTGGTTCCCGCCAATATCGGCCTGGAGCTCATCGAAGCTGAAAACATTGTCCAGCTTTTTAGTCTGGCGTTCCTGACCGAACGCAAGCTCGCGAGATTTCTCCACCTCGTGCCTCGCCGCAAGAGCTAGGGGCAGAGCGTCAGGCGAGTTGGGCCGATAAGATAAGCAGATCGAGCTTATGGGGAGCGTTCAACGCGATGGGGCGGCGGCGTAACGTATTTGCCACGCCCTTCTCAGGGCGAAGTCCCGTCGAGCGAAACTAGCTTAGCGCCAGAATGGCAAGAATCAGTGGCTGTTTGGCTGACCCCGTTGCTGGCGAAAAGGAAAAAGGCGCTAGCTTTTGTCGCAGGTGTGATGCGGCAGAAAACGAGGAAAAGGCAAATGCACGATCTTCTTCTTTGGGCCGGAGCAGCGATCCTTATCATTGGCTTCCCTATCGTTCTCGCGTCCAGAATAAAGAAATAAGGAAACCTCAATCTGCTTCGGTCTGGAGGGGGCGGTAGAGCCCATCGTCTTCTCTAGGCAAAAGGGTTGAAGGCCGTTCAGATGCGATGTTCTGGACGGCCTTTAAGTTCATGCGCCGATCCCCGGTAAGACGTGCCGAAGGATCAGGCAGAATGTTCTCGCGAAGGGCGCTTCATACTTTCTCGACTCAAATGCATGCGCTCTTCCCTTTGCTGCCCAACGAACTAAGTCGTTGTCGATGAGCACGCCAGGTCGTAGCTTCCTTACTGCGTTCGCTAGCATTTTCATCAATCGTCCGGCGAGAAGCGAGGACAAGCAGACTGCTTTGCCCGTCATAGATGATATCAGCCGTGAACCGCCGATTGCGACGATCGGAACCAATTGGCAGCTGTTCACCGATACGGTTATGGGCGGCGTCTCCAAAGCGACTATGACCCGTGAGACTGTCGCATATAGAGAGGCTATTCGGTTGCGAGGGAACGTCAGCCTCGAAAACAACGGCGGCTTCGTTCAAGTCTCCCTCGACTTCCGCTCAGATGGCGGGCCAATAGACGCCGGGGGATGGAGTGGGATCGAGGTAGATGTCTTCGGAAATGGTGAGGAATACGGGATCAATTTGCGGACGACCGATCTTACCCGCCCTTGGCAATCCTATCGCCAAACCTTCATCGCGGCTTCTCATTGGGAAACAGTGAGGTTTCCATTCAATAATTTCGTTCGCAACCGGACAGAAGAGCTGGCTCCGGTTGTTTGGACAGTTCCCCGCGGATTTTAAGTGGATCTCTGCCGGGTTTTGCTGAACGCAGGGCGTTTCGATTTTGTCGCGGCGTCGGGAGGGCGTAGCCCGACCAGAGCTGCGGCAAAATCGAAGGGGACATTTATGCGGCCATCGCCGTTTCCTGTTTGTCGAAGCAGGCCTCGTCGGGCGTGCGCCCGTCAAGGCTCGAATCCGGGCGCCGCTCGTTATAAAACGCCAGTTACCGACTGATCGACGCGCGCGCCTCAGACACGCTCTCATAGGCCCGCAGATAGACCTCCTCGTATTTGACGCTGCGCCACAGCCGCTCGACGAAGACATTGTCCCGCCAGGCGCCCTTGCCGTCCATGCTAATCAAGACCTTCGCATCCAGCAGCACGCTCGTGAACACATAATGCACGCAATGCTCAAAACGGGGACTTTCTTCGACCGAATGGTGGGGATAGCCGCGTAACCGTTTAGAGATAGCGTTCGCATCGAGCGCGCCAGAACGTCTCTGCAGGGACGTGGGCCGAGCCATTCCGTTTGATGGGATGCACCGCTGCCTCAGCAAAGTGCGTCATCCACATTTGAAGGCTCTTCCCGCGAAGCCCCATCGTGTGGCGACCGATGTCGACTGCGAAGACGACCCTGCACCCGGCATAGGCTTTCGACGCCTCGCATAATCGCTTGACTCTACACCCGCGATTAGACGACTCCATCACTCAAGCTACTGTCCGAGTTTCCGCGGCGAGTTCTAACTACCGATCTCGTCAATCGCTTTGAGGCGGAATCGCGCGCCGCTTGTCAGGGACGAGTGGCCGATTAAAGTGGTTCGTCTCGAATCCATCCTTCCCGGCCAACACCGGGATCGACCAGTCGCCCGGGCTGGGGGCGAACGACTTTCTCATCTCGTAAACTTGCTTTAAGAGCGCACGTCGATCTTCACCGCCACCAATCTCGCGTTCTGCGAATGGATGAGCGTCTTCGGTAACGACATAATGACAATGGCGCCGCTCGACCTTCTCAGGCGCCACTGTGAGATATTCGGGACCGGTAACCAATGCTGGCGCTTCAAAGTCCGCAACTCATTGCGCGGCAGCGTTCGTGGTTACTCGAGTCGGTCCATGCCGTCCGTTCGTAATGAAGCGCGTGACGGGGAATTTAATTTCGGACGCCGATTAGGCATCGCACTTCAGCGGCCCTTGACGGCCAACATCCATGTCGCGCACGAGCCTGGCGGCACGCGATCTACAGCTCAGAATCCGCCGAATCATAGCTCGTGAGCGCCATGCCGACGCATAAGTTGACAATTACAGGGCGCGACCAATTCGTGATAACGTCCTCCTCATCCGGGCCCCAGATCAGGTTTCACAACAGTGAACTGATGGGGTGGAGGCGGCATCCAACTCATCAGTTCAGAGGCGATTATAACGATGTGCTTGTGGAGAATTTCTGGACTCTCCTGACTGCTGATTTGTCGGAAAATCGCTAACGGCGATCCTGCCTTCTTTAAAGCATGGTCGCCGAGCGGAGTGATGATCGATAAATTGGTGAAATTCGGATGGCGTCGCCGGGCGATCGAGGTTGGTTTCGAAACAGAAAAAAGCGAACTCGGATTTGATCACATCAAGACGCGCGCCTTGCATGGGCGACGTCGCAACCGTTGAAAAGAACCTGCAGCCACTCGCAGTCAGGAGACCAGAGCGAGACGGAAACACCAATCACGGACGCCATTTTGACAAAGCGTCTATCGGCTATGCCGTTCTTCGCGCCTTGGCGCTGAAACGCGTTGATTGACCGACGTCCACGCATAATGTCAAGTGTGTGCCACATTGAATTGCTGGCTGGGAGCCGGGGTCTTTGAGAGGACATCATCTCACGATAAAAACGCTTTTTCGCCGTGGGAGGCGCTTCCAGAATACTCCGCGTAGAAAATTCGAGGCGCGCTATGAAGCTGAATTTCTTAACTAAAGGTCTCGATCAGCCCGACTTTGTCGCGCGGGCGGTCGCCACAGTGTCGATTGCTGCGGCTGCTATCATGCTCGGCCTTCTATTCTGGAGGCTTTCAGAGTTCCTGCCGATTGTCTTCGCTACGATTGTCATAGCTGTCGCTTGGCGTGGCGCCGCGGAAAGCTTTGGCGCCCGCTTTGGAATTCCGACTGGCCTTTCCATTCTCACGGTCGCACTCGCGCTCGTCGTGGGAGTCGTTGTGACGCTGATGGCGTTCGGCGGTCAGCTTGTCCGGCAATATGACGAAGTGGCGCTCGACGTGCCTGCGGCGATCGAGCTCATCCAACGACATGTCGAAGAGCATCCCTGGGGCCGATTCGTCGAAAAGTTTGTCCTGGACGTCGATTACTCGAAGGCGGCGGCCCCCATCGCCCAGCATGTCGGAGCCGCGCTCGGCTCCTTGGGCAATGCATTCGCAATGACTCTGTTCGCCATTATCGGCGCCGCGTATCTTGCCGCCGATCCGAAAGGACATGCCGAGCGCGTCGTGGCTTTGACCCCAGCGCACCATCGGGAAAAGGTTTCAAGGTTCCTCCAACGGTCCGGGGGGTCCCTGCGCCAATGGCTGATTCTGCAACTTTATGTCATCGTCATGAATGCGTTCTTCGCCGGCGTGGCGTTATGGGCGTTCGGCGTGCCCGCGCCGCTCGCCCTTGCGACGATCAGCGGCGCGCTCGCCTTTATCCCCTATTTTGGTTCGATAATCGCCCTCGTGGTTGGAGCGCTCGTGGCCTTGCCGCATGGCGTCGATAGCGCCGCCCTCGCGGCTCTCTCGATCGGCGCAGCCAGTTTCGTCGAGGGCTATCTGATTACGCCGTTTCTTCAGAGCCGTTCCTTGAGCGTGCCGGCTGTGGTGCTGCTGTTTTGCATGCTGGCGTTCGGCGCGCTTTTCGGCGCCATGGGCGTCGTGCTCGCGGTGCCGGCGACCGTCGTTTTGAGCGTCGCCTACGAAGTGTTCGCTGAGACGCAGAAGGCATAATTTATCGCATTGCGGGCTTGATCGGCGATGCGATCTGGCGGAAGCGAAGCAATATTGTGGATGAGGTGTTTCGTGGCAGGCGGGATGAATTCGATTCGAGTGAAAATGGGAACATCATACGGAAAGTCACAAAAATTGGCGGTTTGGTCGCGCGTTCGAACGGAAAACCGCCGGCGCTTTTCAACGGGCGAGTAATCCGGTCCCTGCAAGCACAGTCGCGATGGCGAGCAGAGCCGCCGCTGCAACCGTCCACTGCTGCAGAACGCGCATCTGTCGTTCAACACAGGGACCGATTATACCGAAGCGACTCACGGCTCCCTGCAGCAGGACGATGATATCGCCTTCGGGCGCGTTCGGCGCTCGATCAAGCCAGCGCCGTGAGATCGCCGCCAGCGCGGCGCCTGCCGCGACCGGCCAAAGGGCCTCCCAGACCAGACGATAATTCAGCAGCGATGCGGCGCTCGCTGGCGCGTCTGCAAGGAAATATGCGGTTGGAACGACGACGGAGGCCAATGTCACGGCGAGCCACGGGGCGATGACCCCGAGCGTGGTTTCGGGCTTGCCGCGGAGCGGCTCGGCGTGCAGGCGCGCCACGAAATGCAGCATGAGCAAAGTCGTGGCGACGGCGGACAGAGTCGAGAGAACGTCGAGGAGGCCGCCCCCCAGCGGCGCCTTGATCGCCAGTTTCGCGATCGCGCCGCCCATTGGCGGCAGGCCGGCAAGGCTCAGCGCGAGCAAAGCGATCAGCGGGAGCGTCCAGGCGCGCCGTCCACGGGCTGCGGACATGACGACGCCTGTCGCCAGGAAAAGGCCTCCCTTCGCCAGGCCGTGATGCGCCGCATAAAGGGCGGCGGCGCCCGCCGCGGCGGCGTTCGCGCCGGCGAGTCCATTGCCCAGCGTCGCGGCGACAAGGCCCATTTGACTGACGCTGGAATAGGCGAGCACGGTTTTCGCGTCGCGCTGCGTCAGGCCGATGGCGACGCCATAAAACGCCCCGAACATGCCCAGAACCACGAGCGCTTGACCCCAGCCAGCAACCTCGACGCCAAAGGGGAGGAAGCGAGTAAGCCCAATGACGCCTGCGTTGACGGCCGCGCCACTCAGGATCGTTGACGCCGGAATCGGCGCAGTTCGATAGGTCGAGGGCATCCAGACATGCAAGGGGAAGGTTCCTATTTTTGTCGCGAAACCGGCGATGAGCAGGCCAACAACCGCATCGCGCCAGCGTGATGTCGGCAGCGCGGCGACGCCGTCGGAAATAAGAAGGCTTTGATCTGGCGCGCCGAGCGCGAGCGCCGCGAAGGCGACGATCAGAAAGGCCTCTCCGAGAAGCGCGACCGAAAGGTAGAGCCGGCCTGCCTTCTCTGGTGCGCCGCCCCGCCCAAGGGTGATCAGCCCGTAGGCCGGCAGGCTGACCAAGGCGAAAACAAGATAGAAACTGACCACGTCTGCGGAAAGAAAGACGCCGACATTGCCGATGAGCGTCAGCAGCCAGCAGGCGGCGAACCAACCATCCCTCATTTCGTCGGGCGTCACGGAGGCGGCGAAGACTCCCGCCGCGATCCAAAGCAGAGCGCTTACGCCGAGGAGCAACGCGCCCGCCGGATCGAGGACGAACACGGCGGGAAAAAGCGTTTGGTCCAGCACCAGCGGGCCGGATTCGGCGGCGAGAATGGCGGCGGCGAGCGCGGGAACGGGGGCGAGCACAAGGAACGTCGGTCTCAGAGCCCGCAGGCGCGACGCGAGGCAACCGATGAGAAAGACGAGCGGCGTCGCGAGGGCGACCCCGATGGCCTGCGGCCCATAGGCGAAAGTCGCCAGTTGCGGGAAGAGGGAGCTGATCATCTGACGAACTCCGTCTTCGCGCCTGGCGCGCCGACGAGCACGAGCCTCGAGAATTCCGGCGGCGCGAAACCCAGCAGGATGGCCGTCATCGACAGGACAAGAGCGAGCGCGACGCCGCCCGATGAAATCGAGGCGGGAGGCGCGGGTGGGATATTCGTTGCGGGCGCCAGCGCCGGCGCGATCACACGGTAGACGTAGCCTGCGGCGAGGAGTCCTCCTGCCGCCATCACGAGCGCCCATATCCATTGGCCGCTTTCGATCGCAGCGGTCAGCAGCAACCATTTCGCCGTAAACCCGCCGCTCGGCGGCAGGCCCATCAGCGAAACGCCGCCAAGGGCGAAGGCGAGGACTGCGGGGGCGGCCACACGGCCGAGCCCGCGAAATTCCGCTATGCGATCATGGCCGAGCGCTTGCGCGATGAGTCCTGCCGACAGAAACATCGCCGCCTTGGCGAAAGCGTGCGACACCGCCTGCATCGCGCCGCCAACCCAGGCCGAGGCGGCCCAGGGATGCGCGCCGACGGCAAGGGGAAAGATCAGGAACAGA
The DNA here is from genome assembly GCF_000188155.2 of Methylocystis sp. ATCC 49242. Lineage (NCBI taxonomy): Bacteria > Pseudomonadati > Pseudomonadota > Alphaproteobacteria > Hyphomicrobiales > Methylocystaceae > Methylocystis > Methylocystis sp. ATCC 49242. The sequence continues at coordinate 2,188,238 of NZ_KE124774.1, forward strand.
TAGCCGATCTGCGCGACGGTCGAATAGGCGATGAGCAGTTTCAGCCGCGCCTGTCGCAACGCCAGCACACTGCCAAAAACAATCGCTCCCGCTCCCAGGATCGCAAGCAGTTGGGCGGCGACTTCGCTCATTTGCGACGGCGCCAGGTTGAGCCAGAGTCGAAGGACGAGAAAAAACGAGGCTTTGACCACGAGAGCCGAGAGCATGGCGCTCGCCGGCGGCGGGGCCCCCGCATGGGCGGGAGGAAGCCAGAGATGCAAGGGGAAAAGCGCGGTCTTTGCCAGAAGACCCGCCGTCATCGCGGCGAGCGCAACCCATGCCGCGGCTTCCGGGCGAACTCGCGACGACAACAGGCCGATATCGAGAGCGCCATAGGCGCCATAGAGGAGCGTTGCGCCCAACAAATAGAGCGCCGACCCGAAAAGCGCGAACAGCAGATAACGCAGCGCCGCGGCGAGAGTCGCCGCCCGCCCGTCGAGACAGACGAGCGGAACCGCGGCGAAGGTGAGCATCTCCAAGGCGACGTAGAGATTGAACAGGTCCCAACCAAGGAAGACGCCGTTAATGGCCGCCCAAAGGGCCAGCAGCAGCGTCCAGAAGGCGAAACTCGCGCGACTTTCCCGCTCTCCCTTGTTCACGCCGAACAGGCCGACAGCAAAGAGCCCTGTCACGGAAATAATGAGCGCGGCGGTCACCAGCATGGCCGCCGAGAATCCATCTGCTCGCAAGACGACGCCGAGCGGCGGACTCCACCCGCCGATGACATAGACAAGCGCCCGATCGTCTCGCCAAACGACATAAGCGATGGCCGCCGCAAGCGCGGCGCCGATGGGCGTCACGGCGAGGGCGGTCAGCATTGTCCTGCGTTCGCCGAGCAGGAAGGCGAGCAACATGGCGGCGACAGGCAGGATGATGATCGCCGGCAGCAGAAGACTGGCGCCCGTTGAAGCTGGATCAACCGCCACGAGAGTCAACTCGCACCGTTCCGGTCAGCAGGATCGGTCGGGAAAAACGGCGTCTGCATTACTTTGAAAACGCGCAGCAGAAGCGCGACGGCGAGAGCCGTCGCCGAAAAGGCGACGACAATTCCGGTGATCACCAGCGCTTGCGGAACCGGGTCCGCGCCGACGCCGGCGGCCGCCCCCCGGCGCGCAATGGCCCCGAACAAAAGAAACACGCCGCCGCCCATGACATTGAAGGCGACGATCTTGCGCAAGAGATGCGGATTGGTCACGAGTCCATAGAGGCCCAGTCCGACCAATGCGGCGCCGCCCAGACCGGCGAGCGTGATCGCGTTCATCGCTGCGCTTTCCTCGTTGGCGCGCCGAGCGCCAGCAGTCCCAGCGCGACGGCGATCGAAAGGGTCAACCCAGCCTCGACGAGGAGGATGAGCGGCTTGGCGTAGCCTTCCGGATAAGCAAGAAAGGCCCCGGCAATCGCGAAGCCGGCGACGCCGATCGCAATGAATAACGCAGGTCCGCCGACGAGCGCGAAGCGCAGCCACGGATGGCCGACCGACGGCGCGTCGCGCAAGCCGGCGACCATTACGAGAATCCACATCGCGGCAAGGATCGTTCCGCCCTGGAACGCGCCCCCCGGCTCATTCGCGCCAGTCCAAACGAGGTGAACGCCTATGATGACGCCGAGAGGCGGCAATAATTGCCCGAGAAAGACCAGCGCTCCATCGGGCGCGAGCGCGCCCGGAGACTCGGGCCGGCCGCCCCAGTCGGCGTCGCGCGCGAAGGACCAGACTCCGACCAGCGCCAGAACGAGCACCACCGACTCCAGTAGGGTGTCGATCGCGCGGTAGGCGAGAAGAACGCCGGTCACCGGATTGCCAAGCCCCGTCTCGGGCAAACGCTGGACAGCCAGCGGCGCCAGCGTCGGCGGTTCAGGCGGCAGCGACAGGACGGCGGCGGCGATTCCGCCCGACGCCGCCGCGCAAAGCAGCGCGCAGAGTGATTTGGCGAGGGGCCCGAGGCGCTCTGGCGCCGCGGCGTCGCCGTCCCCAATCCGCGCCGCGGCGCCGATCAGCAAGGCGCCCGTCACGCCGCTGCCAATGGCCGCCTCCGTGAGGGCCACATCCACGGCGGAAAGGCGAACCCAGATAAGCGCTAATAGCAGCCCATAGGAGATAAAGGCGACGACGCCCGTGAACGCCTCGCGCGCAAAGATCGCATAGGCGGCGACGGCCAGCGTGAGCGCGGCAAGGCTGGCGTCCAGAAAGAAGGTCGCGCTCATGGCTCGGATAAGTCTTTGGCGACCGCGCCAATCAATTGACTGAGCGTCGTTCCCGCCAGCTGCGCGACAAGCCAGACGAGGCAAAGCTTAACCGCGCCGAGGAAACTGCCCGCTTGTGGCGCCAGGCCGAGCACCACGAGACCGAGGCCGAGATTATCTGCCTTCGTCAAAGCGTGCAGACGCGTCAATGTGTCGGGAAACCGCAACAACGCGACGACGCCGGCCAGGAAGAAGAACAGGCCGCCGCTGACGCAGAGAACCGAAAACACGTCAATCGCCAGATTCATCAGCACGATCTTTCACTGCCTCATCCCCGTGCTCCGCGACGGTCGTGGCTTTGAGGAAGGCTATTCCGGAAAAAGCGGCCAGCAGAGCAAGAACGAGCGCGACGTCGACAGCCCCGCGTACGCCTCGCGCTTCGGCGAGAAGCAGCGCCGCGACGCCGCCGGTCCCCAGGAGTTGCGCGGCCAACATCTGGTCCGCCCTGGTGGGGCCGCGCAAAACGCGGAACAGGCCGATCGCCGTAGTCGCGACAATCACCGCTGCGGCCACGAGGAAGAAGTTATCCACGATCGCGCTCCAGCCCGAGCGCCTCGCGAAGCTCCGCCTCCTCCCGCATGAGGGTCACGACGACGGGAAGACGTGCGTCCAGACAATGGATGTCGAAGTTTCCCTGTGCGTCGGAGCGGATGGGGACGGAGCCGGGCTGCAACGCGGCAAGCCCCGCGAGGGCGTTTTGCGCCGTTCCGGGGGGCAGATTAGTGGAATAGGCGACAAATCCGGGGTGAAGCGGAAGAGACGGGTCGAGTGCGCGCCTTGCGACGTCGGCGCCGGCGGCGAACGCCTGGAATGGAATTGGAAGGATCAAGCGAATCCAGGCGAAAAAACGCGGCCGTGTGTCGGAACAGGGCAGCAGAGCGATGCTCGCCCATGTTGTCCCGATGGCCGTAAGCGTTCCGATCATGAAATCCACAACCGATACGCCAGAGACGACCAGCCAGAGACAAAGGAAGACGATTAGCCGGGGGAAAAGGCATGTCGGGCGGGTGCGCCAGGAGAGTGACATGTCTTTGTTCGCTTTTCGGTCTTGTAAGCGCCGTGACCTTGCCCCGAGGCGCTGTTGCAATCGAGTGAAGACGCGCGAAGCCGGTAAAGCATCCCGCAGAAAAATGATCAGACGCCGTGGCCGATGCGCGCCCGCTTCGAGAGCGGCGCGACGTCACACGCTTTCGTCAAACTTTGCGAGCGTAAGACGCGTCTCCGGTTTTCATAGCGGCTGGAATCTGCGTCGCGCGGCCGAGCTCTCTCATTTGCTCCTGCGCCGCGTCCGCGAGCGCTTTCGCATAGTCGCTTTGCAGGCGCCAGAATTCCTGAGGATCTTTGGCCCGTGCAAGTTTTTGGGCGTGATCGAACGCCGCCTTGATATTGGCTTCCGCATAGCCGAGCGCCCGCGCATTGGCGTCGCGGGCGCTTTCAGGAAGCATCGGCTCTACCGAGTTGACGGCTTGGCGCGTCGCGCCCAAGAAGGCCTCGAACGCATGTCGAGTCTGTTCGACGCTTTTCTCGACCAGTTCACACACGCCACCCGGCGCTTCAAAGGTGGACTGCGACATGGGCGCTCCTTCGTCGAAACTTCGTTTCCCGGGTGTCTTGGAGCTTTAGGTGAGCTTGCTTTCTTCTGCAAACTCGGCCGCCACCTGCCCCGGGCCTTTTGATAGCGGCCAAGCGGCGTTTTATTACTGTAACTTAACACAACGACAATGCGCATAGCCGTGACGCGTGTTCCCGCGACGCGTCCATTTGACGCATCTCTTTCCGGCAGCCTCTTCAAACGCGGTTTGTTCCGCTTCAGGGAAGGACAATGGCGCCGCGCTATTTATATCGGTGGAGGTTGAAAGAACTGCCGAAATTGATGGCCTCGAAGCGAGTGACGGCATGTCACAAACCGCGCCGAATAACGCGGGTTTCGGATTTTGGATCATCGGAATTTTCCTTGCTGCTCATGGCGCAAGCTGCTTTCAAAAACCTGTCAGCAGTGATGTATAGAGCTCGGAATGCAGGATTTGACGGATTGGCGGCTTTGCGCTTGGTCACCGACCCGGTTTCTTCGCCGGAAGCGTTTCTGATGCGCAATGCTTTTTCCTGCCATGCGTCTTGTTTTTTTGGTTCTCAGTTGTCCACTCCCCAACGGCCTGCCATTTGCCGCAGCCACGCGAAAGGGCGGGAATGACTCGTGATACGGTTTCGATCGACCTCGCTTTGCAGGGAGGCGGCGCGCATGGCGCCTTCACTTGGGGCGTGCTCGATCGTCTCCTCGAAGAGAGCTGGCTGAAAATCGAAGGGATTTCAGGAACCTCCGCAGGGGCGATGAACGCTGCAGCGCTTATCAGCGGCTATGTCGGCGGCGGCGCCCAGGGCGCGCGCGCGACTCTTGAAAGATTCTGGCGCCGGGTGTCGGACGAAGCGCGTTTCAGTCCCCTGCAACGGACTCCTCTGGATGTGATGCTTGGGCGCTGGACGCTCGACAACTCGCCGCTCTTCATCGCGAGCGACATGATGTCGAGACTGCTTTCGCCTTATGACCTCAATCCGAAAGGGGTGAACCCGCTACAGCAAATCCTTGCCGAGATTATCGATTTTGGAAAGCTTGAGCGTGCGCCGATCAAGATTTTCGTTACGGCCACCTGCGTGTCGACGGGGCGCGCCCGCATTTTCAGAAACGCCGACGTCACAGCGGATGCGCTGCTCGCCTCGGCATGCCTGCCGACGATGTTTCAGGGCGTCGAGATCGACGGAGAGCTTTATTGGGATGGCGGTTATTCGGGCAATCCGACGATCACGCCGCTCGTGCGCGAATGCGTTTCGCGCGATACGATACTGGTCCAGGTCAATCCCATCGAACGCAAGGACAGGCCGCGCTCCGCGACCGAGATCTCCAACCGTCTCAATGAAGTCTCTTTCAACTCGGTGCTACTCAAGGAGCTTCGTATGATCGCGCTCCTCCGCCAGGCGGCCAATCCGGGCGACAAGGAAGGCGCACGTTGGGCCGGCATGCGCATGCATCGCATCTCGACCGAGTTGATGACGGAGCTCAGCGCCTCGTCGAAGCTCCTCGCCGAATGGCGATTCCTTTGCATGTTGCGCGACGAGGGACGCCGCGCCGCGCAGGAGTTTCTCGATCTCTCCGGCGCCGATGTCGGAAAGCGCTCGACGCTGGATCTCGACTCTCTCCTTCACGGAATTTGACCCCATGGGACTCATTGGAATTCTCGCCGGCCTTTCCGCGCTCATCTGGCTCGCCTATCGTGGCTGGAGCGTCCTTCTGCTGGCGCCGGCAGCGGCGCTCATCGCGGTCGCCTTCGCGCGCGAGCCGCTGCTCGCCCATTGGACGGTGACCTTCATGAACGGCGCCGCGCGCTTCGTTGCGCAGTTTTTCCCAATATTTCTTCTCGGCGCCTTGTTCGGGAAGCTGATGGACGACAGCGGGTCGGTGACCGCGATCGCGCATTTCATGGCCGAGAAACTGGGGCCGAGCCGTGCGATCCTCTCGGTCGTGCTCGCAGGCGCTTTTGTCACCTATGGCGGCGTGAGCCTCTTCGTCGCCTTCTTCGTGCTCGCGCCGATGGCGCAAGAGCTTTTCCGCAAGGCCGGCACGCCGCGCCGCCTGGCGCCGGCCGCGATCGCGCTCGGAACCTCGACCTTCACCATGTCCGCGCTGCCGGGGACGCCGGCGATCCAGAACGCGATCCCCATGCCGTTCTTCGGCACGACGGCCTTCGCGGCGCCGGGCCTCGGCGTTATGGCCGCGATCATCATGTTCGTTTTCGGCATGTGGTGGCTGGCGCGGGCCGAACGCGCGGCGCGGCTGCGCGGCGAGGGCTATGGCGAGGATCCCGGCGCGACCGTCGATCCGATCGAGAATCAGATCATTCGCGAGAAGGCGGCTGTCGCGCATGAATTCGACCTTGCAGAAATCCCCCACGGCCATCGCGGCGACAAGCCGAATATCGTGGTGGCGTTCCTGCCGCTGATCGTCGTCGTCGGCGTCAATCTCGTCATGTCGCTCGGCGTCATACCGCGCATGGATGATTCATTTCTCTCCGAGGAGCGCTGGGGCCCGACGACGCTCGCCGCGGTCGGCGGCGTCTGGTCGGTGATCGTGGCGCTCGCCGTCGCCATCGTGACGCTGATCGCCCTGAACTGGCGTCGCCTGACCGAAATTCGGGAAAGCGTCGACGCCGGCGTGACCGCTTCGGTCCTGCCGCTGCTCAGCGTCGCGAGCCTCGTGGGCTTCGGCGCCGTCGTCGCCGCGCTGCCGGCCTTTGCGGCGGTGCGAAGCTGGGTGCTGTCGATCGAGGGCGGGCCGCTCGTTTCGCTCGCCATCGCCACGAATGTCCTGGCGTCCCTGACCGGATCGGCCTCCGGCGGGCTCACGATTGCGCTCGACACGCTCGGGGAGACCTATCTGCGTCTTGCCGAGCAGAAGGGCATCGATCCGGCGCTCCTGCATCGCGTCGCGGTGATCGGCGCGGGAACGCTCGACAGCCTTCCCCACAATGGCGCCGTCGTGACCTTGCTCGCGGTGTGCGGCTGCACGCACAAGGAGAGCTATCTCGACATCATCGTCGTCGCGATCGTGAGCGCCATTCTCGCGCTTGTCGCCGTCATTGCTGTCGGGTCGGCGTTCGGGTCATTTTGAGTTGGTCAACGATCGGGCCGGGCAACCCCGCGCCAACTTGTCGCGTATGCCGGGGCGCGGGTCAGGGCCTTATTGTTCGGTCGCGTCACGCGCGGCTGGTGCCGCTCCTGACAGCGTCGTCAGGCTTGTGCGGCGAGACATGTTCGCTTTGGCGGCAGGTTGTTTTCAGCGCGACGGACGCGGTCAAGTCGGGCGAAGCGGCCACAATTTGCAACCATTCCAGAAGCTCGCGGCGCTTTATGGCCAGGGACCCTTATCTGCTTCGTATGCTTCGTCAGCACGGGCGATCTCGGCGTTGCGCGTCGTCGGCGACCAGCCGCCGCCGAGCGCCTGATAAAGGCTGACGGCCGACTGGAAATGCGCGAGGCGGGCCAAAACGAGATTAAAGTCGTATTGAAAGTAAGTGGTCTGCACGGTCGACAGCGTGATCACGTCGATCGTGCCCTCGAGGAGTTGCGCCTGTGCGGCGTTGAGGGCGATCTTCGACATAGCGAGCGCTTCCTCGCCGATTTTCACGCTCTTCGCCGTTTCCTTTGCGGCGATGAGCGCGCTTTCTGTATCGGCGAGCGCGGCGAGAATGCGCTGGCGATAGAGCGCGGCGGCCTCCTTGTAGCGTCCCTGTTCGAGTTGATACCGGCCTTGCAGATTGAATCCGTCGAACAGAGGCTGCGCGAGATTGGAGCCGATCTCCCAGGCGACCGCTTCCGGCCGCAGCAGATTGCGCAGGACGATGCTCTGCAGCCCATATTGGCCGTTGAGTGTGATCGACGGAAAGAAGGCCGCGCGCGCCCGCAGAACCGAAAACTCGCGTGACGCGAGAATCGCTTCGGCTTCCGCCACATCGGGCCGTCGCAGGAGGACTTCGGAGGGAAGCCCCGGATCGAGGCGCGGGTAACGCAACCCTTTCAGGGATCCACCCTTGACATCAATCGTTTCTGGCGTCTCGCCGAGAAGGACGGCCAGAGTGACCTTCGTTTGCCGCAGAATTTGCTCCAGCGGCGGAATTGTCGCCTTTTGTCCCGCGAGAACCGCAGCCTGCTGTCCATAATCGAGCATAGTCGCGGCGCCCTTTTCGAGGCGCGCGGTGATGGCCCCGAGCACATGGTCAGCGATGCGCACATGCTCCACCGCAATTTTCAACTGGTCCTGCACGGCGAGAACCTGAAGATAGGCGTTCATGACAGCGGCGAGCGTGGCGATCTCGACGACGTCCCGGTCGAAGCGCGATGCATTCGCAAGAATGCGGGCGGCGTTCGAGGCGCTCTGGTTCTTGCCCCAGAAATCGATCTCGTAGCTCGCGTTCAATCCGAGCGTAAAGAGATTGGTGCGCGTCGCGCTGAACGACGCAAGGCTTTCGGCGAGGGCCGCCGCCTCGTCCTTGCCGGCGCCCTGCAGGAGGGCTTTGGTCGGGTTGAAGTTGGGGACTTCGCCGATGACGGTCCCCGGAACCTGTGCGCGCTGCGCATTGGCGCCGAAATTGATCGACGGCCACAACGCGGAACTGACGATGCGGGCGTTGGCGTCGGCCTGGTCGATACGGGCGACGGCGGCGGCGATGGCGAGGTTGTCCGAGAGCGCGCGCGACGTGAATTCGGTAAGCTCCTTCGAGCCGAATTTGCCGGCGAAATCCGAACCCGATGCAATTGGCCGCGCAGATTTTGGCTTTGCTTCGTTGAACCGCTCCGGCGGCGGAACCGCCAAATCCGGCTTTTCCCAATCCAGATTGCAACTCGACAGCCCGGCGACGGCCACCGTTATGGCGAGGGAGGTCCATGTGCGCCGCCATGCGCGCCGCTGTCTAGCTCGAAACCGTCTCGATCGCGCCAACGCCGTGGTCCGCACTTTTTCCCCGCGCGCGTTTTCCCGCTGCTCCCGGCGGGAAGCAGTTCGACAGATGCCTTCCACATTTTGTATTATCGTGTCTCGCTGGCGAACCGGGGCCGCGCGTCCGACCGCTTCGCCTTTATCCACAATAAAATGGATTTCAGCGAGCGGTCCATGCAGACCGCGCAGCATTTTCATTCTACGGATTTAGGAATATTTCAATATTGGAAAAAGAATAGTGAGTCTCGTCAGGCAAGGGGCAATGACGTCATTTCACTGGCGTTTTCTATGGTGCGTGTCGGCGCTTGCGCTGATGCTTGCCGCCTGCGGCCGGGACGCGCAGGACGAAGCGCAGGCGGCCCGCCCGGTGCGCGCGATCGTCATAGAAAAAAGCAAGCTCGGCGAAACTATTGAACTGACTGGTGTAATTCAGCCGGAAAACGAAGTCGCGCTCTCCTTTCGGATCGGCGGCCGCATCGTCGAACGCCTGGTTGGAACCGGCGACGCGGTCAAGGCCGGCCAGTTGCTCGCGCGGCTCGACTCGCAAAATGAGATGAACGCGCTTCGCTCGGCGCAGGCGCGTCTCACCGCGGCGCAGGGGCGTTCGCGCGAGGCGCGCAACATCTTTGCCCGCGAGCAGTCTCTTCTCGCGCGCCGCTACACGACGAAAACAAAATTCGACCAGGCGCTCACCGCGGTGGAAACGGCGAAGTCGGACATCGAGGACGCGACGGCGCAGCTCAAGATTGCACAGGATAATGTAAGTTATACAGAGCTTAAATCCGACGTCTCCGGAACGATCGTCGCGCGAGCGGCGGAAGCGGGCGAAGTGGTTCAGCCTGGCCAGATGATCTTTCGCCTGGCCCGGACAGGGGGGTGGGACGCCGTCTTCGACGCGCCTGCGCGTATTTTGCGCGATGCGACGCGCGACGCGCGCGTCGATCTGGCCCTGACCGATGATCGGAGCGTGACCGCCGTCGGCCGGGTTCGTCAGGTGGACCCGCAGGCGGACCCTGCGACGCGCACATTTCGCGTCCGTGTGACGATTCTGTCGCCGCCGCCGGCCATGCGGCTTGGCGCCACCGTTTCCGGCCGCATCAGGCTGGATCCGAAGGCCGCGATCGCGATTCCCGCAAGCGCGCTGACGGAAACGGACGGCCAGCCGAGCGTCTGGGTGGTCGATCGCGCATCGATGACTGTTTCCTTGCGCAAGATCAAGGTTTCGCGCTTCTCCAGCGACGTCGTCATCGTCACGGAAGGCCTCAAGGCCGAGGACACCATCGTCACGGCGGGCGTTCAGGCGCTGCATCCCGGCCAGAAGGTCCGCCTGCTGGAGGCGCGGGAATGAGCGGCCTCAATCTCTCAGCCTGGGCGCTCCGACACAAATCCTTCATGGTCTATTGCATGATCGCGGTGACCGTGGCGGGTTTGAGCTCCTATTTCAGTCTGGGGCGCGACGAAGATCCTAATTTCACTTTCCGAACGATGGTGGTGCAGGCGTTCTGGCCGGGCGCAACCATCGACGACACCCTCAAACAGGTGACCGAGCGTATCGAGCGCAAGCTCCAGGAGACGAAGAGCCTCGATTTCATTCGCAGCTACACGACTGCCGGATCAGCGACGATTTTTGTCAATCTGAAAGGCGCTACGCCTCCTTCGGAAGTCCCTGACATATGGTACCAGGTGCGCAAGAACATCGGCGACATTCGCCACACCTTGCCCGCCGGCGTCGTGGGGCCCGGTTTCAACGATGATTTCGGCGACACCTATGGAATCATTTATGGATTCACCGCCGATGGCTTCACGCAGCGAGAATTGCGCGACTATGTCGAGAAAGTCCGTTCGACGCTCCTCGGCGTGCCGGATGTCTCCAAAATCGACGTGCTTGGCGCACAGGACGAGCGGATCTTCGTCGAATTTTCGACGCGGCACCTCGCCGGACTTGGAATCGACCGTTCGCAGTTGATCGCGGCGCTCCAGCAGCAGAACGCGGTCAGCCCCTCCGGGGTCGTCCAGACGGGTGACGAGAAGCTTTCGCTGCGCGTCTCCGGCGGGTTCGATTCCGAGACGGATATTCTCGCCATCAACATTCTCGCCAATGGCCGGTTGGTGCGACTGCGCGACATCGCCGAGATCAGACGCGCTCCCGTCGATCCGCCGCAGCCCATGTTTCGCGTCAACGGGCGTCCGGCGATCGGACTGGCCGTCGCCATGCGGGCCGGCGGCGACGTTCTGGCGCTCGGCGCCAATATTTCCAAAGCCATGAAAGAAGCGACCACCGATCTGCCGGTTGGCGTCGAGCCGATCCTCGTCGCCAACCAGCCGCAAATCGTCGAACACGCCATCGGCGATTTCATGTCGTCGTTGTGGCAGGCGATTGCGATCATCATGGCGGTCAGTCTGGTGAGCCTCGGGCTGCGCGCGGGCGCCGTCGTCGCGATCTCCATACCGCTCACTCTCGCAATCGTGTTTCCCATCATGCAGATGGCGGGCATCGACCTTCAGAGAATTTCACTCGGCGCGCTGATCATCGCGCTGGGCCTGCTCGTCGACGACGCCATGACGACAGTGGACGTGATGACCTCGCGCCTGGCGCTCGGCGACGACAAGGAGGCGGCGGCGAGCTACGCCTATGACAGCGTTGCGATGGCGATGCTCACCGGCTCATTCGTCTCCGCCGCCGGCTTCGTGCCGATTGGCCTCGCGAAGAGTTCGGCCGGCGAATATACGTTTTCGATCTTTGCCGTGGTGTCGATCGCGCTGATCGTCTCCTGGTTCGTCGCCGTGCTCTTTACGCCATTGATCGGCGTCCTTTTGCTGACGAAGCCCGAGGGACCGGTCGCCACGCAGGAGGGCCGGGTTATGGCGGCCTTCCGCGAGCTTCTTGTCAGCGCGATGCGAAACCGTTGGGTGACGATAGGCGCCACTCTTGCCTGTTTCGTTATTGCAATATTGGTCTCGCCCCTCGTGCCGCGGCAGTTCTTCCCCGCCTCCGACCGGCCCGAGCTCGTTGTGGACCTTTCGTTGCGACAGAACGCCTCGATCTACGCAAGCCAGGAGGCGACGGAGCGGCTGGAGAAAGTCTTGAAGGACGATCCCGACGTGGCGAGCTGGAGCGCCTATGTCGGTCGCGGCGCGATACGCTTCTATCTTCCTCTCAACGTGCAACTCGCGCATGATTTCTTCTCGCAATTCGTCATCATCGCAAAGGACGTGGAGGCGCGCGAACGCCTTCACAGGAAGCTGGAAACCGTTCTCGCGGACAGGTTTCCCGGGCTCGTCACGCGCATCGCGCCGCTCGAACTCGGGCCTCCCGTGGGATGGCCCGTGCAATATCGTGTGAGTGGCCCCGATGTCGAAAAAGTGCGCGACATTGCGCTCGGTCTCGCGAAAGCGATGGGCGAGAGTCCCACCGTCACGCGGATCAATTTCGACTGGATCGAACCGGCCCGCGCCGTTCATGTGAAGGTCGATCAGGATCAGGCCCGGCTACTCGGATTGAGTTCGCAGGCCGTCGCCAGCGCGTTGCAGGGCGTCGCCACGGGCCAATCGATCACGCAGGTCCGCGATGATATTTATCTCGTCGACGTCGTCGCGCGAGCGACGGACGAGCAGAGGATGTCGCTCGATACGCTGCAATCCTTGCAGATTCCCCTACCCAATGGAGGAGTCGCGCCCTTGAGCCAGCTGGCGACCTTCGAATTCCGCCAGGAAAGCCCGCTGATCTGGCGCCGCGACCGAACGCCGACCTTGACCGTACAAGCCGACCCCGCGACGGGCCTCACCGCCGAAACGGCCGTGGCCGCGATCGCTCCCGCCGTCGCGTCGATGAATGCGAGCCTCCCGCCGCAATATCGCATCGAGACGGGCGGGACCGTCGAGGAGAGCGCCAAATCCCAGGGCTCGGTGTTCGCGCGTGTGCCGCTGATGCTGTTCCTGATGACGACTTTCCTGATGATCCAGTTGCAAAGCTTCAGCAGGATGTTTCTCGTCCTCGCGATCGTGCCGATGGGTCTCATCGGCATTATCGCAGCCCTGCTCATTTTCGGTAAGCCGCTCGGGTTCGTCGCGATCCTCGGCATTCTGTCGCTGCTCGGCATGATCGCGCGCAACGCGGTCATTCTCGTCGAGCAAATCGAGATCGAACGCCGCGAGCAGAGCGATCAGTGGAAGGCCGTCGTGGACGCGACGCTTTCGCGATTCCGCCCGATCATGCTGACGGCGATTTCGACCGTTCTCGGTCTCATCCCGATCGCGCCGACTGTCTTCTGGGGCCCCATGGCCTTCGCCATCATGGGCGGGTTGCTCGTCGCCACGGTTCTGACGCTGGTCGTCACGCCGGCGCTTTACGTGCTGTGGTTCGGCATAAGAGAAGCGGCCTGACGTGACGTCCGGGAATTGGCGAGCGCCAATATCGCTCCGAAACGACGCGCTTCCTCTTTGAAGACGCGACGCCGTCGTAATCGAACCCTGTCGAGCGCTCCGGCAGGATCGCCATTTCGCGCTTGATCTTTTCGTAAGGAACGGCGTCGAGCAGATGGCGGATGCAGTTTGACCGGGCGCGGCGCCTGTCGTCCGAGGGGACAATATGCCAAGGCGCGAATTATTTGTCGGTCGCTTCGAACGTCATGTCTCCGACGCGCGAATATTCGCACCGTCGGCCTGGGGATGCACGCCGCGGACGTCTGCACGAGCTGCTGATTGTCCTATTTGTCAGCGGCCGCATCCAATGAGTCTATTATTCGCCACGAATGGTTCAGCGCTTTGTCGGCCCATTGCAATGCGAGCAGCGTCTCGTTAGCGGTCGAAGCCGGCGTCTGTTGACGCGCGACGGACTCCAGAATTTGCGCGCGAAGCGCCTTACGCTCCTCCGTGAGATGCGTAGCGGCGGCGCCGATCGCGTCCAGGATCGGTCCGCCGGTGATCCTCGCAGTCTCCTTCTGCGCGTCGAGCCATGCGGCCAGCGCCTGCGCGCCTGCGCCTATAGCCTCCGTCCGCGTCGTGAAAGCAGCCGTCGCGGCGGATTCGCCCAGGTCTTCGAGTAGCTGCTTGAGATGGTCGATCGCGTGACACAGGCGCACCAGGCGTGGCTCGACTTCGGCGAGATCGAGCGTTTCCAGCGACAACGACTCCAGAAAATGTTCGATCTGCCGCACCGAGTCCTCGGGCGGTTGATAGGCGGTCCGGTCGCCGGCGAGCCGCCGGCGCACGGCGTCCACGGCGTCCCGCGCAACTTCGGACAGCGCCCTCCAGACCGCTTCGAGGGCCACCGGCCCGCCGGCCTCCGCGAGCGCCGGCTCCAGTCTGCTGACGGCCGACTCCGTTCCTTTTCCCGACAAATTGACGATGAAACGCGCATAGGCGTCGAGCCAGGGGAAAAAGACGACGACGCCCATCAATTTGAACAGGCTGCTGAACGCGGCGACTGCGAGCACGCCGTCATAATCGTCGAAGCGTGAAACGACCCAGGTTGCGGCGTTGGCGAGCGGAGAGAGGAGCAACATGCCCAAGACGCCGACGACCAGGCTGAAAATGATATGCGCCAGGGCGGAGCGCCGGACCGCCAACCCGCCGCCCATCGTCCCGAGCGCGGCGCTGGTCGCGGCCGTGCCGATGCTTTGTCCGACCACCATGGCGCAGGCTTGCTGAAAGTTGAGGCTCCCCGCATGCAAAGCGACCAGGGTCGCGGCGGCGGCGGCGCTGGAGCTCTGCATGACGACCGTCATGACAACTCCAAGTCCCGCAAGCAGCCATTTGGCGCCCCACCCTTCGCCGACGAAGGAGTCGACGTTCCAAGACACATTGCCCATGCCGGTCTGCAGATAATCCAGCCCGACGAAGATCAGGCCAAACCCCGCAAGGATGGCCCCGGCCGCGCGCCATTTGCCTTTGGCGACGAGCCACAGGAAGGCGCCGACGCCAACCAGCGGCATCGCAAAGGCGGAGATTTGCACCCGGAAACCGAAGAAGGCTACGATCCATGGCGTCGTCGTCGTGCCGAATGTGGCGCCGATGAGCACGCCGATCGCTTGTGAAAAGCTGACCAGCCCGGCGCTGACGAAACCGATGACGGTCAGCACCGTGGCGCTCGACGATTGAACCAGCGCCGTGAAAACGGCGCCAAACAGGACTGCGCTGAAGCGGCCACGGACGAGTGTTTGCAGGGCGCGTCTGAGCGAATCCCCGGCGAGGCCCTTCAGGCCCTCGGTAAGATGGTGAATTCCAAGCAGGAAAAGCCCGAGGCCGCCCAGGATCGTCATGACAGAAGTAGTGTCCATCTGAGCGGCTCACGTCCATCAAAGCAAATACCAACGATAGAAGTTCGCTTTACTAATCCAACATGCTCAGACAGTATCACATTCTTGATGGAGCGTTTGTCAATGAATGTTACGAAGCTTTTTTCCGTTGAAAATTGGCACGCGCTCGAATTTCAGGAAGCGCTGAGCCGTCTCGACAGCGATCCCTCGCGCGGCCTTTCGTCGGAGGAGGCGGTCAGGCGGCTCGGCGAATATGGGCCCAACCGCCTGCCGGAGGGCGCGAAGCGCGGCCCACTGATGCGGTTCCTGCATCAGTTCGACAATATACTCGTCTATGTTCTGCTCGCCGCCGGCTTTGTAAAGCTTATGCTTGGCCTTTGGCTCGACGCGTCGATCATCACGGGCGTCGTCGTCATAAACGCCCTGCTCGGGTTCCTCCAGGAGGGGAAAGCGGAAAAGGCGCTGGAGTCGATCCGCAACATGTTGTCGGCGGACGCGCGCGCCCTGCGCGACGGAGAGCCCCGCGTGGTCGCAGCCGAGAACCTCGTTCCCGGCGATATCGTGCTCATGGAGTCGGGCGATCGCGTCCCCGCGGATCTGAGGTTGATCGACGTCAAGAATCTTCGCGCCGACGAAGCTGCTCTGACAGGCGAATCCGTGCCTGCGGACAAATCGACTGACGTTGTTCCAGAGAACTCTACCGTCGGCGACCGCGCCGACATGGCGTTTTCCGGAACTCTGATCGTGTCCGGACGCGCTGCCGGGGTGGTCGTTGCGACGGGCGCGCAAACGGAACTCGGCCGCATCAACCAGATGCTCGCCGCCGTCGATGCGCTCGAAACGCCCTTGCTTCGGCAGATCGAGGATTTCGGCCACACCATCGCGAAAGTGATCGGTTTCGTGAGCGTCATCGTCTTCGCCTATGGCCGCTGGGTTCGCGATCTTCCCTTCGTCGACGCCTTCCAGGCTGTCGTCGGCATTGCGGTCTCCGTCATTCCGGAAGGCCTGCCCGCGCTGATCACGATCACGCTCGCGATCGGCGTGCAGCGCATGGCGCAGCGCCACGCGATCATCCGCCGTCTGCCGGCGGTCGAAACCCTGGGATCGGTTTCGCGCATCTGCTCCGACAAGACGGGCACGCTGACCCTGATGGAGATGATGGTCGCTTCGGCCATTACGGCCGACGCCGCCTACCGCGTAACTGGCGACGGCTATGCGAGCGAAGGTCAAATTCTACTCGATGGCCAACCCGCCGCCGGCGCCGCTGCGCTGCGCCACATGGGAATCGTTTCGGCGCTGTGCAACGATTCCGAACTGCGCGCAATTGACAATGTCTGGAAGGTGGAAGGGGACCCAACAGAGGCGGCGCTTTATCCATTTGCGACCAAACTTGGATTGGATCGCGCCGGCGAACGGCGGAAGCTTCGTCGAATCGACGCCATCCCCTTCGAGTCCGAGCATAAATTCATGGCGACCCTGCATGAGGAGCAGGGCGGCGAACGCCTCCTGCTCGTCAAGGGCGCGCCGGAAGTTATCCTCGCCCATTGCGACCGTGAGGAGGCAGAAAAAGGTTTCGAGCTGCTGCGGCGCGACTATTGGGACGCCGCCGCCGATCGACTCGCAGCGCAGGGCGAACGCGTGCTCGCCCTTGCCGGTCTGCGCAACCCGCCCGTCGGGAAAGCCAGTCTCGGCCCGGAGGACTTGCCCGGGAGTCTCGTTCTGTACGGCCTTGTCGGACTTATGGATCCGCCGCGCAAGGAAGCCGTGGAAGCGGTCGCCGAATGCCATAACGGCGGCATCCGCGTGACGATGATTACCGGCGACCACAAGATTACAGCCGCGGCGATCGCCAAAATGCTCGGCATTGGCGATGGAAAGACGGCGGTTGCGGGGACCGAAATCGAAGCCATGAACGACGGGGAGTTGCAGGAGTCCGTCGAGAATGTCGACGTTTTCGCGCGCGCCAGCCCCGAACATAAATTGCGTCTTGTGAAAGCCATTCAGGCCAATGGCCAGGTGGTGGCGATGACGGGCGATGGCGTCAACGACGCGCCGGCGCTCAAGCGCGCCGACATCGGCGTCGCCATGGGGATCAAGGGCACGGAAGTCACCAAGGAGGCGGCGGCGATGGTGCTCGCGGACGACAATTTTGCGTCGATCACCGCAGCTGTGCGCGAGGGCAGGACGGTTTACAACAATATCGAAAAAGCGCTTCTCTTCATGCTTC
The DNA here is from genome assembly GCF_000188155.2 of Methylocystis sp. ATCC 49242. Lineage (NCBI taxonomy): Bacteria > Pseudomonadati > Pseudomonadota > Alphaproteobacteria > Hyphomicrobiales > Methylocystaceae > Methylocystis > Methylocystis sp. ATCC 49242. Next base: position 2,205,486 of record NZ_KE124774.1, read on the forward strand.
CAACCAATGTCGCGCAAGCGCTCGTCATTCTTGTCGCGATCGTCGCCGGTTTCATGCTCCCGATCACGGCGCCCCAGATCCTTTGGGTCAATATGGTGACGTCCGTCGCGCTCGGGCTTGTGATCTCCTTCGAACCTCACGAACTCGACGTCATGCGACGGGCGCCGCGCGCTGTTTCTCGACCGATACTCGACGCATTTGCAGTTTGGAGGGTGGTCTTTGTCGGCGTGGCGTTGCTCATCCTCACGCTCGTCGCCTTTTTCTGGATGAAAGCCGCCGACGCGCCGGACGAACTGGCGCGGACGGTTGCGGTCAACACATTGGTTGTGGGTCAGATTTTCTATCTGCTCAACAGCCGGTTCAAGACCGATTCCTCTCTCTCCATCGCAGCGCATCTCGGCAATCGCTACCTGCCGCTCGGAATCGCCGCGGTCGTCGTGTTGCAGCTTCTTTTCACCTACGCGCCGCCGTTGCAGGGTCTCTTCGGCACGCAAGCCATCCCGATGAATATCTGGCCATGGCTGTTCCTCGGCGGTTTTGTTTTCTTCCTCGTCGTCGAGGCGGAGAAGTTCTTCGTGCGCAGATTCGGTCTCATCGGCGCTCGCGGCGAAAGGCGCTCGGCAAAAGATCATCTGGCGTCGCCAGCGCTGGCGACCCCTTCTCGCGCCGTCGTCTCCGATTTCGGGAAATGGCAGGCGCTGCTCGGCGTCCTTGCGGTGGCGGCGTTGATTGCGGGTGAAATTTTCGTGTTCTGGCGCGGCGGGCAAGATCAGCAGCTGCTGTCCGGCCCGAACCTCGATGATCGTCCCTCCCGGATATCCGCCGCCAGCAGCCCGGACACGCGTGCGCCTGTGGAAGTCTTCGCACCCATTTCGGGCAAGATCATCGCCGTTCTTTGTGAAAAGGGCGCCGCGGTGACGGCGGGCCGCGTCTGCGTCAGGCTTGATCCAACTCCCTTTGAGGAAGCCGTCGCGCGCGAGAAAGACGCGCTTGCCGCGGCTTTGCAGCGCCAACAAGCGAGCGCGTCCGCCGCCGCGGCGGCGACTAAGGACCTTGAGCGCAAGCAGCGCGCGCAAGGTCGAGGCGCCCCACGCCCGGCGACAGAGAAGGCCCGCGCCGTGCTGGAACGCGCCACGGCGCGCGCCGAGGCCGACAAGGCGGCCGTCGAACGGGCGCGTGCCGCTTTGGCGAGCGCGGAAGCGGCGCTCGCGCAGGTCGACATTGCAGCCCCTGTCACTGGCGCCGTCGTCTCGGCGGCGAGCGTCGGCGAGACGGTCGAGGCAGGAAAGCCCCCCGCGGCGTTCTCTATCGCGCCCGAAGCCGCGCAGGAGATTGATGAGAATTCAGGCTCTAGCGAGCCCGCCGACCCGTAAAGGTGTTTTCGAGGGTCGGAATCTCAAAGCGTAACGGCTTCTGTTCTATCTGAAAGGTGCTGGGAAATGACCGATATCAACTCCTCCGACCTCACGCCGGCAACGCGGCCGAGGGGGATCATGCCATGGCTCCGCGCGCGCTTGCCATATTTCGTCGTCCTGGTCATGGCGCTCGTGGGGGTGGCTTACACCAGCATGTCGGGAACCCCGCTGTATGGATATTGGGAAGTCCTCGCCGTCGCCATCGGTCTCGCCTGTATCGCCACTGGCTGGCGCAAGACGGCTGACAAAGCCGCGCGCAAACAACTCATCGTGACGCAATCCCTGCATTGGCTCGCGTTCCTGATCGCGATGAGCATTTTGATGTTTCCTTCAGTCAATACGTTCCTCAACGGCCCAGCGACCGGTCTCGCGCTCATGTTGCTGCTCGCGCTGGGGACGTTCGTTGCGGGCGTCCATGTTTCCGCGGAAATCGCCGTCCTCGGGATCCTGCTTGCGCTCACCGTGCCGGCGATAGCCTGGCTCAAACAGACGGCCTTGATTCTGTTCCTTATCGCCCTCGTCATCGGCGGGGTCGTCGTGGCTTTTCGACCAGAGCGAGCCAACGGCGCGTGAGGGCCATGAACTGATGTGGATGCCCTCTCCGCCCAGCGTCGTAAGATGCTGGGCGGAGAGGGCATCCACATAGGGCAATCGCGGGAGCGAGTCGCCCCCGGCAATGCCGATACTGCATTGTGGTGGCTGTTCTCGGATAAGATCGAACACGGGCTGACGACCCCGCACCGTGCCCAAGCATCTGACGGAGAGCAGCCTGAACTGATGGGGTGGATGTATATGGACCCCGCCCGATTGCAACGGCTTTGACAGTTCCGACTTTCGGTCACAACTGCTGACGTATATCCGGCTTCATGATGCGGCCGAAAAAGTTCTTGCCGCGAGCCTCGATGGATTTTCGCGCGCTTCCACCTCAATGCCCCCAAGGCATTGGCTCTCGCCATGCCGGTCCACACATCAGGTTCGGGAATCGACGGAGTGACCGTTTCGCCATCACTGCCAATCGTTGCAATTGCTGGTGGGAATCTCGTTGGTTGTCTGTTTCCCGGATGCTTAGCTGCGGTTAGGCCGAGCTGACGGTTAGACGCTGATCGTAGCTCATGCCGCTGGCGAGCAAGCTCCATGCGATCCGCGCGTTCTTGTTGGCGAGCGCGACGGCGACGACATTTGGATGATGGCGTTCGCGCGCTTTGAGCAGCCAAAGGCTTCTCGGATCCTGCTTCCCTCGTATCCGGCCCAAGGCGGCGCGTGCGCCGTGGATAAGCAAGGTACGAAGATATCGGTCGCCGCGTTTGCTGATGCCGAGCAGCCGCGATCGGCCGCCACTCGATCGTTGTCTCGGGACAAGTCCGATCCATGCCGCGAACTGCCGTCCATTCTTGAAGCATTTTGCATCGCCAGCCGCTGCGACCAGCGCTGTCGCAGTAATAGGTCCAATTCCTTCGACCATGCCGAGGCGCTGACATGCTGCGCTTGTTCGATACAATTCCCGGATTTTGCGATCGTAAATTGCGACCCGCCTATCAAGGTCGATCAATTCCTCCCGCAATTCGCCGATCAACTCCCGAACAATGCTGTTCAGACCGTTGCTTTCCTCGTCGACGATCCGCGGCAAAGCGCGCCGAAGATTGCCGATGGTCTGCGCAATAACGACGCCGTGCTCGCCGAGTAGGCCGCGGATCTGGTTCACAAGTCTAACCCTATTGGCGACTAGAGGGTGTTATGCACCTTGGATCATGAAATCTGCTGCGCGCTTGAGCATGAGACATGCGAAGGCGACGACGTGGAGTCCTGCGAGGGTCTGAGCATAGCGCTCGTAGTCTTTGACGAGCCGCCTGCATCGCGTCGCCCAGGCGAATGAACGCTCGACCACCCAGCGCTTGGGCAGCAACACGAAGCCTTTTTTGGCCTCGGCGAGTTTGACGACGCAAAGCTCGGCGCCCTGCGCCTTTGCGGCCTCGGACGCCTTTTCGCCGGTGTAGCCCTGATCGACATAAACGAGTTCGACGCTTTCGCCTGTCACATCCTGCACGGCTGCGATGAGCTTGCCGACCTCGGCGCGGTCATCGACATTCGCCGGCGTGACATGCAACGCCAGCAAATGGCCCAATGTGTCGACTGCCATGTGCAGCTTCGAGCCGCGCTTTCGCTTCGCGCCGTCATAGCCCGCTCGTGGGCCGCTCTCAGGGGTCGAGCGCAAGGTGCGGCTGTCGATGATCGCCGCCGTCGGCTCCGCCGCCCGCCCGGAAGCGACGCGCAACTGGGCGCGCAGATCCTGCGCAAGCGCCTCGAACACGCCCGCCGACAGCCAGCGCTGCGATTGCTGATACACGGCGAACCATGGCGGCAGATCGTTGGGCATGGCGCGCCAGGCGATGCCGTAGCGCAGCACGTAACGCAGGCCGTTGAACAGCTCGCGCAGCGAATGTTGACGCTGCGGCGCGCCTTCGTCCATGAGCGTCAGATAAGGCGCAACCAGCGACCATTCTTCGTCGCTGACGTCAGACGGATAAGGTTTGCGAATCGGAGACATCCGATTCTACTAAGACAATCAATCACCAAAGTACATAACACCCTCTAGACGACTGCGAATCCGATGAATAGCCTGGATCGCCAGCTGTTCGGCGGATTTGACCGGAACGAACCGCATGTTCGGACGGCCGACTGCTTCACAGATCGCCTCGGCGTCATTCCGATCATTCTTGTTGGATTTTACGTATGGCGTGACGAACTGCGGGCTGATCAATCGAACGTCATGCCCAAGCTCGGAGAACGTCTTGGCCCAATAATGCGCGCCGTTCGAGGCTTCCATTCCAACAATGCAGGGCGGAAGATTCGCGAAGAAGAGCGCAACGGCCGGGCGGCGTAAAGTCTTACGCAAAACGACTTTGCCGCGTTCGTCAACACCGTGAAGATGGAAAACATATTTCGCGAGATCGAGGCCGATACGGACGATGTGCATGGTCGTCTCCTGCTCTGCGAGTGACAGTTCGACATCCCAGCCTAGGCCAAGGGCGGGGTCCATACCATTGCCCCCGTTTTGGCAAGGTGATTCTTCGGCGACATTTCAGCGCGGCGCTTCTATCGGTCGTGTGTCAGGCCTCTTGACGTGGCCTGCTTTGCGCCACGGGCCGGCATGCCGTTCGAAGAACAGGGTCCACATCGGTTCAGAGAGCTTGGTTGGCTCGAGCCCCGGGACCGGCTTTCCCCATTCTGAACATTGAAGTCCTTGCCGCATATGTCGTCGGTCGATCTCCTCGCCGGAACCGGCGCTACGCCGGCCCTGTCAGCGCTTTTCCGCTTCGCGCCCGGTTGGGCTTTCGCGGATCACGCCATTCGGTAATTCTGTTCCCTGGTCATCATGGCCCAGATGATGCGCGCCATTTTGTTCGCGAGGGCGACGGCTGCGACCATCCTCGGCTTGCGGCCGAGAATGCGGCCAAGCCAATTGTCGGGCAATACGCCCTTGCGCACGATCCAGCGGATCCTGCTCATGGCGCCGACGATCAGCAACCGGCGGATATCGTTCTGCCCCATCTTGCTGACCGCCCCCAGTCGGGTTTTCCCGCCTGTCGAATGCTGGCGTGGCACAAGGCCGAGCCAGGCGGCGAAATTTCTGCCGCTCGAAAAAGCCCGCAAGTCCGGAGCGAAGGCGAGCACGGCTCCGGCGGTCACAGGGCCAACGTCCGGGACAGTGCAAAGACGCCGCATCTCGTCGTTTTCCTTCGTCGCTTTTTTGAGCCGCAGAGCCAGATCCTCGATCTTGGAAGTAATCGCTTCGATCTGATCGAGGAAGAGCTGGACGACGTCCCGCACTGCTTCTGGGACATCGACGCTTTCATCCTTCATCATGTCGACGAGTGACTTCAAATTCGCGGGGCCTTTCGCGACGACCAGTCCGAACTCCGCCAGGTGACCGCGAAGCGCGTTGATCAATTGCGTGCGTTGTCCGACGAAGCATTGATGGGCGCGGAAGGCGACGGCCCGCGCCTGATGTTCGGCGCTCTTGACCGCCACGCAATGCATGTTCGGCCGCAAAGCGGCCTCGGCGATCGCCGCAGCATCCGCGGCGTCATTCTTCTGACGCTTCACGAACGGCTTGACGTAGATCGGCGGGATCAGACGAACCTCGTGTCCACAAGCAACTCCCATTCGGCCCCAGTAATGGCTCGTCGCGCAGGCTTCCATCGCGACGATGCAGGGCGGCTGCGCCCGGAGGATTTGCTCGAGTTTCGAACGAGACACGGTCCGATTGAACAGAACCGCCCCACCGCGATCCGTCCCGCAAAGCTGAAAACTGCGTTTCGCCAAATCGATCGCCAAAACATGAACTTCAGACATATGCACGTCCTCCATAACTGCGCCTCCCGGCGCCGACCCAGCATCACACAATGCTGGGTGGAGGGGGCATCCACCCCATCAGTTCAGGATGAACGGCGGTCGTGTCCTTCGCGACGCCGCTAGCGAAAAATGTGACGAGACTGCATCTGGCTCGTTCGAGCCAGGCTTTGAGTTCGGATTAAGTTTTCTTGCGGATCATCAAATGTAAAACAGCGACGACGGTGCGCGCATCGACGACGCGAACTTACCGACCTGCCAACGGCAGATCCGACAAACGCCGAAGATAACGGCTATGGACGCACGTGGCGATCACGTCGCAGTCCGGGCGCCGACTCGCCTTACTCGCGGGGTGAACCGTGAGCACAATCATCGCGCCATCACCGGCGTGTACGCGGCGGCGCTCTCAACATGAAATCCACGCGGCGCAAAATCCGAAGGGCGAAGCGTGCGACCCATGCTGAGCAGCCAACCTCGCACACAAAAACGCGACTTGTTTGCACACTTCGCTGAATTTTGAAAAGGCGATAGACGTCGGAGAGATACGATCTTCCCGGCTCATGTCGAGATCATCCATCATGACGGCTCGCCGCGGAACATGGAAAAGTCGGGCATGACCAAAGGTTTCCAAGCCAAATCTCCGCGCTTCAACCTTCCCTCATCAGCTCAGCTCTGTTTGCTGGAACGCTGAGAATTTATCAACGAAGCATTTTCCGCAGCGTTGACGCGGGCGAACTGAAGCGTGCATTGGCAAGGTCGGCATGTCGCGGCGCGCGAAAGCCCGGCTCAATGCATTTCATAGCTCCCTGGTCGCTCCGCAAATGTTGACGTCCCTTGAGGCGCGGCTTGCGATATGAGTTGACCGTGGACATCCTGCGATAACCATGCACGACATCGTTCCCGCAATGCATTTGCAGTTGCGACGCCCGGTCGAAAACATTGTGAAGCGAGAGCGCTCGAGTAACGCGGCGGGCAATTGCCTTCAACGACTGTCGCGGCTCACTTCCTGGCTCTGCGCGCGCCGGACTTGCTTGACTTTTGACCCAGTCCCATCTGCACGGCCAATTCGGATCGAGTTTTAGCGTAATTGGGCGCGACCATCGGATAATCCGACGGCAGCCCCCATTTGGCGCGATACTGGTCAGGAGTCAGGGAATATGCGCTGCGAAGGTGACGCTTGAGCGATTTGAATTTCTTTCCGTCCTCGAGACAAATAATGAAGTCGGGCGTCACTGATTTCTTGATTGGAACTGCAGGTTCTTTCGGAGTCGTCGTATCGACAGCTGTAACCTGGCCGGACGCCAGCCGCACCAGCGAGGCGTGAACAGACTGCAACAAGGCGGGAAGCTCCGAAGCAGGCAAAGAATTGTTGGAGACGTAGGCCGACACGATTTCCGCCGCATATTCGAGACTTGCGGCATGTTCGGGAGAATTGTCATCAGCCATGAGCGGCGCTCCTTCTTAATCGAATCAGAAAACTCGGCCGGAATTTGAACACGTATTCCCCCTGTAGAAGCAAGCTGGAGCGCGAGACTAGACATCACTTCTTTCCGGGGCGCCCCAATGATAACGGTCGCATGCGGCGCGCGGCGCTGGATTATGTTGTCGCCCTTCACTGAAGCTGATCAATGATCTTTCCGATGATGTTGAGGATGATTGCCGCTTCATATCCGGGGCGCGGCGATTTCTATCGCTTCGTAGGCGCACAAGACGAACTTTTGAGGACGTTTATAATTTCAGCTTCAAATCAACCCTTTGACATCTTCTACATTGACGCCGTAACGGCCGGAGCCGATAGACAATGCTCAAGGCCGCCGCCATCCCGGAACGAATATTTCGATCCGGAACGGGCGCGACGTCTTTTCCGGCGCCGACGCTCGAAGCAGGACCGTGCGCCGGGAGCTGCGAGGCACGGCTGAGAGGGCGACCTCGCCTGTCAAGGAATTCTTCATTATTTCAATATCCCGAATCAGTCGTCCATGATTCGGACATGCTCCGTTCCGGACGTATTCAAGATTTTCCGAAATGAAGCAGCGCTGAAAGGTCTCGCATTAAGAACCTGATCAGATCATTCACCGAGGGCAAGCATCGAGGAAATGGCGCCGCGTCGCCTGTGCGATCCACCCCGACATCGCCTCCCCTAGACACCACGGCGCCGCCGACCGGCGGATCATGCGACAACTGAGGCTTGTGAGTTGAAATATTCCGCCGTTGAATTATTTCTGGCTGATCGCGAAGGCGAGGCGATGACCTCCTCTCGCTCCCGGAATTGCAAATTGATAGGAACCCCGCCGTGCCGGACATTTCGAACAAACGACAGCCGCAAAATCAGGAGCGCAGCCAATATCCGTTGTGGTTCGCGATTGTAGGACTTGTAATAAGCATCGCCAGCTACGGCATGATGGACTTGATGATTGGAGACGTCGTCTTCCTGTTTGGCGCGTTTTGCGCCGTTGTCGGGTTGGTCTATTGGTTTTTACAGCCGCGACACGGACTGTAGAAGGAATATCGACCCGCAGGTCAGACCAAAGAAGCGCCGCACTGATGATGGAGCGCCGAGAGCGAATTCGCCGAATTTGCGCTCCAATTTCGGCCGTCCCGCGTTCTGACGGGAAAGCGCATATGCTTTCCATCAGCGCGCGCAATTACGTTTCATCGGGCGAATAGTTGGACCCGGTGGCGCTGCGGCGCCTGATCAAAATTTCTACCGTCACCGCATTGATATCGACGACGCCGCAAAATCCCATGGTGAGGCTGAGTTCTTTCGCTATTATTTCGAGGCACAGGCGAACGCCCTCTTCGCCCAATGCGCCCAGACCATAAAGATAGGCGCGGCCAATCATGACGCCCCGGGCGCCGAGAGCGATAGCCTTCAACACGTCCTGCCCGCTTCTGACGCCGCCGTCGAGCCATGTCTCGACGCTCCCGCCGACTGCTCTCGCGATCGCCGGCAAGGTGGAAATCGAGGACGGCGCGCCGTCGAGCTGGCGGCCGCCATGGTTGGAGACGACAATCGCATCCGCGCCGACATCGACGGCGCGTCGCGCATCCTCGATGTCCATAATTCCCTTCAGAACAAGCTTGCCCTGCCAAAGGCGCCGGATCCAGGCGATATCCTCCCATGTCACCCTTGGATCGAACTGGCTGCTCGTCCAGGCTTCCAGCGACGCCATATTTTCCACGCCCGTCACATGCCCGACGACATTGCCGAAAGTCCGCCGCCGCGTGCGCAGCATGGCGAGTCCCCACTTCGGCTTGCGCGCCAGATCGAGCAGATTTGCAAGGCCCGGTTTTGGGGGCGCCGACAGCCCATTGCGCAAATCCTTGTGCCTTTGACCAAGCATCGGCAGATCGAGCGTGACGACGAGGGCGGAACATTTCGATTTCCCGGCCCGATCGATCAGACGTTCGACGAAGGCGCGATCGCGCATGACGTAAAGCTGAAACCAGAATGGCCGGCTCGTGTGGGTTGCGACGTCCTCGATCGAACAGATGCTCATGGTCGAGAGACAGAACGGAACGCCGAAAGCCTCCGCCGCTCGCGCGGCAAGAATTTCGCCATCGGCGCGCTGCATTCCGCACATGCCTATCGGGGCCAGCGCGACGGGCATGGCGACGTCTTGCCCGATCATTGTCGAGCGGAGATTTCGCCTCTCGATGTCGACAGCAACACGTTGTCTGAAGAGCAGATCGCCAAAATCACGTGTGTTTGCGCGGTAGGTCGTCTCCGTCCATGAGCCGGCGTCGGCGTAGTCGTAAAACATTTTCGGAACACGCCGACGCGCGAGACGACGCAGATCCTCGATACAGGCGATGTGCGCCATGATCATCCCTTCGCCGGTTTCACCGCGACGCTCCTTGCGCCATTCGTGTCGCAAGCCGAAATGGAGCTCCCGAATTGTAAATCATCCGCCCGGCCCTCCTCCAGCAATCCCGTCGACATGGCGCGTGACACGGTCCGGACCAGATACGACCGCCCGCCGACGCTCGCCGAGATGGAGCGGATCAGGAGACTGACCCGCCGCATTCGTCGACACGCCTCCGGGAGCGGCCCGGTTGCTCAGCTCCGAATTGGCCATAAGGGGAGAGATGGCCCAACGCCCGGAACATATTCCTATGACCGCCGCCGGAATTCTCGATAGCGCGCTGATGCTGCTTGACTTTTGCCTTTTATTGCTATCCTTTTCCGCCGCCTCGTGACGCCGCATGTTTCACGAGACGCCGACGGAAACACGGTCAAGATTACGCAAGGCCAAAAAATGAGACGCCAGAAGCTGAACATTTTGCGCAAATCGGATTGCGTGTTTCGCATTCCAGATTGCAATGCGTTTTCAGAGCGTTAAATTTCATACAACCGTCACATGCCCTGTGGCGCCACGAAAAGAAGACCGAGATCCATGCACGACCGCTTAAAGAAAGCGCGCATAAGCGCCGGCTATTCGACGGCGACAGATGCGATCAGACGTTTTGGCTGGAAGGGCTCGACATATCGGGCGCATGAAAACAGCCAAAACCAATATGACGCCGAGACGGCGAAAATTTACGGCCAGGCTTATGGCGTGAGCCCCGGCTGGCTCCTGACCGGCGAAGGCGACATGAGCCCGCGGACCGCTGCGGCCTATTTGGCCGAGCCCCGGGAAGGCGCCCGCAACGCCTGCTTCGTCCCCCTCAAGGGAAAAGTGGCCGCCGGCATCTGGTCGGAGGTCTTTCTCGCCGAGAAGGACGACACGCAACAGAGAAGAACGCCGCTCCCTACCGATCCGCGTTTCCCCGAGGAGATACAATTCGATCTGGTCATCGAGGGCGCGTCGCTGAACAGATTTGCGCAGGAAGGGGATTATATTCGCTGCATCGACGCCAGGGACGCGGACGCCGAAATCCAGGACGGCGATCTCGTCGTTATCGAACGCATGCGCGAGAAAACGCTGCGGGAAATTTCCGGACGCCGATTGCAGAGGAATGGCGATCGCCACGAGTTCTGGCCCGAGTCCGACGATCCGCGCTGGCAAGCGCCCCTCGTCGCGAAGAATGGCCTGAGCGAGTCCGGCGAAGAGATCAGGGTAATCGGAAAGATCCTCTGGAAATATCGCGAGCCCTGAGATTCCGGCCGCGGCGCGGGATGTCCCGTGGACGCCGTCGGCCACGAGTTCTCACCGACAATCAGCACCAGTTGATTGTCCTCCCCGGGGCGGCTCCGTTCGATACAGACCTCGACCGGAGCCGCCTTGCACCGGAAAAAAGATTCGCGCTCGGCGGCCGAGTCGCCCGCAAATAAGGGGCGAAGACCGTCAGGACGCCGCCGAGCGATGCCTATTGCAAAAAGGCGAGAGGCCTGCCGAAGCAGCTTCGCCGGGCTATTCCATCGCGCCGCGCTGTTTTTCAGGTCTGGCTTGCGGTTATTTTTGTTGCACACGCGGCGGCGGGGTTCAGTTCGCCTTGTCTTTCGCCGCGAAAAACTCGGGCCGATATTCGAAATGCATCGTGTCGAAATGCCCCCATTTCCCGCCCCAGATGAAGCCATGACGCTCGAAGATCTCGACGATCTCATATGGAATGCGATTGCGATAGGCTCCCTTTCGCCACAGCCAGTAGTCGGCTTGCACAATGCTGATGTCGATCGCCGCGCCATAGGCATGCATGCTGCGGGCGCCCGTGTCCTTGACGACGCGGCAATTGAAGGCGCCAGCGCTGGGGAAGGTGAGACGCTTCACTGGCGGCGGTAGCTGCTCCAGTTCCTGCCTGATTGCGCGCAGCTTGTCGGCGACGCCATTCACCTTGGTCACGCGCACGGCCTTTCCGCCGACCCATGGAACATCGACCAGGCGCTTCTGTGTTTCGCCCTTGTCGCAATCGCCATACATCTTGTCGAAGAAGGCCGCATTGCGGAAACGCCCCGGATCGTCGTTCGGTCCGGGAGGCTGGGCGAGCGGCCCGGTCTTGTAAGGAAGACTTAATTGGTCGAGCAACGAGGCGCGCCTCAGTTTCTCATCGAAACTCTTGTCCGCGCGACCGTCCGACAACGGCTGCTTCGTTCCATCACGCCATTGGACCGACGCCTCGTCCGCGCCGGCAAGATGATCAGGATAGGCGCGCACGAGCGCTTGCGGCGAGATCGCCTGCGCATGGGCGAGCTGGGACGCGAACACGGCGACGAAAACAAAAGAGACGCTCGCGCCGATACGTTTCGGCGCCTTTGGCGCATTCACGACATCATCCTCCAGCATCGAAGCGGCGCAGGGCAAGCGGCTTCGCAAAAAAGGGATCGCCGAACGCTCACCCCTGAAACCGCCAAGCTAAATATCGTCCTCGAATGGATGGCGCGCACTGCGATGAAGTGTCGCGGCGTTTCCTGCTCAACGCCGGCCGTTACAGCGGCTCGACGAAAGGTATGCGAACTTGCGGAGCAATCCATTCATGGACAATATGAAAGCCGGAAAATGAACGCGTGCAGGGCGGGATCATGAAACGAATTGCGATAGTGACGTGCGCCTTCGTAATTTGCATTGCGATCGGCGCGGCGCCTGAAGCCCGGGCGAAGGAACAATGGGACAAGGCGCAGCCCGACCTGCAAAAGATCGGCGTGGAGCTTGTCGTATGCAAGGACTATCCCGAACAGCTCATATGTCTCGGACTGGGCTGCGCGTCCGGCGCGTTCGAACTGATCAGCATTCGCAGCGCCTCCGGCGCATTCACCGAAGATGTGCAGCTGTCGGCCGGCGGCAAGACATTCGACGTGCGCTTTTCAGATCATGATCCAAAGATCATGGAGGTCGTGGGAACTTCCGGCTCCAGAGCGAAAGTTTCCTCCAATCTGGTCGACGCGATTGCAGCCTCCCGCAAGGTTACGATCCGCGATCCGAAAGCCGATGGATTCACGGAAAGTTATCTCACCAAGGGGTTGAAGGCGCTGCTTCAGGACCCGAAGGGCTCCTGCGCCGCGGTCAGGTGATAGTGGCGGCGGCTCCGCCCCCTGCGCCGCCTATTAAAGCGCTCAATAGGTTCGCGCGAGATAATCGATGATCGTCTTCGCATCGGCCTCGGAGATCGAAGCGTGATAGGCCTTGATCATCTTCCTGACTTCGGCCTCCCAGAAAGCAGCGCCGCGATGGGGCGGCTGCGTGTTTACATAGTCGGCTGAGTGACAGGCGAGACAATTGTTTTGCGCAACGTCGCTCCCCGGTCCCGGACGAAAGACAGAGGTTTCTTCGGGCAGCGCATAAGTCAGGGGCTTTGCCGCGCCAGCGGTCACGAACAGCATTGACGCCGCGACGACGGCTTGCGTCCGGTTGAGTTTTCGCATGATCGCGCCCTCCGGTCAGTGCGCCGCGACGCGCACCGTCTCCACGACGTTGCGCATATAGCCGGCGGGGTTCCACAATGGCGCCATCGGCTGCGATTGCCCGATTCTGTTGATGGCGCACACGCGCAGATGATGCTCGCCCCTCGCAAGTCGCGTCGTTGCGCGCCATTCGCGAAACGAGTAGCGCCCAAGGTCGGGGCCGAAACTTGTCGCGCGCCAGTTCCGACCGCCATCGCTCGACAGCAGAACTTCCGTGACGCCATAGCCGCCATCGAATGCGACGCCTTTTACGAGAGTTTCGGCCCCGGCCTTCACTTTCGCGCCATCGGCGAGATTCGTTATGAATGACCGAACGTCGAGACGCCTGATCGGCGTCGTCGCCGTTGCCGTCTGACCCGGTTCCGTGCAGGCGCAGGCGTTGTCGGGAATCCGATAGGCGTTCTTGACCCAGAAACCGTCGAAGACGTTGTCGATGACTGTGATCTCGCTGAGATGCTTTACCCAATAGGTGCCGTAATAGCCGGGAACGACGAGGCGCGCCGGAAAGCCGTTGAGCCATGGCAGGTCTTCGCCATTCATCGCATAGGCGATCATCACCTCGCCGTCGCGAGCGTGATCGATGTCCAGCGCCTTTTCGAAGTCGGGCGTTTCCGGCAGCACGGGTCGGTCGAGCCCGTTGAAAACGACCTGACGCGCGCCGGCCTGAACGCCCGCCTTGTCGAGCACGGACTTCAGCGATACGCCGCGCCATCGCGCATTGCCCATCGCGCCATTCGCCAGTTGCCCGCCCGCGACGCGGGGTTCGACAAAACCGCGGCTGTTGCCGGAACACTGGTTCACGGCGACGATCTCGATTGGCTCGAAGCCTGTCTTCAGATCTTCCAGTGACAGCGACAGGGGACGGTCGACCTTGCCTTTCAATTCGATCCGATACGTCGCGGGATCGATCGACAACGGAATATCGGCGAGGTGATAACGCACGAAGAAGGCGTCATTGGGCGTGATCGCTCCTTCATCGAAAACGCTGAAAGGCGTTTCGAGTTGCGGCGGGCGAGCGGTCAGCTGTATCAGCGGCCGTTTGCCGGGATAACGGACGAGCGGTCGTTCGCCATTTGCGAAAGGCAGCGTCACGCTCCCCTCCGCGCGCGCGCCCAGCGGAAACGCGAAACCATCGAAGGCTGCGCCGATCGTTGCGCCGCCCATTGCCTGTAACACGGATCGCCTTTTCATCATCGCACCGTTTCCCCGAAAGCATGGCGGCCAAGCGAAACGAACGGCGCCGCTGGGGCGCCTTATGCGACGTCACGAATAGGCGAACGTCGCGAACATTCCCGCGTGCATGTGATACAGCAAATGACAATGGAAGGCCCAGCGGCCGGGATTATTGGCGTCGAAAGCCATGACGACGCGTTTTCCCGGCGGAACCAGCACCGTGTCGCGCATGGCGCCCGGGAAGCGCGCGCCGTCGATCTCCACGACCTGAAACTGATGGCCATGCAAATGCATCGGATGAGACATCATCGTCCGGTTCGTCAGCGCGATTTCGACGCGCTCTCCGAGAGCCAGCGGCAGCGGCGGCGTCGAGGCGCTCCACACGACATTATTCAGCGACCAGACATAGCTCGCCATATCGCCGGTCAGATCTATGGAATAGACGCGATCCGCCTTCCGCTGATCGAGCGGCGCGATGGCGCGCAGCTGCGATTCGAGATCGAGGTTCAGCGCCGTCGACGCTTCCGCCGCGAGTTCCGGAACGCGCTCGATCGTCGCCCCGGCCGGCGCGAGGATAACGCCGGTCCGCCGTCTTTCGCCTTCCAGAACGAACAGAACCGGGAGCGCCTTCGCCTGCTTCGGCGTCTCCAGCAGAATGTCGAACCGCTGCGCGGATGCGATCGGAAAGCGCCGCCCGGCGATGGGAAGAACCTTCTGTCCGTCCACCGCGACGAGCTTTCCCTCGATCTCGCCGAGATCGACATGGAAGGCGCTCATCGATGCGCCGTTGATGATGCGTAAAAGCACACGCCCGCCGGCGTCGATCCGGATGACCTCAGGATCAGCCAGCGTGCGGTCATTGGCGAGAAAGGCGTCGTATGTGACGTCGTTCAGATCGGGCCTGGCCGTTGGCGTCGTCATCGGCCCGGCCATCGCCTTGCCCATATGCATCCCGTGGCTCGCAGGCATGTCAGCGGAGGCGGCTCTTCGCTTTTGCCCAATGAGAGACGCATAAATCTCCTCGGCGGGCCTGAAGCTGAAATCGGCGAGCATGACGACGACCTCCTGCAGGTCCTCATGCGTCGCGCCGTCATGGATGATCAGGGGCGCCGTCATGAGCGACTGCTCCTGAAATCCGACATGCGAATGCATCCAGTATGTGCCGCCGAACGTCAGCGGAAAATCATAATCCGCCGCGTCGCCCGGCGCGATGACCGGACCCGTCACCTCGGGCACGCCATCCTGTCGCCACGGCGGCGTGAGCCCGTGCCAGTGAATGAGGCTCGGCTCGCCCAGTTCATTTTCCACGCGCACGCGAAATGACGCGCCAACCTTCGTCGACAATCCGGAAACGCCGCTCGCCTGTCGAATGCCGTAAACGGAAGCAGCTCGGCCATTCACGTCGATGATGCGGCGCTGCAATTTCAGGACGGTGGGCGTCGCCGCCGCCTTGGCAATAGCGGGCGTCGCCGCCATGGCGACCGTGTTCAACAGAAGCGCGCGCCGCGTGAGCATGTCGATGCCTCTTGGCCGTACGAAAAACGCGATGGGAGTTTTCAAGAACGACGCGGGACGGCGATCTCGAAGGCGCCAGAGCGCCAATATGGGCGCCGAATTTCGGGGTTCGTCAAATATTCGATGGCCGATCCCGTTTCGTTTCGCGCCTTCGCCAGCGGGACATGAGCGCAGCGCAGCCCGTTGATGTATTTGACCAAAATGTCGACATCCGTCTTGCGCCGGGCGACGATTTCGACGCCTGTTCGCCGCTGCGGCCAATTTTGAATTGCCACAATCTGCGGACAGATTATGGTCTGTCCACACGATTCAGCCACGGGCCTCTCATGTCTTTTCCGTTCTTTACGCTTTCCCGCCGCAGCCTGCTTTCCCTCGCCGCCGGGGCTCTGGCCTTCGCCGCCACGCCTGCGCTTGCCGAAAAATCCTCGTCCGGCAAGGTCTCGATGGAGGAGCTGATGGGGCCGAACGCCCTGCCCGACGTGGTCGAGGGCGGAGCCGACGCGCCTGTCACGATCGTCGAATACGCCTCGATGACCTGCAGCCACTGCGCCGCCTTCCATCACGAAGTCTATCCGGCGCTGAAGAAGAACTATATCGACACGGGCAAGGTGAAATTCATCCTGCGCGAGTTTCCGCTCGATCCGCTGGCGACGGCCGCCTTCATGCTCGCGCGCGAACTCGGCGACAAGCGCGACGCCGCTGTCGACCTGCTGTTCTCGCAGCAGAAGAACTGGGCATTCACCGACAAGCCGCTCGACGGCCTCGCGAATGTGCTGAAGCAGGCGGGCCTGGGCCAGGAGAAATTCGAGGCGATCCTGAAAGATCAGGCGCTCTATGAGAAGGTGAACAAGGTGCGCGAACGCGGCTCCGAGAAATTCGGCGTTAATTCGACTCCGACCTTCTTCGTCAACGGAGACAAATACACCGGCGAGATAAGCGTCGCCGATTTCGACAAGATCATCGCGGCGCATACGCCCGCCCCGAAGTGACGGGTCTCGCCCGACATCGGGAATAACTGGACGACGAATGGCCGGGGCGGACCCGGCCATTTCTTTTACAGGCCTAAAAACTCGTCCGCCGCTCCAGCGCCGCGGCGAGCGTGCCTTCGTCCAGGTAATCGAGTTCGCCGCCCACCGGCACGCCATGAGCGAGCCGCGTCACCTTCACGCCGAAGGGGGACAGGAGATCGGCAATGTAATGCGCGGTCGTTTGGCCATCGACGGTGGCGTTGACGGCCAGCACGATCTCGCGGATTTCTCCGGCGCGAACACGCTCGATGAGGCTTGCGATCGTCAGATCGTCCGGCCCGACGCCGTCGAGCGGCGACAGCACGCCGCCGAGCACATGATAACGGGCGTTGAGCAGTCCCGCCCGCTCCAGCGCCCAGAGATCGGCGACAGTCTCCACGACGACGAGGATCGACGGATCGCGCCGCGCGTCCCGGCAGATGGTGCAGGGATCGCTCGTATCGATGTTGCCGCAGACGGAGCAGGAAACGATGCGTTCCTGCGCGACGCGCATGGCGTCGGAAAGCGGCGCGAGCAATTCCTCCCGCTTGCGGATGAGATGCAGCGCCGCGCGGCGCGCCGAACGCGGGCCGAGCCCCGGCAGTCGCGCAAGGAGCTGCACCAGCCGTTCGATTTCGGGGCCTGCGACGCGTTCCGCCATTGAAGGAACTCAGAACGGCAGCTTGAAGCCCGGCGGCAACTGCAGCCCGCCCGTCATCGCCTTCATCTTTTCCGCCATGACTTCGTCGGCCCTGGCGCGCGCCTGCATATGCGCGGTGACGATGAGGTCCTCGAGGATTTCCTTCTCCTCGGGCTTCACGAGGCTCGGGTCGATGGAGATTGATTTCATCGCGCCCTTGGCAGTGAGCCGCACTTTCACCAGCCCGCCGCCGGCCTCGCCCTCGACCTCGGTCTGTTCGAGTTCGAGCTGCGCCTCGGCCATTTTGGCCTGCATCTGCTGCGCCTGTTTCATCAGGCCCATGAAATCCATCATCTGCTCTCTCCGTTAGTCTTCATCGGGAGACATATCGTCATATTGCACGTCCGGCGCCTCGGAAGCGCCGGCGCCCTCGTCCTTGCTGCGCACCGCGACGATCTGCGCTCCGGGGAAGCGCGCAAGAACGCCCGCGACGACCGGATCGGCCTCGAGCCCCGAGCGGCGCTCGCGCTCCTGCGCGTCGCGGCGTTCCTTGATCGTCGGCGCGCCGCCCGCAGCGACGATCGACACCATCCAGCGCTCATTCGTCCACGCCTGCAACTTTTGCATGAGCGCCGAGGCGAGATCGCGCGAGCCGCCGGGGGCGAGCTCGAATTCGATGCGGCCGTGTTCGAAGCGCACGAGCCGCACATCCGATTCGAGCGCGAGCTTCAAGCGGATGTCGCGTTTCTCCTCGGCGAGCGCGACCAACGCATCAAAGCTCGCGATGGCGACGCCCTGCTGCTCCGGCGCCGGGGAAGCGGGCGCGGCGACGGGACGAGCCGCGCTTTGGCTGCGCAGAGCCGGCGCGCCGCCGGCGATCGCGACGGGCGCGCCGCGTGACGGGGAGCCGCCCGGCGCGGGGGAGGCAGGCGCGGCGCCGCCGGCGCCATGTCCCAACTGTTTCAGCAACTCGCCCGGCGTCGGCATGTCGGCGGCGTAAGCGAGCCGCACCAGCACCATGTCGGCGGCCTGCAGGGGACGCTGCGAGCCGCGCAATTCGTCGACGCCCTTCATCAGTATCTGCCACGCGCGCGTCAGCGCGGGAACGGAAAGCCGCTCGGCCGCGTCCGAGCCGCGGCGTTTTTCCTCCGGCGTCAGCGCGGCGGATTGCGCCGTTTCGGGCGCGAGCTTCAGCCGCGTCGCGAGATGGGTGAACTCGGCAAGCTCCAGCAAAACCTGCGCCGGATCGGCGCCGCCGTTGTACTGGTCTTCCAGCAGCGCGATGGCCCGGCCGACGTCGCCGGCCATCACGGTCTCGAAGAGATCGATCACCCGCGCCTTGTCGGCGACGCCGAGCATGAGGCGCAGATCATCCGCCGCAATCGCGCCGCCGGCGGCGTGCGCCGAGCCATAGGCGATCGCCTGATCGAGAAGGGAGAGCGCGTCGCGCGCGGAGCCCTCCGCCGCGCGGGCGATCATGGCGAGAGCGTCTGGCTCGATCGCCACATTTTCCTTCTCGCAAATTCCGCGCAAATGGCTGGCGAGCAGACCGGCGTCGATGCGGCGCAGGTCGAAGCGCTGGCAACGCGAGCGCACCGTCACCGGCACCTTGTCGATTTCGGTCGTCGCGAAGATGAACTTCACATGCTCCGGCGGCTCCTCGAGCGTCTTCAGCAGGCCGTTGAAGGCGGCCTTGGAGAGCATGTGCACTTCGTCGATGATGTAGACCTTGGTCCGCGCCATCACCGGGCGATAGCGTGCGTTGTCGATGATCTCGCGAACGTCGTCGATGCCGGTGTGGGAGGCGGCGTCCATCTCCAGCACGTCGACATGACGCGAGTCGATGATCGCCTGACAATGGACGCCGAGTTCGTCCATGTGGATCGTCGGCTTGTCGATCGCGGGGCGGCCGTCTTTCGCCGGCAGTTCATAATTGAAGGCGCGGGCGAGAATGCGCGCGGTCGTCGTCTTGCCGACGCCGCGCACGCCGGTCAGCAGATAGGCCTGATGGATGCGGCCGAGGTCAAAGGCGTTCTCCAGCGTGCGCACCATCGGCTCCTGGCCGATGAGGTCCGCAAAGGTCGTGGGACGATATTTGCGCGCCAGGACGCGATAAGCGGCGGCGGGCTCGGCGGCGGCGCCAAAGAGCGAGGGGCCATTGTCCGGCTCGAGCGACGGCTGGTCGTGCTCGTGGTCCATCTTCGTTCCGCGCTAGAAAGACGAAAGGCGCGAGGGCAGAAGCAGCAAGGCCCTGCGCAGCGCGCCTGTCGGAAAGGTAGGAGGCTGGACGAAGACCCGCTCAAGCTCGTTAGGGCTGCTTCCTTCCGGACCTGACCCGGTTGGCGAGTGAAACGTCCAACGCCAACCTCCCGGCCCTTATGTGGCAGAGGACGCGCCCGGACGCAAGGGGGGCCTCGGCGCGCATTGCGGCGGCTGCGGATTTTCCGTTTTTCAGCGAAAACTGGCCTTTCGCCCCTTCCCCCTGCTCCCCGGCGGCGATACGAAGCCGTCGCTGTTTTTCATGCGCGGAGGCGCTCTTGCTGTCCTACTGGCTGTCGCAAACCCTGCCCATGATGGAAGTGACGCTGGTGCTGGCCTTCGTCGCTTTCGCAGCCTTCCTCGCCTGGCTCAGCTTCGCTTCGCCGCTCGCGCCCGTCCTGCAGGGCGCGCGGGGCGTCGTCCCGCCCTTCGTCAACATCGCCGGAACGCTCTTCGCGCTGATGGTGACCTTTCTTTCGCAGGACATCTGGGAGAGCAACCGGCAGGCGCGCCGCGCCATCAACAAGGAACATGAGTATTTGCTGACCCTTCGCGCGCTCAGCGAGGTGAATGGAAGCGTCGACGAGACGCTTCGCGCCGCGATCCGCGAATATGTCGAGGCCGTCGTCGGCCTCGAATGGAAGACCATGGAGGACGGCGAGGGCGCGCCGGAGGCGCAAGCCGCGCTCGACCATCTCACGCGCGTCGTCGCCAGAACCTCAACTGACCGGCGTTTCGAGCGCGCGCTCACCGAAACCGCGCTGGGCCTCAATTCCGCGCGCGAACAACGGCTTTCGATCGCCAACGCTTTTCCGGACGACCGGAAATGGGCGGCGGTTTTCCTGCTCGCATTTCTGACGCAGATCAGCCTCGCCGCGACCCACCTCGAGCGCCCGCGCCCGCAATTGATGGCGCAGGCGATCTTCGCCGGAGCGGCGGTGATCTCGCTCTCGCTGGTCGCCTCGGTCGAGAAGCCGTTCGAACCGCCGGACGCGACCAGCGCCCAGCCGCTCGCGGAAATATTGAATCTCATCCCGGAGAAGTGAGCGCCGCGGCGGCCGTATCCCCGGCTCTCGGAAGTTTTTTGCGCTGCAATTCACCTTTCCGCCGGAAAGCGGGTGCGCCGCAGCGACGCGCTTGCTAAAGAATGCGCGAAATCGAAAGGGAAAATGCGCGTGAAAGACGCGAAAGCCACAGCCGCCGGGCGGCAGTCCGGGATCCTTGCCGCGATTCTCGGGCATTTCGAACACGAGGGATTCTCGCGCCGCGAGCCGAAGCTCCTTCAGCCGGCGGGCGTCTTCCTCGACCGTTCGGGCGAGGATTTCCGCGGGCGGCTCTATCTCACGAGCGACGCCTCGGGCGCGGAATTCTGCCTGCGCCCGGAATACACCATTCCCGTCTGCCTCGATTATCTCGCCTCCGGCGCGGCCGGAAAAGTCGCCGCCTACGCCTACGGCGGCTCGATCTTTCGCGCACCCGAACATGGCGCCGCCGGCGACGGCGAATTCCTACAGGCGGGCATAGAAAGCTTCGGCCGCGACGACCGCGAGGCGGCTGACGCCGAGATCATGGGGGCGGCGCTCGAAGCCGCCAAGGCTGGCGGCGCAGGCCCTCTCGCCGTGCATATCGGCGACGCGGGGCTCGTCGCCGCCTTTCTGGATCGTCTGGACCTGCCTTCCGTCTGGCGGCGGCGCATCGAAGCCGGCCACGCCCGCGGCCAGTCGCCGGCCGAAATCTTCGCGCCCCCGCAGCGCAACGGCGCCGCAGCCGATCAGCGCGGCGTCCTCGCTGCGCTGACCAAGGTCGATCCCGCCGACGCCCGCCGCCTCGTCGAGGACCTGCTCTCCATCGCCGGGATCACGGCGGTCGGAGGACGCAGCGCGGCGGAGATCGCCGAGCGCTTTCTCGAGCAGGCGATGCTCGCCGAGGGCGCGGGCGTCCCGGCGGAGAAACGCGCCCTGGCCGAAGCCTTTTTCGCCATAGAGGGCGCGCCGGACGCCGCCTCGACGGCCCTGCGCCGCCTTGCCGACGACGCGAATCTCGATCTCGGCGCAGCGCTCGATTCATTCGACACGCGCTCGGGCTTCATCGCCGCGCGCGGACTGGGTCTCGACGACATGGTCTTTTCGGCGAGTTTCGCGCGCCATCTCGACTATTATTCCGGCTTCGTCTTCGAGGCGCGCCATGCGGCGGGCGGCGAGCCGGTGATCGGCGGGGGCCGCTATGATCGCCTGCTGAAAACGCTCGGCGCCGGGGCCGACATTCCGGCCGTGGGCGCGGCGATCTGGATCGACCGTCTGGCGGGAGACGCGGCATGACAAAACTCATCGTCGCCTCGCCCTCCAAGGGCCGCCTGCAGGAAAACGCCAGCGCCTTCTTCGGCCGCGCAGGGCTGGAGCTCACGCAGGGACGCGGCGCGCGCGATTATCGCGGCTCGATCGCCGGCATGGACAGCGTCGAGGTCGCCTTCCTTTCCGCCTCCGAAATCACCGGCCGCCTCGCGCGCGGCGAGGTTCATTTCGGCGTGACCGGCGAAGACCTGATGCGCGAGGAGATCGCCGATCCCGAAAACAAGGTCGAATTGCTCGCGCCGCTCGGCTTCGGTCACGCCAATGTCGTTGTCGCCGCGCCGCAGGCGTGGATCGACGTGCGCGGCATGGCCGATCTCGCCGATGTCGCGGCCGGCTTCCGCGCCCGGCACGGGCGCGGCCTGCGCGTCGCCACCAAATATGTGAACACGACGCGGCGCTTTTTCGCACAGCATGACGTGAGCGACTATCGCATCGTCGAAAGCTCCGGCGCGACCGAGGGCGCGCCCGCCGCCGGCTCGGCCGACCTCATCGTCGACATCACCACGACCGGGGCGACCCTCGCCGCGAATGCGCTCAAGGTTCTCGACGACGGCGTGATCCTGCGCTCGCAGGCCAATCTCGTCGCCTCGCTGACCGCGCCCTGGGGCGAGACCGCGCGCGAAGCCGCGCGCGTCATCCTCTCGCGCATCGCGGCGGAAGAGGAAGCGCGCATGACGCGCGAGGTGCGGGCGACGCTGCCCGACCTCACCGACAAGATCATCCGCAAGGCCGAAACGAAATTCGACGCCGCCCTGCGCGAGAGCGTCGGAGACACGGCGACCTTTACCTGCCCGGCGAAGAAAGTCGCGGGCCTCGCCGACTGGCTGATCGGGCAAGGCGCAAAGAGCGTGACGAGCGCCCGGCTGGATTATGTGTTCCGCGCCGACAATGCGCTGTGGGCAAGACTGGCGGGGCGGCTCGACGGACGCTGACAAGCGCCGCGCGCCCTTCTTTGCAGGCGCGTCGGCTCATCGCCGGCCGCTCGGGAATCGCGAAACAGCGTTTCGACTTATTGGGCCTTGTAGATCTGATCTTCACGCACGGAGGCGACGCCTTCCACGCGCCGCAGCGCGTCGAGCAGATCGGCGCGCACGCGTCCGTTCACGATCATGAAACGCAGATGCCGCTCGATGTGATCGAGTCCAAGTTTTTGCAGGGCTTGGACGATCTCCTCGATCCTCTGGGCCTGCGCCTTGTCGATGCGGATTGTCACATCGACGTTTCCCGACGCGCCACGTTCCATTTCTTGTCGTCTCCCGGCGCCGCCTCATGGCTGCGGCGCTTGCAACAGGCCCTTGCCCACGTCACGAGCCGGGACGTTGAGCCGCCGCGTGAGTTGCAGCACGCGCGCCCATAGCGCCCAGCCGCGAAATGTCGCATCGGACTGGGCGATCAGCGCCGCGACGCCGGCCACATGCGGCGTCGCCATGCTGGTGCCGTCCCAGCGATCATAGCCGCCGCCGGGCAGAGAGGAAAGAATCCCGACGCCCGGAGCCGCGATGTCCACGTCCTGCCCCGGATTGACGCCGCCGCAGGAGAAGGACGCCGGGTTGAAATTCTGGTCCACGGCGGCCACCGCCATTATTGTAGAGGCGTTCGCGGGCGAGCCAACAGGCGCGATGCGCCGGGGGCGCTCGCTTTCATTGCCCGCGGCGGCGACCACCAGCACGCCAGAGTCCAGACAGACCTGCCCGATCTGCTCATAATCGGCGTTCGGCTGGTCGCCGACCCGCGTCGCCGCGCCGAGCGACATCGAAATGATCTGGCACCCTTGCTCCACCGCCCAATCCATTCCGGCGATGATGGACCGGTCGGTGCCGAAGCCGTCGTCGCCCAGCACCTTGCCCGCATAGATCTCGGCTTCATAGGCGACGCCGTAGCGCGGCGCCCTTTCGGGCCTGAGCGGTCCGCAAGCGGTTCCGATGCAATGCGTGCCATGCCCATGAACGTCGTTGGGCGAACTCTGGCTGGCGAAAAGCTTCTTTGTGACCGCTCGCCCCAGAAAATCCGGGTGGGTTTCGTCGAAACCGGTATCCAGCACCGCAATCTTGATCCCGGCGCCGGTGAGGCTGGAAAGCGGCGCCTTGACAGCCTGAAGACCCCAGGTGACGCTGCTCTCGTCGAAACGCTCGGCGGCCCTTTTGCCTTCGATGGCGGTCTCGCCGAGCAGACGGTCGATCAATTCGTTGACGCCGTCGCGATATCCCCTCAGATAATCGCGGTCGAAACCGCCGGCGTCGCTCAGCGAGGCGTGGCTCGGCCGGCCCGATCTGTCCGAGGCTGCGCCCAGGGCGCGATAGCTGTGCTCCGGCCGGATATTGCTGACGACCTTCTGCTCCCTCGCCTTTTCCAGCATCGGCTTGAGCCGCTCGCCGTCTCGGCGGACGATCGCGATGCCGAAGCGCTCGAAATATTGAACGTCGGCGCCGCCGAAGTCGTTCGGCACGGCGGCCGCGGCGCGGAAGTCCCGGGACGAGGCGACCTGAAATCCCTCGGACTCGAGCTGCCGGACGCCTGCCGCGGCCGCTCCGGGCGTGAAGCGCATCACCATGCCGAGGCGCGGAGAAGCTGGCGGGGCGGGGGTCGGACGGGAGGGCGGCGCGGGACGACGAGTCATCTCAATCTCCTTGAACAGAAAAGAAATATTGAATTGGCTCGCAAATCATTTTGCGAGCTTTCTTTAAAGCCGCATAATTATGATGTTCCTGCTCTCGCAGGACGTCAAGCGTCATATTTTGCTGACGTGATGGAGATCGAATACTTGAGCTTTACTTTTTCAACGGCGCTGTCGTGATCCATGCGCCTGGCGGCGGGCGTCACCGCGTCCGGGTCAGCAGCAGATAGGCCGCCACGGGGTTCGTCGTCAGGTAACGCTTCAGGAGCCGCCGCGGCTCCAGTCCCAGACGAAACGCCCATTCGAGCCCGGCGTCCTGCATCCATTGCGGCGCGCGTTTCTTGACGCCGGAGACGAAATCGAAAAGCCCGCCCGACGTCTTGATCATCTTCACATTCGGCAGGCGATGCGCATGGTCGCGCACGAATTGCTGTTCCAGCGGCACGCCCATGGCGAGCCACAAAATGTCCGGCGCCAGCGCGTTGATTTCGTCGAGCTTCGCTTCCAGCTCCGCGCCTTTCAGGAATCCATGCGAGCGCCCGACGATGTTCACGCGCGGCGCGATGCGCTTCGTCGCCTCACAGGTCGCGCGATTCACCTCCTCGCTCGCGCCGAGCAGATAGAAGCTCGCTCCCGCATCCTGCGCCATGCGCGCGACGATCGGATAAAGATCGGTTGTCGCCACGCGCTCCGGCAGCGGCTGCTTCGAGAGCAGGCGTGAAGCCGCAACGAGCGGCTGTCCATCGGCGTTGATGAGATCGGCGGAATCGATCAGCTTGGTGAATTCGGGATCGAAGGCGCGGCGCGCCAGCACTTCGCCATTGACGGAGGTGAGATAGTAAGGCCCCTCCGCCCGCGCCGGACGCCGCGCCAGATCGAGCATGAGCCGCGCGGTCTGTTCGAGATTCAGTCGCGCGACGCGCGCCCCGCCGATGAGACTCGTTTCGACATCGCCAATGGTCACGGTCAATCCTGCGCCCTCCGTCGCGCGCGGCGACGCGGAGCGGCGCCCGTGATTTTCATTTACTTGAAAACCAGCGGAAGCTCAGCCTTTACCTTTTGGCATGGTCAACGTGTTTCACCCACACGAGAGTCGCAGGGCGCAGGTTTGCCCGGCGGCGTCGGGTCCGTCTCCAGCAGCGCGAAGAGCAGATGGTCGCGCCACTGGCCGTTGATGTTGAGATAGGAGCGCGCATAACCTTCATGGCGGAAGCCGACGCGCTCCAGCAGCCTCCTGGAAGGTTCATTACTCGGCAGGCAGGCGGCCTCTATGCGATGCAGCCCCTGCTTCTGGAAAGCGTAAGCGCAGGCGGCGCGCACGGCGCGGGTCATGTAACCCTTGCCGGCGTAAGGCTCGCCCATCCAGTAGCCGAGCGTCGCCGATTGCGAGACGCCGCGCCGCACATATCCGAACGACAGACCGCCGACCAACACTTCGTCATCCTCACGGTAGATGAAGAAGGAATAGGCTTCGTCGCGCGCCATTTCCTCGGCGTGCCGACGCACGCGATAGCGGAAGCTCGCGCGGGTGAGATCGTCCGCCGGCCAGATGGGCTCCCACGGCGTGAGAAAGGCGCGGCTTCGCTCACGCAGCGACGACCATTCGGCGAAATCGCGCATCTCCGCGGGCCGCAGAAAGACGCCCTCGCCCCGAATGGGCATGTCGCGGCGTCCCATGATTCCGAACAGTGCCATCTCGGATCTTCGCCTCAGACCTGCGCCGCGCGGGCGCGTTCCGCGATGAAATCGGCGACGCGCGCTTCGTCGTTTTCGAGGACGGTGAAACGCTCCCGGCCGTCGAGACGCGCGGCGACCGCGTCCGGAAGGCGCGGCCGCTGGCCGATCGCGCGCTCGATCGCGTCGGGGAATTTCGCCGGATGCGCGGTGGAGAGCGCCACCACAGGCGTCGAGGGGTCGACCCTGAGGCGCGCCCGCGCGGCGCGCACGCCCGTCGCCGTGTGGGGGTCGAGCACATAACCGGCCTCGCGCCAGGTGCGCGCGATCTCCTCGGTGGTCTCCGCCTCATCGACCGACTGCGCGTCGAACTCCGCGCGGATCGCGGCAAGCGGGCCGGCGGAGATGTCGAAGCCCCCGGACTGTTCCAGCGAGGCGAAAGCCGCGCGAATCGCCGCTGGATCGCGGCCGCAGGCGTCGAACAGAAGGCGCTCGAAATTCGACGAAACCTGAATGTCCATCGACGGCGACTGCGTCGGCGTGACGCCGCGCGGCTCGTAGCGGCCTGTCGTTATCGCGCGCGCCAGAATGTCGTTGGCGTTGGTCGCGACGATCAGCCGCTCGACCGGCAGGCCCATATGTTTGGCGATGTAGCCGGCGAGCACGTCCCCGAAATTGCCGGTCGGCACGGCGAAGGAAACATGCCGGTGCGGCGCGCCCAGCGCGACGCCGCTCGTGAAATAATAGACCATCTGCGCGACGACGCGCGCCCAGTTGATCGAATTGACGCCCGCGAGCCCCACGCGCTCGCGGAAGGGCGCGTTACAAAAAAGGCGCTTGAGGATGTTCTGCGCGTCGTCGAATGTGCCTTCCAGCGCGATCGTGTGGATATTGTCGTCGGCGACGGTCGTCATCTGCCTGCGTTGCACGTCCGACACGCGGCCATGCGGATAGAGGATGAAGACATCCACGCGCGGCAGGCCCCGAAAGGCCTCGATCGCCGCCGCGCCCGTATCGCCGGAGGTGGCGCCGACGATGGTCGCCCGCAGGTTCCGCTTCTCGAGCACATGATTCATCATGCGGCCCAGAAGCTGCATCGCCAGATCCTTGAACGCGAGCGTCGGACCATGGAACAGTTCGAGCACGAAGAGATTGTCGGCGATCTGCGACAGCGGCGCGATTGCGCGGTGCCGGAAGGTCGCATAGGCCGCCTCGGTCTCCGCGCGCAGCAACTCGGGCGGAAAAGTCTCGTTCACATAAGGACCGATGAGACGCGCCGCAGCCTCGGCGTAAGGGACGCCCGCGAGCGCCGCGATGTCGCTCGGCGCGACATGCGGATAGGCGAGCGGCGTGTAGAGTCCGCCATCGGCCGCGAGGCCGGCGAGCAGAACGTCGGCGAAAGGAAGCTGCGCGGCTTCCCCGCGCGTCGAGAGATAGCGCAACGTCATGTCCGTGTGAGAGGAACGCGCCGCCAGCGACACGATTCAACGCGTCTTTTCATAACATATTCGCCCGCGCCGCAAGGGCTGGCTCAAAGAGCGCCGCGCCCGAGGCGACCGCGCGCATAAAGCGCAAAGATCACGACGAGCGCGAAAGCCAGCGAAAACCAGGTGACGGCGTAGGAAAAGTGATTATTGACGATCTCCGGCGCGGCGGGGACCGGCCGTGGAAATTCTCCCGGCTCCTCCTGCGTCTCCAGAGCAATGGTAAAAGGCGCCGCTTCCCCCAGGTTGAGCGCAGCCGACATCGCCGCCGGGTCGCGCGTATACCAGATGAAACGCGCGGGTTCGTCGGCGGGCGTGAAGAGGTTCCGCGTCTGGGGCGCATGCAGGAGACCGACGATTGTCGTCTCTCCTTCGGGGGGCGCGCGGCTCGCGAGATCGGCGGCTTTTGACGCGGGGATGAAGCCGCGCTCGACCAGAACGACCCCGCCCGAAACGGGGGCGAAGGGCGTCAGCACGAGATAACCCGGCTCGCGACCAAAACCCTCGGGCGGCTTCGTGAAGATCAGCGCATCGCGGCCGCCGCGGTAGCGGCCGCTCACGCGCACATGGCTGAAATCGTAATCCTGCGGCTTGAGCGTGGCCCACGCCGCGCGCGGGGGGAGATCGGCAGCCGCACCCGTCGCCCGCGCTTCGACGCGCTGGATGAGCGCCTCTTTCTCGCCGAGGCGGCGCAGTTGCCACGTCCCGAGACCGACGAGGAGGGCAAAGGCGAGCGCGGCGGCGACAGCGGGCCACAGCAGCGCTCGCGCGCCGCGCATCATGACTCGCGCTGGCCTTCTTCGGCCTTGTTGAAATATTGCAGGGCGATCAGCAGCCCCTTGGCCGGCCTCAGCAGGCCGATGCAGACAATGGCGGACAGCGGGAGGAAGATCGCCGCATGGATCCAGTAGGCCGGCTGGTAGACGACTTCGATATACCAGGCCAGGCCGACGATGATGAAGCCTGCAATGGTCATCACGAATATCGCCGGACCGTCGCCCGTATCAGCGAAGGAGAAGTCCAGACCGCAATTGTCGCATTTGGGCGCTACGGAGAGGAGCCCCTCGAGCATCTTGCCCTTGCTGCAGCGGGGGCATCTGCCGAGCAGGCCGTCGATATAGACCGACGCCGGAGGATAGACATGCTCTTCGGACATGGATTGTGCGCTCCAAAGAAAACGGCCACGGCGGCGCCGTGACCGTCGATATTCCGAGAAAGGCCGGCGCGCGATGGCCGCGCGCCGCGCGTCTTACTCCATCGTGCCGCCCCAGTTGCCCCACACATATATGCAGCAGAACAGGAACAGCCAGACTACGTCGACGAAGTGCCAGTACCAGGCGGCGAATTCGAAGCCGAGATGCTGGGTCGCCGTGAAATGGCCCCTCAGCGCGCGAATTAGGCAGACGATCAGGAAGATCGTGCCGACGATGACGTGGAAGCCATGGAAGCCCGTCGCCATGAAGAAGGTCGAGCCATAGTTCGTCGCCGCGGGATGCGCCGGATCGAAGGAGAAGGCGAAGGGCGCGTGCGCGTATTCATAGCCCTGAATCAGGGTGAACAGCAGGCCCAGGCCAATCGTCGCCATCAGGCCCTTCTTGAGAACGTCGCGATCATTGTGCAGCAGACCATGATGCGCCCAGGTGAGCGTGGCGCCCGAGGTGAGCAGGATGACCGTGTTGAGCAGCGGCAGCTTCCAGGGGCTGAGCACCTCGACGCCCTTCGGCGGCCACACGCCCTGGAACAGCTCCGTGCGCGTCACCTGCCAGACGTCGTCGGGGAAGATGCTGGAGTTGAAGAAGGCCCAGAACCAAGCCACGAAGAACATGACCTCGGACAGGATGAAGAGGATCATGCCGTAGCGGTGATGAAGCTGCACCACGGGCGTGTGATGACCTTCGACCTGCGCCTCGCGAACGATGTCGCTCCACCAAGCGTACATGACGATCAGAACGGCCGCGAGGCCGATGAAGAACACCGTGCCGCCGAAGTTCATGCCGTAGATCGGCGCGCCCTTGTGCTGGGCCATCCACATGATGGCGCCGATGGCCATGATGAGCGCGGAGAAGGCGCCGACAATCGGCCACGGGCTGGGATCGACCAGATGATAGTCGTGATCAGGTTTCGCGTGTCCCTCGGCCATCTTTGCTCTTCCTCGTCATTCGCCGGTCGCCCCGGCGTGTTCAAAATGCTTCGTCCGCGCGGACGCGGATTCGGTTCAGGACTTCGGCTTCTCCGACCCCGCCTCGCTCGCCTTCGGCTTGGCGATCGTCTTGGTCGGGAAGAACGAATAGGAGAGGGTTATCTCTTCGACCCGGCGCATCGTCTCGTCGGATTCGAGCGCGGGATCGAGATAGAAGACCACCGGCCATTCGGCCGTTTCCTGCGGGCCGAGGCGCTGCTCCTCGAAACAGAAGCAGGCGATCTTCACGAAGAAGACGCCGGCCTGATCCGGGCTGACGTTGTAGGCCGCCTGACCGGTGGTCTCGTGGTCGGAGAGATTGGTCACCTTGTAATAGACGGTTTTGGTCTCGCCGGTGCGCAGTGAAACCTTCGCGACCTCGGGCTCGAAACGCCACGGCAGTTCGCGCGCGACATTGGCGTCGAAGCGCACGGCGAGCACGCGCTCGCCCGATTTCGTCGGCGCGATCTTCGCGGTCTGCGGCGTGCCGCCGAAACCCGTCGCCGCGCAAAAGGCTCGGTAAAGCGGAACCGAAGCAAAGGAGAGCGCCAGCATGGCCACGGACCCGACGACGAGCGCCGCGGCGATATTGCGCGGTCTGCGGGTCGGGGTGGGCGCGGACTCTCTCATTGCGAACTCAGATCTGCCGGTTGGCCACGGCGCCGCCAAGTTTTACGAGCGTGACCGCATAGAAAAGCGCTGCGAGCAGGGCCACGGTGACGCCGATGGCGATGTTGCGGGCGCGGCGGCTGCGCTGTTGCTCGGGCGTCAGCACGACGCCGTCGGCCGCTTCGTTTTTCGTCGTGTCGTTCATTTCTCCTCGCTCCCTTGGCGTGTCCCGCGATCAGGCGATCGCGAGGAGGTGAAGCCCCCGCTCGACAACGAGAACCAGGAACAGAAGGAAAAGATAGAGGATCGAGAAAAAGAACAGCCGGCGCGCGGCGCGGCGCGCGCGTTCGCCTTCGCGTTCCCGGAACACGACGGCCGCCAGCGCGACGAGGGCCACCCCGCAAGCGATCGCGACGACGCCATAGGCGAGCGAGGCGAAGCCGAGAAGCCAGGGAGCTACGCCAATCGGCGCGAGAACCAGCGCGTAAACGAGAATCTCCAGGCGCGTGCGGTCGGGACCGGCGACGTTCGGCAGCATTGGCACGCCCGCGCGGCCGTAATCCTCGCATTTCAGCAGGGCGAGCGACCAGAAATGCGGCGGCGTCCAGATGAAGATGATGGCGAAAAGAACGACGCTCGACAGGCTGATCTCGCCCGTCGCGGCTGCGTAGCCAACCATTGGCGGGAGCGCGCCCGCGGCGCCGCCGATGACGATGTTGAGCGGCGTCGAGCGCTTCAGCCACATCGTGTAGACGGCGACATAGAAGAAAATGGTGAAGGCGAGCAGCCCCGCCGCCAGCCAGTTGGCGACATAACCCAGCGTGAAGACGGAGAGAGCGGAGAGCACGAGGCCGAAGGCGAGAGCGGTCTCGGGATCGAGGCGGCCGGCGGGGATCGGACGCCGCGCGGTGCGTGTCATCACCGCGTCTATGTCCGCGTCGTACCACATGTTGAGCGCGCCCGACGCGCCGGCGCCGACGGCTATGGCGAGAAGCGAGGCGAAAGCGATCAGCGGATGCGGCGGAACCGGCGCGAGGAGCAGGCCGGCGAGCGCCGTGAATATGACGAGCGACATCACGCGCGGCTTCAGCAGCGCAAAGAAATCCGAGGGCGCCGCGATCGGTATCTGCGGAGCCCGGCCCTCGTCGAGATAGGAAGCGTCGCTCATCGCTTGTCAGGTCGCTCTTGCTTTACAACAGGATCCAGTCTGGTCGCATGGACCGCGCTTCGGCGGCCCGTTTTCTTTCCATCGGCGCGGACCGCAGCCCGCGCCGATGGATTTTTCTTACTGATGTCCCGAGCCCGTGATGCGCGGGAGCGTCTCGAACTGGTGGAACGGCGGCGGCGAAGGCAGCGTCCACTCCAGCGTCGTCGCGCCGGCGCCCCAGGGATTCGCGCCGGCGACGCGCTTCTTCAGGAAGGCCTCGATGACCGTGTAGAAGAAGAACACCATGCTGATCGCGCCGATAAACGCGCCGATCGACGACAGATAGTTCCAGGTCGCGAAAGCGTCCGGATAGTCGATGTAACGGCGCGGCATGCCCGCAAGACCGAGGAAGTGCTGCGGGAAGAACGTCAGATTGATGCCGATGAACAGCACAGCGAAGTGAATCTTCGACAGCGTCTCGTTGTAGAGATAGCCGGTCATCTTCGGGAACCAGTAGTAGAAGCCCGCAAAGACTCCGAACACCGCGCCGAGCGACATGGTGTAGTGGAAGTGCGCGACCACGTAATAGGTCTCGTGCAGCTGACGGTCGGCGCTCGCATTGGCCAGCACGACGCCAGTGACGCCGCCCATGGTGAACACGAAGATGAAGCCGATCGCCCAGATCATCGGCGCGCGGAAGGAGATCGACCCGCCCCACATCGTCGCGATCCAGGAGAAGATCTTGATGCCCGTCGGCACCGCGATCACCATGGTCGCGAAGACGAAGTAACGCTGCGCGTTCAGCGACAGACCGACCGTATACATGTGGTGCGCCCACACGATGCAGCCGAGGAAGCCGATGCAGACCATGGCGTAGGCCATGCCGAGGTAGCCGAAGACCGGCTTCTTGGAGAAGGTCGACACGATGTGGCTGATGAGGCCGAAGGCGGGCAGGATCAGAACATAGACTTCGGGATGGCCGAAGAACCAGAACAGATGCTGGAACAGCAGCGGGTCGCCGCCGCCGGCCGGATCATAGAACATGGTGCCGAAGTTGCGGTCCGTCAGCAGCATGGTGATCGCGCCGGCGAGAACCGGAAGCGTCAACACCAGCAGGAAGGCCGTCACCAGCATGGCCCAGGCGAAGAGCGGCATCTTGTGCAGCGTCATGCCCGGAGCGCGCATGTTGAAGATCGTGGTGATGAAGTTGATCGAGCCGAGGATCGACGAGGCGCCGGCGAGATGCAGCGACAGGATGACGAAATCCATCGCCGGACCCGGATGGCCGATGTTGGACGACAGAGGCGGATAGAACACCCAGCCGCCGCCAAAGCCCATCATGCCCGGCGCGCCGTCGACGAACATAGACATCACCAGCAGGATCAGCGACACCGCGAGGAACCAGAAGGAGATGTTGTTGAGGCGCGGGAAAGCCATGTCGGGAGCGCCGATCATGATCGGCACGAACCAGTTGGCGAAGCCGCCCATCAGCGCCGGCATGACCATGAAGAAGATCATGAGCACGCCATGCGCGGTGATGAACACGTTGTAGAGATTCTTGCCGGCGTCCAGGGCCATGGACGGATCGGCCTTGTTGATGAGCTGCGCCAGTCCCGGGAAGATCGTGATCCCCGGGTTCATCAGCTCGGCGCGGATCGCAACCGACATCAGCAGGCCGACCATGCCGCCGATGACGGCGAGGATCAGGTAAAGCGTGCCGATGTCCTTGTGGTTCGTTGAGAAGAGAAAGCGGCGCAAGCCCCTGGGATGATCGTGCGCCCCGGCCGTCGTCGAACTCGCCATCGTCATTTTCCTCGAAGTCTTATGATGTCTCTAGCGTAGGTTTCAGCGGGCCTGCTCGCCAGAGGCGAGCCGCACCGGCGTTTGCGCGGCGGCGAACTTCTTCTTCGACTCCGCGAGCCACTCATCATATTTCTCTCGGCTGACCACACGGATCGCCGACGGCATGAAGGCATGGTCCTTGCCGCAGATCTTGGAGCACTGACCGTAGTAGACGCCCTCCTTCTCGGCCTTGAACCAGGTCTCGTTGAGACGGCCCGGAACCGCGTCGATACGGATGCTGAAGGCGGGAATCACGTAGGAATGAATCACGTCCGAGGCGGTGACTTGCAGCTTCACCACTTCATTGATCGGCACGACCGCCTCATTGTCCACCGCGAGGAGGCGCGGCTCGCCGGGCTGCAATTCCGATTCCGGCTTCATCAGCTGGTCGAAGCCGAACCCGCCGCCCTGATCTTCCGGATATTTGTAGGACCAGTACCACTGGTTGCCGGTGACCTTGATCGTGATTTTCGATTCCGGAATTTCGACCTGATGCGCGAGCAGGCGGAAGGACGGGATGGAGATAAAGACGAGAATGAGAATCGGGACGAGCGTCCAGATGATCTCCAGTCCCGTGTGATGCGTAAGCTTCGACGGCACAGGGTTGGCCTGCTCGTTGAAACGCCATGAGACGTAGAGCAGAAGCCCGAGCACCGCCAGGGCGATGAAAGTGATGATTGGCAACAGGATGCCGTTATAAAAGAACTGCGTCTCGTGACCGACCTCTGTGACGGTCGCCGGCAGTCCCATGCCGCCCGGAGTCGGCTGTCCTTCGACCTGCGCGTAGGCGAAGCCGGCGAAAAGAACGACAGGGAGCGCAACTGCGGCCGCAAGCGCTCCGCTCGTAAGGATATGTCGATTGCCCGTGGACATGCAGGTCGCCTTTCGCACCTTTTAGTCAGTCTGTTTCAATTCTGATGCAAATTTCGCGCGCGCGCGCTCGCCGCAGATCGCGTCGCCCGACTTAAGCCGGTTCAAGCACAAACGCACGGCCCGCGCAATTGCTGCAGTGCGCGACTCTCATAGACAAATCGTCGCGGCGAAAAGGGTTCGGGAGCCCTGGACGGCCTCAGCCGCCCAGCTTGACAGTTCAAAGCCATTTGCTAGGCAACGGTGGCCCGCGCGACGCCGCGAACTGGCCGGTTTCTCGTCGCAGGATCGACGAATGAAGCAACCTGCTGCTGGAGCGATCATGAAGCTTTTGCGCGTAGTGAAGAAATGCGCCCCCTTGCGACAAACCGTCGCGGTCCTTTTCGCCGCAACCCTCGCGGCCTCCGGCGGCGAAAGCCTCGCGCAAGGCATCGTCAAATCCAAGTTCGGCGACTGGGAGATCCGCTGCGAGACACCGGCGGGCGCTTCCGCCGAGCAATGCGCGCTGATTCAGAGCGTCGTCGCCGAGGACAAGACCAATGTCAATCTCGTCGTCATCGTGCTGAAGACCAGCGATGGCAAGAGTCGCCTGCTGCGCGTGATCGCGCCGCTCGGCGTGTTGCTTCCCAACGGCCTTGGTCTGAAAATCGACGAAACGGACATTGGCCGCGCCGGCTTCGTGAAATGTCTGCCCACGGGTTGCGTCGCCGAAGTGGTGATGGACGACAAGCTCATCGACCAGATGAAGGGCGGCAAGACGGCGACCTTCATCATTCATCAGGTTCCCGAGGAGGGAATCGGCCTGCCGCTGACCCTTCAGGGCTTCAAGGAAGGTTTCGCCAAACTGCCGTAATGGAGCGGTTTCCAAAGACATGACGACTGCTTGCGCAAGATTTGCCGCCCTTGTGGTAGCGACGACATTGTCGGGCGCCGCCGCCGCGTTCGAATTGCCGAAGATCGGCGTTCCCCAGATATTGGGCGGCGGCTCGAAGGACGCGCCGCCCGCGCCCGGCGTGACGCCGGATTGTCCGGGCGTATTCATCGAGAATGACGCGGCGATGCTGCGATCTCCGGCGGACGCCGACAGCGCGAATGTGCGCTATCAGCTCTCGATAATTTCGACGGCGCGCGAATGCGTTGTCGAGGGCGACCGCCTGACGATCAAGATCGGCGTCGAAGGCGGCGCAGTCCTCGGTCCGCAGGGCGCGCCGGGTTCATACGGCGCGAATTTGCAGGTGATCGTGCGGAACGTTAAGGACGAGTCGGTCGCCTTCTCGAAAAACTACCGGGTGACAGCGACAATTCCGGGCGGCGCCTCGCGAGCCGATTTCCGTCTGCTTGCGGATCCGGTCAACGTGCCGGTGGTGAGCGCGCGCGCCCAGGACGATTACGAGATTCTCGTCGGCTTCACACAGGGCGCCGCAGAAAATATCGAAAAGCCTGCGCGCAAAAAGAAAAAGGGCCGGCGCCGCGGCGCCTGACCCTTCGTTCTTCAGACCGGTCGATGTCGCGCGCTTCAGTGAGCGAGCGATTTGACCTCGTTGATGCCGGCGGCCACGAAATCCTTGCCGGCGACGCCCTTTCTCAGCACGCCCTCGGCGATCCTGACCGCGGCGTCCGCGGCGGCGGCGCGCACTTCTGCGGCCGCCTGCGCCTCCGCCTGCGAGATCTTCTGCTCCACCTGCTTGACGCTGCGCGCCATGAACTCGTCGAGCCGGCGACGGCCCTCGGCGGCGATCAACTCCGCCTCCTCCTTCGCCTGCGCGACGATGGCCTTGGCTTCAGCCTCGGCGTCGGCGCGCTTCTTCTCGAAGGAGGCGAGCAGCGTCTCGGCCTCGGAGCGCAGACGCTCGGCCTCGGCGAGTTCGCTCTTGATGCGATTGATGCGCGCGTCGATCAGCGCTGCAAATTTGGAGTGGGCGCCGACCCACAGCAGCACGAGCACGAAGATCGTGAAGCCGACGGCGACGTAAAATTCTGCATCGAAGTGCATGGACGACGTCTCCTCAGTTCGACTTCACGGCGGAGCGGTATTCGGCGACGAGCTTGTTGACGTCGACCTTGGCGCCGGCGAGCTTCTCGATGATCGAGGCGGCGGCGTCGACGGCGATCTGTTCGACATTGCCGAGAGCCTGCGCCTTGGCGCTCGCGATGCGCTCCTCGGCGGCCCGGATCTTCTCGGCCGCCTGCGTCTCCGCGAGCGTCCGCTGGGCGGCGGCCTCATTCGCGATCTTCTGCTGGGCCTCGCGGCCGATCGCTTGCGCCTCTTCGCGACGCAGACGAAGATTTTCGTCATTGGCGGCGGCGGCGGCCTGGGCCTTCGCCTGCATATCGCGCGACGCGTCGAGATCGGCGGCGATCTTGTTCGCGCGGTTCTCGATGATGCCGCCGACGCGCGGCAGCGCGAGGCGCGACATGAGAATGTAGAGAACGCCGAAAATCAGGACGAGCCATACCAGCTGCGGCGCGAAATTCTCGGTCTGGAAGGGCGGAAAGAGGCCTTCGTGATGGGCTTCGCCACCCGGCGCGCCCACGGACTCGTGAGTCCCCTGGGTTTCCTGCTCGGCCTCGGCGGCGTGGGCGGAAGAGATGATCGCCATGGACATGATCCAAAGTCTTCGACGCGGCGCGCGGCTATAACGCGAGGCGCCTCTGCGAGGGGCGTACGGACGCAAGGCGCGCCGTGACGCGCGCCTCGCGAAGATTGCAAGAAAGCCTCAGGCCTTCAGATACAGCAGCAGCGCGATGACGAAGGCGAAGATGCCCAGGCCTTCGGCGAGCGCCGCGCCGATGATCGCGTTGGTGAACTGGCCGGCGGCCGCCGACGGATTGCGCAGGGCGCCGTTGACGAAGTTGCCGAAGATGAGGCCGACGCCGATCGCCGCAGCGCCGGTGCCGATGGCGGCGAGACCCGCGCCAACCAGTTGCATTTCAGAAGCCATGTTACTCTCCTGCTTTCTTTGAGGGGCGACTTTTATTGTTGGATGTTTATCAGTGGCCCGGATGAATCGCGTCGTTCAGATAGACGCAAGTGAGAACGCTGAACACGAAAGCCTGCAGACAGGCGACGAGCAACTCCAGCGCATAGAGCGCGACAATCGCGAGCAGCGGCACCGGCGCGAGCGCCGAATAGACGCCGCCAGCGGCCAGGAGCAGCACGACGAATCCGCCGAACACCGCGAGCGTCACGTGGCCCGCAAGGATGTTGGCGAAAAGACGAATTGAGAGCGAAACCGGGCGCGACAGGAAGGAGATGATCTCGATAGGAACGAGGATCACCAGCACCGGCAGCGGCACGCCATGCGGCACGAAGAGGTTAATGAAGCCGAGGCCGTTACGGTAGAAGCCGTAGGCGGTCACCAGCGTTATGACCAGCAGGGCGAAGGCGCCGGTCACGACGATCTGGCTCGTCACCGAATAGGTGTACGGGATGAGGCCGATCAGATTGGAGATGAGGATGAAAGAGAAGAGCGAGAAGACGAAGGGGAAGAACTTCATCCCTTCCTTGCCGGCGGTCGAGCGCACCGTATTGGCGACGAACTCGTAGAGCATCTCGGCGAGCGCCTGGAAGCGGCCCGGGACGATCGACTTGCGCGAGGTCGCAATGACCATCAGCAACACGACGCCCAGCGCGGCGAGCAACATATAGAGCGACGCATTGGTGAAGGAGGTCTCGACGCCCGCGATCTGGTGCGGGAAGTAGCGATGCAGTTCGAACTGCTCAATCGGATTGGGCTTCGAGGCAACTTCTTCCGCGCTCATCGTCATGCCCCGGACGTCTCCGCCCGGCCCTTGTATCGACGCTTCAGGGCGTCATGTTTCAACTGTCCTCGCCGGCCCCGCCTTTCGGCTTCGCCAAGCGATAAATGTTCCAAAACCCCGCCGCCACGCCGACGCCAAGCAGCAGGAGCAGCAGCCATGGACCCGTCCCGAGCCATTCATCGGCCTTCCAGCCGAGGAAGCCGCCGACGACGACCGCCGCGACAAACTCGGAAAAGGCGTTGAGCCCGACGCTCAGCGCCCGTGAGAGTCCGCGCCGCTCGACCGGGGCCTCCTGCGCGCTCTGCTCCTGTTCGCGCTTGCGCAACTCCGCAGCGAGCCGCTCGAGCCGAGCATTGAGCGCCGCCTGCTCCGCATTCTCCTTTTCCTCGTCGCTCATCGGCGTTCTCCGCCGCGCAAATTCGCGCGAAAAATCAACGAGGGCCGCGAGGGTGCGGGAGGTGAAAGTCCAGTCGTTCCGGGGACGGCGACGAAAAAACCCGGCCTTGCGGCCAAACCCTTTCGAGCCGCGCGCAACATATGGGCGGGGCAAGTTTTAGTCAAGGCGCGGCCTGAAAGCGTATGTCACTGAAATAAAAACAGATTTTGGCATGCGACATTTTTATGCTCGGTGACTTTTGTGCGGTTGCGAGCAAGCGCCGCGACGACGTCGCTGGGAGTAAGGGCCTCACCCCGCGGGCCGGCGTTCGCCCCGATGCGAAATTCTCCGCGGCCTGAGCGTCCCGGCGCTCCCGGATGAAGGAACCGCTTGGCGTGGCCCGGATCACGAATATGTTACAGCGTTATGACGCTTTTTCGCGATGTGCGGGCGATGTCGCCGCTGTTGGGTTTTTCGCTCCTTCTGCTTGCGCCGGCCATCGCGGTCCGTTCCGGCGCCCTGTCGTTCGACCTTCGTTTTGAAGCTTTGCTGATCGTTTCAGCCCTTTGCATTGGCGCTTACGTGCTCGCGGGCTTCTCCTCCTCGGAGCTCGGGCTGAGCACGCCATGGATCGCCCGTCACTGGGTCGGGGGAACCGCGCTTACCCTCGTCCTTGCCCTCGCGATCCTGCTGGAAGCGAATCTCGTCGCCGACCACAAGCCGCAGCCCGACTGGGCGGCCTTCGCCCCTTTTTATGTGCTCGTGTCGAGTCCCTGTCAGGAAGTCGTCTGCCGCGCCATTCCAAAACTGATCGCGGATCGCGCGCAAATGAGCGGGCGAAACTATGTTCTTTTTTCAGCGGCGGTTTTTTCGCTGATGCACTTCGCCTACGGCGATTCGCTGTTGCTGCTGAACACGTTCTTCGCCGGATTGGCCTGGGCGGCGGCCTATCTTGTCACGCGGAACATCTGGCCGCTCGTGGCCTCGCACGCCGCCATCGGCACGCTCGCCTTCTGGCTCGGCGTCGCATGAGCCGGCGCGTCACGCGGCGGCGCGCGGTCCGGCGAGAATGGCCGTGCGAAGCAGAAGCCAGAGGACGACGGCGTTCAGAACATGCCAGACGAAATGGACGCCGGGCGGAAAGGCGGCGCAAATGTCGCGATCGATCGTCCGGAAGACGAGAGAAACAAGGAACACGAAAGCCGCCCCCGTGAGACTCGCCGCCGCCCGGTGGCGACGCATGATTTCAGCCCGATCGCTCCCGCCCGCCCTCCAGAGCAGAGCCGCGAAAACCGCCAGCGCCGCTAGCGCCGGCAGATAACCGGCAGAGCCGTTCAATCCCTTTATTGACGCGTCGACCCAATAGGAGCCCAGGGCGAAGAGGAGCGTGATCCCGACCGCCACAGTCGTTTCGAGGCCGAACATCCGGCGCAGGGTCAGCAGAAAATAACCATAGATGAATAGCGAGATCGGGATGACGTCGAGCAGCATGGCCCCGCGCGTCGCAACCGTATGGAAAATGAAGCTTCCGACGCCCACGACGGCCGTGGCCAGTATCAGCGCGAGCGCGGGGTAATCGG
Source organism: Methylocystis sp. ATCC 49242 (assembly GCF_000188155.2). Classification (NCBI taxonomy): domain Bacteria; kingdom Pseudomonadati; phylum Pseudomonadota; class Alphaproteobacteria; order Hyphomicrobiales; family Methylocystaceae; genus Methylocystis; species Methylocystis sp. ATCC 49242. The sequence goes on from NZ_KE124774.1 coordinate 2,245,672, forward strand.
CCTGCTCCTGCCGGCGCCAGAGGGTCAAGGCCGCCGTCGCCGCCAAAAGGAATGCGGCATTCGACAGCGCATTGAGCTGCTCCGCCCAGAAAGCGCCGCTCTGGCGCTCGCAATAGTCGATGACAGGTTCGCGCCAGTCCATGAGCGCCAGCATGCGGCCGGATTGCTACGATCGCGCGACGCCGCGTTGAAGAAAAAACGGCGGAGTCGAATGGCGCCGGGACAAGGCGCGGGATCAGCTCGCCAGCGCGAATTTCTCCGCCTGCTCCAGATCGACCGAGACGAGTTGCGAAATCCCGCGCTCGGCCTGCGTCACGCCGAACAGCCGATCCATTCGCGCCATGGTGATCGGATTATGGGTGATGGTCACGAAGCGCGTGTCGGTCTTCTTGCGCATCTCTTCGAGAAGGTCGCAGAAGCGTTCGACGTTCGAATCGTCGAGCGGCGCGTCCACCTCGTCCAGCACGCAGATCGGCGACGGGTTGGTGAGGAACACCGCGAAGATCAGCGACATGGCCGTCAGCGCCTGCTCTCCGCCCGAAAGCAGCGTCATCGTCTGCGGCTTCTTGCCCGGCGGGCGGGCGAGAATGTCGAGGCCGGCCTCCAGCGGATCGTCGCTTTCCACGAGCTGCAATTCCGCTGAGCCGCCGTCGAAGAGCAGCGTGAACAGCTCCTTGAAATGCGCATTGACCTTGTCGAAGGCGGCGAGGAGCCGTTCGCGGCCTTCCTTGTTGAGGCTCGCGATCGCGGAGCGCAGTTTCTTGATCGCCTCGTTGAGGTCGTCGCGCTCGGACATCATCTTCTCGCGCTGCGCCTCGATCTCGGTGAGTTCGTCCTCGGCGCGCAGATTCACGGCGCCGAGCCGCTCGCGATCGCCGCGCAATTCTTCGAGACGCTTCTCGATTTCAGCGATCTCGGGGAGTTCGTCCCCCTCCCTGATCCCTGCGAGTTCAGCCAGCGCGGCCGGCGTCGATTCGAGGTCGTGGGCGATGGCGCGCTCGACATCGGCGGCGCGCTGTCTGGCGGCTTCCAGCTGCGCCTCGCTTCGCGCCTTTTCCTCGCGGGCGGCGCTCATCGCGTCGAGCGCGGCGCGGGCGGCGCGATCGGATTCGGCAAGCCGCGTCTCGGCGGCGGCGCGGGCGTCCGAGGCGGAGCGGCGAGCGGCCTCGGCCTCCTCCAGCGCATTCATCAGCGCGCGGCGCTGTTGCACGAAGGCGTCGGGCGACTCGGCGAGGCGCTCCTGCTCCTCGCGCGCCGATTCGAGGCGCTCCTCCAGTTCGCCGATCCGGTCCTGCGCGCGGTCGCGGCGCTCGGCCCACGAGGCGATCTCGCGGGTGATGGCGGCGACGCGCGAGGCGCGGGCGTTGACCTCGTGGCGCAGGGCCGCGAGAGCCGCGCGGGCTTCCCCGGCCTGCGCGCGTTCGACCATGGCCCGGCTGCGCAGGCTCTCCAGCGCGCCGGCGAGAGAAGCCGGCTCTTCGAGCGCGTCCAGCGAGGCGGCGAGACTGTCGCGCTTCTGCACGGCCTCGTCACGATTGGCGAGAGTCTGCGCCTTGGCCTCCTCCAGAGCGGAGAGGCGCTGGCCGATCTGCGCCTGACGGCGCTCGGCGGCGCTGTGGCGCTCGCGCGCCTCCTCGAGCCGGACGCGGGCGCGGCGCTGCGCGTCACGCGCCTGGGCGTCGGCCATCGCGGCGAGGCGCGTGGCCTCGCGGGCGGCCTCGAGCTCCTCGGAGAGCGCATCCGCCTGCGCGCGGGCAAGCTCCGCTTCGGCGCGCAAATCTTCGAGGCGATTCTTTTCGACGAGGCGGCGGGCCGCGGCGGTCGGCGCCTCGGCGGCCTGAGTGAATCCGTCCCAGCGCCACAGATCGCCTTCCCTGGAGACGAGCCGCTGGCCGGGCTTCAGCAGTTTGCGCAGACTTTCGCCCTCGCCCCGCAGCACGACCCCGATCTGGGCGAGACGGCGGCGCAGCGCGGCCGGGGCCTGAACCATCTCCCCGAGCGGGCGCACGCCGCTGGGCAGGGCCGGATCGCCGGCGTCCGAGGTGAGCGCCCAATGGGCCGGCGCGGAAGTCTCCGCCGAGGCGTCAAGATCGTCGCCGAGCGCGGCGCCGAGCGCGGTCTCGTAACCTTTCTCGACCGTCACGCTCTCGACGACGGGAGCCCAAAGGCCGCCCGAACCCGACTGCAGGAGATTTTCGAGCGTGCGGACCTCCGTTTCGAGCCGCTGCGCCCGCAACGTCGCCTGCTCCATGGGCTGGCGCGCGGCGGACTCGGCCTCGCGCGCGTCGCGCTGGGCCTCCTCCGCCATCTGCGCGGTCTCGTCCGCGGCCCGCGCCTCCTCGACCGCCATCTCGAAAGCTTCGGCGAGGCGGGCCGCTTCTTCGGCGCCGCCGCCCTGCCCCGCGATGAGCGCGAATTCCGTATCGAGCCGGGTCAGTTCGGCCTCGAAGCGGGCGACGCGCTGATTCTCGTCACGCAGCGCAGTTTCGATCGCCGCGCGTCTGGCGTTGACGCCGGCGAGCTGTTCCTGGGCGTCGCCGAGCGCGGCCTCCGTTTCGGCGAGCGCCGACTCGATTTCGGCGAGGCGCTCGCGAGCTTCCTGCTCGCGGCCCCCATCCTGCGAATCGGCGCCGATGAGCTCCTCGCGCTCATCCTCGAGCCGCTGCGCGACCTGCGCCGCGTCCTCGATCAGCGCACGCTCGCGCTCGAGATCGCGCGCGAACTGCTCGATATGGCGGGTGAGTTCGGTGACGCGGTCTCTGGCGCGCTGCTCGTCCGCCTCCAGCGCCTGGCGCGCGGCGACGAGACGATGCACGGCGGCGCCGGCCTCGGCCTCCCTCTCGCGCAAGGCCGGCAGTTCATGGGCGGCGATCGCCTGGAATTTCGCGGCCTCAGCCTGCTCGAGCGTGCGGGCCTGAACATTGCGCAGATCGGCCTCGAGCTTCTGGGCCGCGTCGCGCAGCTGGTCGGTCGCGATCTGATAGGAGACGAGAGCGGCGAGCGCCTCGTTCTGACGGATTTTCGCTGCGAGGTCGCGGTAGCGCGAGGCCTGCCGCGCCTGGCGCTTCAGACTGTCGGACTGACTTTCGACCTGTTTCAGCACGTCTTCCAGACGCGTGAGATTTTCCGAGGCGGCGTTGAGGCGCAGCTCCGCCTCGTGCCGGCGGGAATGGAGGCCCGCGACGCCGGCGGCGTCCTCGAGAATACGGCGGCGCGCCTGAGGCTTGGCCGAGATGATCTCGCCGATCTGACCCTGCCGCACGAGAGAGGGCGAGCGCGCGCCGGTCGCCGCGTCGGCGAAGAGCAGTTGCACGTCGCGCGCGCGCACTTCCTTGCCGTTGATGCGATAGTTCGAGCCTTGCTCGCGCTCGATGCGGCGCGTGACCTCGATCGAATCGGAGTCGTTGAAGGCCGCCGGCGCCAAGCGCTGCGAATTGTCGAGGACGAGGCCGACTTCCGCGAAATTGCGCGCCGGACGCGAGCCGCCGCCCGAGAAAATTACGTCATCCATGCCGGACGCGCGCATGTTCTTGTAAGAGTTCTCGCCCATCACCCAGCGCAGCGCCTCGACGAGATTCGACTTGCCGCAGCCGTTCGGCCCGACAACGCCGGTCAGGCCCGGCTCGATCAGGAAATCGGTCGGTTCGCAGAAGCTCTTGAAACCCAGAAGGCGAAGGCGCTCGAATTTCATGGGATCAGAGCGCCACAAAAGAATGGTGAAAGCAAGAAATCGGCCGCAATATGTTGTGGGTACGCCGCCCCCGATCGTCGATCCATGGGCGGTTGCGACGCTTCTCCACAGGTTTTTGTTGCGCCGCGCAACAAGGCCCGAAAAAATAGGCGCGGGACGAGAGGGCGAATCACCTCCCTCTTTGTCATGTTTGCGCGGACGACACGGCAAGGCATGGGCTCACTGGACCTGACCGGCGACGACGACCTCTGGGTTTTTGGCTATGGTTCGCTGATGTGGCGGCCCGGCTTCGACTTCATCGAGAGCGCGCTGGCCTGGGTCCACGGCTATCACCGATCCCTCTGCATTTTCTCCCATGTCCACCGCGGCACGCCCGAGCGGCCGGGTCTCGTGCTCGGCCTCGACCGCGGCGGCTCGTGCCAGGGCGTGGCGTTCCGCGTCGCGGGCCGTGATCGCGAAAAGACCGTCGCCTATCTTCGCGAGCGGGAGCTCGTCACCTCGGTTTATCTTGAAAAGACAGTGGGCGTGCGTTTCGCGGAAGGCGGCTGCGCCAACGCGCTGGCCTATGTCGTCGACCGCAGCCATTGCCAATACGCCGGCCGCCTGCCCTATGAGGAGATGACCCGGCTGATCGCCGAGGGAGTCGGAGTCAACGGCGACAACCCCGCCTATGTCCGCAACACATATGAGCATCTGCTGCAGCTCGACATCCATGACGCGGAGCTGGCGGAAATCGTGAAGCGGCTCGACGGCGCGTCCTGCAGGATGGCGCCGGCGCCGCTCTGACCGGCGCAAAAAAGGCCGGGGACGAGCCCCGGCCAATGAGACGCCGTTACAACGCTCACGCAACGACGCAAGGCACCGGACGCACGCAACGACTCAACTCAACAGAGACCCCGCGAGATCGCGCAGCGCCTCGGGATCGGTGGTGAAATGCACATGCCATTCGGAGATCCGCAGCTGCCGCGCCATCTCCCGCAGCGACCCTCGCGCGCGCCCCTCTCTCGCCTGGAACACGCAGACCGGCCGCGCCGTGACGCCCTCCCGCGCCACGCCGATGACGATCCCGCTCGTCACATCCGCGATGAAGCCTTCCTCTCCGCTCTGGAACACCGAGCAGACGTAACGCTGGCCGGAGAGACCGCGCCACGAGAAGAAGCGATTGCGCAGGACGTCTGATTCGACGAGAGAATCAAGCTCCTGGCCACGCGCGGACGGAGACTTGCGGCCAATGCGCAACGACGAAATCGGAGTGGCGAACCGTTGCATGACGACCCCAGCGATCGGGAGCAAACACAGAACATGAATGGAACAAACGCGATACAAAGTCAAGACGCGCGCCCGTCCGGTCGCCCGGGTTCCTGAAAGGCCCCGAACGAGCGCGCTCCGCGTCGCTTTTTGCTCAGCGCCGCGAGACGGTTAACCCGTCTCGCCCGCCGTTATGCCGCGGAACGCCGGGACGCGATGTGCGCCAGCGCTCATGACGAGCTGTCTACTTGCGAATTGGCGAGCGAGCCCGCCTTACGCAAGCTTGACTGCACACAAAACGCGCGGCTGCGACAATTGTTCGCGGCGGTAAATAAATTTTTTAGCTTTTTTGGGCGGGTCAGCCGTTCGCGCCGCCGCCCGCTGTGCGCAGCCAGGCGGCGCCGCAGGCCTTGGCGAGTTCGCGCACGCGCAGAATATAGCTCTGCCGCTCGGTGACGGAGATCACGCCGCGCGCGTCGAGCAGGTTGAAGGCGTGGCTGGCCTTGATGCACTGGTCATAGGCCGGCAGCGCCATGAGGTGCTTCTCGTCGCCGGAGCCCGCGCCGAATTCGAGCAGCCGCGCGCATTCCGCCTCGGCGTCCCTGAAATCCTCGAAGAGCTTCGACGTGTCGGCGGCCTCGAAATTGTGGCGCGAATATTCCTGCTCGGCCTGCAGGAAGACGTCGCCGTAAGTGACCTTCTCCGCCCCTTCGCGGCCGTTGAAATTCAGATCCATGATGCTGTCGACGCCCTGCAGATAACAGGCGAGGCGCTCCAGCCCATAGGTGAGTTCGCCCGCGACCGGCGCGCATTCGAAGCCCGCGACCTGCTGGAAATAGGTGAACTGCGAGACCTCCATGCCGTCGCACCAGCACTCCCAGCCAAGCCCCCAGGCGCCGAGCGTCGGGCTCTCCCAGTCGTCCTCTACGAAGCGGATGTCGTGGAGGCGCGAATCGAGGCCGATGGCGGCGAGCGAGGCGAGATAGAGCTCCTGCAGGTCCGGCGGCGAGGGCTTCAGGATCACCTGAAACTGATAATAGTGCTGCACGCGATTGGGGTTCTCGCCATAGCGCCCGTCCTTGGGCCGGCGGCAGGGCTGCGCATAGGCCGCGCGCCACGGCTTGGGCCCCAGCGCCCGCAGCGTGGTGGCCGGATGAAAGGTCGCCGCGCCCATCTCCATGTCATAGGGCTGCACGATGACGCAGCCCTGCGCCGCCCAGAAATTCTGCAGGGTGAGAATCAGGCCCTGGAAGGAGCGCGTGGGGGAGAGATAGGGGGAGTCGGCGGCGGGCATGAAGTGTTCCTGATCGAGAATTGGCGCGCAAGTTATTGCCGTCGAAGGACGCCGGTCAACAGCCGTCCCTTCATGGAGCCGAAACCATGGCGTGCGCCGAACTTTCATCCGCGTGATCGGAGTCCAGTGAAACGTCCGCGACAATTTGCAGCAAATCATCGGGTCGAGCAAAAGCCTTTGGAAACTATTCCTCAATTCATGCGCGCTATCCGTAGCGTATGCGTAACGAAGTCTTGTATCCTCGCGTTTCTGCCCGTCGCAGACTTCCCCGGGTCATCCCCGCTCTCGGCGCCCTCGCCCTCAGCCTCTCGGCGGGCGTCCTGCTTCTCCCGCGCGCGACGGCCGACGCCGCGCCGGACGCCAAGCCCGCGCAGGCGAGTGCTCCCCTCCTTCGCGGCTCGCTGCTGGCCGATCTCGGCCCGCATAAGCCGACAGCCTTTGCGCCGCGCGGCGCGGGCGTGAAGCCGCAGACCGCTTTCGTCGCGCCGACACCCCCCGTGCGGCCCGCGCAATTGCAGAATGTGACGACCGCCGCCGTCGTCGAGACGGCGCCCGAAGCCGCGGCGGACACGCCCCTGCCGCCGCGCCGGCCAGCCGAATACAGCGTCGCGAGCCGCGCGCCGGAGCAGAGCGTTGTCGCGCGCCGCCCGGAGCCGCAGCAGGAGCCAACGCCCGTCGCCCCGACCCGTCTGGCGCTTCCCGCGCAGCCGCCGCGCCAGATCGCCCGCACCACCGTCGTTCCCGCCTCGCCCTCGGACGGGCGGAGCTTTTTCGAGCGTCTGTTCGGCGGCGCGCCGCAGGCGGCGGCGCCCCAGTCGGTCAGCCGCCGCGCGCCTCAGGCGCTCGCCTACGCCGCGCCGGATGCGGGCGGGCTGTTCGGCGGCCTGCACAGCGCCGTCGCGCCGGTCAATCCGGCCGCGCGTTACGACCGCCTGACCGCCGTCTACGACATTTCGGCGCGCACGGTTTACCTCCCCAACGGCCAGCGGCTCGAGGCGCATTCGGGCCTCGGCGCCATGCTGGACGACCCGCGCTACGTCCATGTGCGGATGCGCGGCGCGACGCCGCCGCATGTCTATGAGCTGACGCCGCGCGAGGCGCTGTTCCATGGCGTCGAGGCCCTGCGCCTCAATCCCGTCGGCGGCGCCGGAGCGATCCACGGCCGCGCCGGGCTGCTGGCGCACACCTTCATGCTCGGCCCCAACGGCGATTCGAACGGCTGCGTCTCCTTCCGCGACTACAACGCCTTCCTGCGCGCCTACAAGAATGGCGAGGTCAGGCGGCTAGCGGTCGTGGCGCATCTGTGATGGTGTCGAGAGAGGCTTCGCGCGCGAAGGCGGCGCGCTGCGCAGTCGTTTCCCTGTGTCTCCTCGTCGGCGCCGCCCGCGCGCAGGAAAATGTCTGGTCCATCGGTCCGCGCAGCCTGCCGCCGCCCGCAAATGCCAGCGAGGCGCTGCGCAAGACGCTCGCCGCTATGCCGACGCCCGACCTCTCCGCCGCGAGGAAAGCGCCGGCCACGACCGAGGAATGGAAGGCGCAGATCGCGGCCGCTGACGCCGAGGGGGCGAAGCTCTCGCAGGATATGGCGAAGATCACCGGTGTCGCGGTCGCGGAAGACACGATCGCGGGCGTGAAGGTCTACCGCCTCACCCCGCCGAAGATCGCGCCGGAGCACAGGAACCAGCTTTTCCTGCATATTCACGGCGGCGCATGGGCGTTCAACGGCGGCATGGCCGCCGTGGGCGAAGGCGTCGAGATCGCGGCGAAGCTCGGCATTCCCGTGATCTCGATCGACTACCGGCGCCCGCCCGACTTCCCGGCCCCGGCCGCGATGGACGACATCGTCGCGGTTTACGCCGACATCGTGAAGACCCGCCGTCCCGCGCGGATCGCGATGGGCGGCACGTCGGCTGGCGGCAATCTTGCGCTGGTCGCGACGTTGCGGCTGAAGGACCTTGGCCTGCCGCTTCCCGCCGCCATTTTCGCGGGAACGCCGGTGGTCGACATGAACAAGACGGGCGACAGCCGCTTTCTCAACGACGGCGTGGACCCCGGCCTGACATGGGACGGCCTCATCGCCGGCGCCGCGAAGATCTATGCGGGCGAAAGGAGCTATGACGATCCCTATCTCTCGCCGATCCGCGCCGATGTGAGCGGCTTTCCGCCGACCTATCTCGTCACCGGCACGCGCGACCTGTTGCTGAGCGACACCGTGCTGATTCATGCGAAGCTGCGCGAGGCGGGCGTCGACGCCGATCTGCATGTCTATGAAGGCATCGCGCATGCAGACTATGCGAAACTGTTCAATACGCCGGAATCCGCCCGGCATTATGCCGAGCTGAAAGCATTCGTCCTGCGCCATCTCTCGAAATAGGCGCGGCGCCGCCCGAGCGACGCCGGGCGCGGGCGCGGCGGCTCAGGCGGCGGCCCCGCAGTGGACGCCGTATTTCACGTCGATACCCTTGATGTGGGCGACGAGCCAGCGCTTCAGGAAGCCGAAGAAATCGTCGTTCGCGACGCCGCCTGCCGCCCTGATCCTTCCGGCGTGGGTCGAGAAATCCCGCAGCAATTGTTCGTGAATGAGCTTGTGGCTCTTCAACCCCGGAAATCCCGTCCGCGCCATGAAGCCTTCTTCATCAGCGAAGTGACGCGTGGTGACATCGCCGAGATGCGCGACGAGCCTGTTGATGATCTCGCCCGTCTGGCCAGCCGCGTGAGCGTCGAAAATCCGGTTCATCGCATCGAGAATATCGCGATGCTCCCTGTTCATCGCCTCGACCCCGACGTCCAGCGTATCGTCCCAATTCATGATCGGCATTTGCGCATCCCCTTTATTTTCAACGTTGATGCGAATAGCAAAGCTGAAGTTAAGCGGCTTTGAACCAGTTCGTTACACTTCGAAGGAAACCCTGCGACATATTGTCGATTCACCATCCACGCTGCGGCGCCGCGCGAGTCACAATTCCTGTTAAGCAATTATCCAGCAGTCGCCGACTAGGATGCCGCCAATCGGTCGGCGTTCGCCCTTTCGCGAACCCCGAAGGCATGACGCCGCCCCGACCGCTCCGGCTCAACCGGAATGTCCCTCCTTTCCATCCTGGTCGCTTTCGGCGCTTCTGCGTTCCCGCAGCCGCGCCGGCGGCGCGGACGCAACCCCTTTGCCGAATAGCGGATTCGATGACGGGCAGAGACATCGCGGCAACCGTTGTGAGCGTCGGGGCCGCCATTCTGGCGACTTTGGCCCTGGCGGCGGGACTCGGTTCCTCCCGCGCCGAATTCACGGTCGCCCTGTTCCCGCCCTGGCTGGAGCCGGATCGCCCGATCCTCTCGGCGGCGAGCGTCGGCGAAGTGGCGTGGATCGGACGACTGCATTCGATCGTGGTCCTGCGCGGCGACGCGGGGAGCATGTCGGAACGGTTGCGGGCGGCGGGCGCGCTCCTCGTTTTCAACGCGCCCTTCGCGGGAGCCTGCGGCGGGCGTCAAAATTCCAAGGGAAAAACATGAAGATTTTTTTCGACACGATGGAGGCGCAACGGCGCGCCGCCGGTCCGTTCATCGCCGTTGTCGTCTGGTTGATGGCGCCGATCGTCGTCGCCGAGAGCTTTTTCACGGGAGGCTCGCTTGTCGGCGCGGCGCTCGGCGCCTGCGCTTGCGCGGCGCTGGCGACGATCGCAGGGGCGCTCCTGGGCGGAACGACGCTCGGGCGCGCGCTTTCAGGCGTGGCGTTGATGGGTCAGGTGTCCTTGCTGGTCGCGAATGGCGGATCGTGGCAAATCGATCTCCACATGGCCTATTTCGCGGCGCTGGCGCTGCTCATCGCCTATGCCGACTGGGTCGCGATCCTCGCGGCGGCGGCGACCGTCGCGGTTCATCATCTTGCGCTGAACTATCTCTTTCCCTTGGCCGTTTTTCCGGATTCGGCGGATCTGGGCCGCGTCCTGCTGCATGCTGTCATCCTCGTCGCGGAGGCTGGCGCGCTGATCTGGGTCTGCATCAATCTGGACAATATTTTCACCGCGTCCAGCCAGTTGCTCGCACGCTCGGAAAAGTCCGCGGCGGAAGCGCGCGCGTCGAACGCCCGCGCGGAAGAGGCGTTTCGCGCCCAGGCGGCGGCGGAACAGGAACGCCGCCAGGCGGAGGAACAGGCGATAGGGCGCGAACGCGCGCTGGTCTCGCAATCGATCGGCGCGGGACTGGCCAAACTCTCGACGAAAGACCTGTCCTTCCGCATGACGGGCGACGCGCCCGAGGCCTATCGTCAGCTTCAGGAGGATTTCAACACGGCGCTCGCGCAACTTGAATCGGCCATGCTGAAAGTCGTCGATGGCGCAAGGACGATCGACGCGACGGTCGGCCAGATTTCCGTCGCGACGGACGATCTCTCGGGACGCACGGAGGAGCAGGCAGCCGGCCTCGAGGAAACGACCGCGGCGCTCGCGGAAATCACCTCGACCGTAAAACGCGCCGCCGAGAACGCCCATGAAGCGAGCGTCATCGTCAGTACGACGAAGTCCGACGCCAGGAGCAGCGGAGAAGTCGTCCATAGAGCTGTCGAGGCGATCGAGCGCATCGAAAAATCGTCGCAAAGCATCGGACAGATCATCGGCGTCATCGACGAGATCGCCTTCCAGACCAATCTCCTCGCGCTCAACGCGGGCGTGGAGGCCGCGCGCGCGGGCGACGCCGGCAAGGGCTTCGCCGTCGTCGCGTCCGAAGTGCGGGCGCTCGCGCAACGCTCGGCGGAGGCGGCCAAGCAGATCAAGGAACTGGTCGCGACATCCTCCTCGGAAGTCTCGCAGGGCGTTCAGCTCGTCGGCGAAACGACGAGCGCGCTCGAAAAAATCGTCACGCAGATCGTAGAGATCGACAGGGTCGTCGCGGAGATCGCGCAAGGCGCGAAGGAACAGGCGACGACCCTCTCCCACATCAACTCCGCCCTCAACCGGATGGAGGAGAACACGCAGAAGAACGCGTCGATGATCGAGGAGACGAACGCCGCGACCGCGCAATTGAGATCAGAAACGGCGTCGCTCGTGCAGGCGGTCGACAGTTTCGCCGTCACGGGACGTGAGTCGACCAGCGCGAAAGTCCGGGCCGCGCCTGCGTCGGTGAGCGGCGCGCGGGCAACGCCGGCCCTCAAGACCATGGCGCGGGAGAACGGAGGCGGCGCCGTCCGCAAGTTCAGCGAGGCGCCTGAGGAGGACTGGGCGGAATTCTAGAAGGTCCGCGCACGGGCGGGCCGGGGCGTCCATCAGACGCCCGTCTCGCCGCGATTCATGCGCTCCGCCTCCTCCGTGAAGCGACCGTCCGCGCCATGGAGGACGAGAGGCGCGAGGAGCGAGAGCGGCGCCCTGGAGCCCTTGACGCCGCAAAGCAGGATACGGCTTGCCGGCGCGCCGGCGCGAGGGAGAATGGGGAGGATGGAAACGGCCCCCAGCCTTGCCTCCACCGCCGCAAGACAGTCGGCCAACGCCTCGGCGCGATGGATCATGGCGAATGTTCCGCCCGGCGCAAGAAGGGCGAGACAGGCGCGCGTCCAGCCGGCGAGCGGGACGGCCGCGACATGGGCCAGCGCCTTGGCCGCGTCGGGCGTCACGCGCACCCGGCCCACCTCGTAAAAGGGCGGATTGGTGAGAACCAGCGCCGCTTTTTCGTCGGACAATCCGGCGGCGCGGCGGGCGCCGGGCGCGGTCACGTCGGCCTCGAAGACCGAAACGCGGTCAGCGAGCCCGTTGGCGGCGACATTCTCGCGGGCGAGCGCGGCCGCGCCCGGATCGATCTCGACGAGGCCGATCGCCGCGCCCGGCGCGCGGACCGCCGCCATCAGACCGACGGCCCCTGCTCCGGCGCCGACATCGAGGATCAGGCCCGTCTCGCCGGGGGGCGTAACGGCGGAGAGCAGCACGGCGTCGGTGCCGGCGCGATGGCCGCGCCCCTGCCGCAAACGCAGGCGCCCGTCGAGAAATCCGTCTGTCGAGTCCGCGCTCATTTCGGCGCGACAGTCTCACGCAGGCGCGCGCCGAACAACCGGCGACGCGCCATTTCCCGCGCCGGAATGCTGAAAAGCGATGTCAAGTCCGAGCTGAAATTTCGGTCAAGCTGCGGAGATACCGGGCTTTTTTCAATTTCGGGCGCGTTGTCATTCCGTCGCCGACTTGCCGCATTGGGCGCAAGGACGTAAGTTCGCGCCAATTGTAAGGAAGGCCGTAGGGGGGTCCGTGGGTATCGTTGTTCCGCTCGAAGAAAAGAAAGACGCCGGCCTCGACAGTCTTCTAACGCTCATCGGCCCCGATCTTGAGCGCACCAATCAGCTGATCATTCAGCGCACCGGCTCGGACGTCACGACGATCCCCGAGGTCGCGAACCATCTGATTTCGGCTGGCGGCAAGCGCCTGCGGCCGATGCTCGTCCTCGCGACCGCCGGCATGTGCGGCTATAAGGGCGACGGCCATCTCAAATTCGCCGCCGGCATCGAATTCATGCATACGGCGACCTTGCTGCATGACGACGTGGTGGACGAGTCCAACATGCGCCGCGGCAAGATCGCCGCGCGCATGCTGTGGGGCAACCAGACCTGCGTGCTGGTCGGCGACTTCCTTCTCGGCCACGCCTTCAAGATGATGGTCGAGCCCGGGATGGTGCCGCCGCTCACGGTCGTCTCGCAGGCGGCGGCCGTCATCGCCGAAGGCGAGATTCTCCAGCTCAACGCCGCCAAGGACACGACAACGACGGAAGACGCCTATATGGCCGTCATCCGCCGCAAGACCGCCGAACTCTTCGCGGCGGCGGCGGAAGTCGGCGTCATGCTCGCCAACAAGCCGAAGGCGGACGAAGCCGCCGCCCGCAGCTACGGCATGAATCTCGGCATCGCCTTTCAGCTCATCGACGACGCGCTGGATTACGGCGGCTCCTCCGCCAAGCTGGGCAAGAATGTCGGCGACGACTTCCGCGAGGGCAAGATCACGCTGCCCGTGGTGCTGGCCTTCCGCCGCGGCAACGAGAAAGAGCGCGAGTTCTGGCGCCGCACGCTCGAGAAGGGCGAGATCAACGACGGCGACGTCGAGACCGCCTGCGGCCTGATGAAAAAGCACAAGGCCCTCGACGACACGATCGAGCGCGCCGCCCATTACGGCGCCATCGCCCGCGACGCGATGGAGATCTTCCCGGCCTCGCCGTGGAAGAGCGCGCTGCTCGAGGTGGTGGATTTCTGTATCGAGCGCGTCTACTGACGCGAAAAATCGCCGGCCGCCGAAAAGCGGCCGGCGGCCTGACTTACTTCATGCACTCGGCCTTGAACTGCTTCTTGGCCTTGCCCTTGAGGCCCTTGGCGGCGGCCTGTTCGGCGCAGCTCTTTTCCTTTTCCGCCTTGGTCATCGGCGCGGCCTCGGCGTTGGCGGCCGGAGCGGCCGTCGTCGAAGCGCCGGCGGCGGGAGCGCCCTCCGCCGCCTTGGGGGCGATCTCGGCGGGAGGGGCCCAGGTCTGCTGAGCGAGGGCGCTGGCGCCGAACAACAGGCCGATGCAGGCGCCGGCTGCGGCGAAATACTTGATGCTCTTGTACATGTTTGCTCTTTTTTGTTGAAAGAAGCCGGCCGCGCGGCTTCGCGACTCTCCCTCGGCCGCTCGCAGGAACCGGGCGACCGGCGCGAAGAATATGGCATTTGTGACAATTTGTCTTGCCGCCGCAATCGGCGCGGACGGCGCCCTTCAACGCGCCGCGACAGCCCTACCGTCGCCGCCAGACATAGAGCGCCACGACCCCGACAAGCGCCGACACGAGCAGCCTGTAGAAAATTCGCCTGGGCATAAACGCAATTGATACAAAGACTTGAGAGACGAGATGCGCATCGCCGGAGCAACGCCGAGGAACGACCTTCAGATCCGCGTCAAGATGGCTCATGGGGCCGCTCCTTCAAGAACGACACTGGGTTTGACGGTAAGGCTAATACGCAAAAAATTTATAAATCCTTTAAGATTTCCGCGAGCGCGAGGGATGGTTTACTTGACGTCTACGCGACTTTCGCCCCTCGATGCTGCAAACGCGTCGATCCCCACAGTTGAAGGATAATGAATGATCCCGGGCAGCGAGACGAAGACGGACGCCGACGCTCATTTCGACGCCAGCGCCGCGCCGCCAGTCGCGCCGCGCCGCCCGAATCGCGCCCTTGTGCATGGGCGGCTGCGCGACGACCCCTATGCTTGGCTCGCGGCGGACAACTGGCGCGACGTTCTGCGCGACCCGGCGACGCTGCCGAAAGACATCGCAAATCTCGTGAAGGCGGAGAACGCCTATTGCGACCGCGTCATGGCGCCGCTGAAAGCTCTGCGTGAAACCCTCGTCGCCGAGATGCGCGCCCGCATCAAGGAAGACGACAGCGACGTTCCCGACAAGGACGGGCACTACGCCTATTACGGTCGCTTCCGCGAGGGCGGCGAACAACCGCTCTATTGCCGCACGCCGCGCGAGGGCGGCGCCGAAGAACTGCTGCTCGACGGCGAGGCGCTGGCTGAAAATCACGATTTCTTCGACATTGGCGAGATGACCCATTCGCCCGATCACGCCCAGCTCGCCTGGAGCGTCGACGACATGGGCTCCGAGCTCTACGCGATTCGCACGCGCCCACTGACGGACGGCGTCGACCGGCCCGACGTCGTGATCGACACGGACGGTTCGCTTGTCTGGAGCGCGGACTCGAAAGCTTTTTATTATGTGCGCGTCGATGAAAACCATCGCACCGCGCAGGTCTACCGTCATGAGATCGGCGCCGATCCCGCGCAGGACAGGCTCGTCGTCGAGGAGCGGGACGGCGCGTGGTTCGTGTCGTTGCGGGAAAGCTGCTGCCGCCGCTTCGCGATCGTCTCCATCCGCGGCCACGACGCAGCCGAATGCTGGCTGATCGACCTGCGGGACGCGCAAGCAAGACCGCAACTGGTCGCGCCGCGCGAGCCGCATCTGCGCTACGACGTCGAGCCGCACGGGGATCTTATCTATATCCACAACAACGCCGGCGGGGCCGACGATTTCCGCATCTCCGTCGCGCCGCTCGCCGCGCCCGCGCGCGAGAACTGGCGCGAAATCGTTCCCCACAGGCAGGGTGCAATGATCGTCGCACACCTCGTGTTTGCGCGCTTTCTCGTCTGGCTCGTGAGCGAGAACTCACTGCCGCGACTGATGGTGCGCGATCTCGCGAGCGGCGAGGAGCATGCGATCGCCTTCGAGGAGGAAGCCTATTCGCTGTATATCGACGCCGGGCTCGAATTCGACACGACGACGCTGCGCTTCACCTATTCGTCCATGACGACGCCAGAGGAAATCTACGATTACGACATGGCGACGCGCACGCGCGTCTTGCGCAAGCGTCAGGAAATTCCATCGGGCCATGATCCGAAAAAATATGTGACGCGCCGTCTCTTCGCGCCGGCGCCGGACGGCGAGAGCGTGCCGATCACGCTGCTGCACCGCGCGGACTTCGCGCCGGGGGCGGGCGCGCCCTTGCTGCTCTATGGCTACGGCGCCTATGGCGACGCGCTCTCCGCAAGCTTCGACGAGGACGCGCTGTCGCTCGTCGACCGCGGCTTCGTCCACGCCTATGCGCATGTGCGCGGCGGCGCCGACAAGGGCTGGGACTGGTACGAGAAGGGGAAGCTCGAACACAAGCCCAACAGCTTTTCCGATTTCCTCGCGGTCGCCCGTCACCTCATCGCGACAGGTTACACCCGCGAGGGCTGGATCGTCGCGCAGGGCGCGTCGGCGGGCGGCATGCTGATGGGCGTGATCGCCAATGAAGCGCCGCAGCTTTTCGCCGGCATTATAGCCACCGTGCCTTTCGTGGACGTGCTCAACACCATGCTTCGCGACGACCTGCCCCTGACGCCGCCGGAATGGCTCGAATGGGGCAACCCCATCGCCGACCCCGCCGTCTACGACCGGCTCGCGTCCTATTCGCCCTACGACAATGTTCGCGCGCAAGACTATCCGCCGATCCTCGCCATCGCGGGCCTCAACGATCCGCGCGTTACTTATTGGGAGCCGCTGAAATGGGTCGCGAAACTGCGCGCGACGATGAGCGGCGGCGGACCCGTCCTGCTTCATACACAGATGGGGGCGGGCCACTCGGGCGCCTCGGGGCGTTTCGAGTCGCTCGAAGACACGGCGCTGGAATACGCCTTCGCGATCGCCTGCGCGGCGAAATTGCAGAATTGACGGGAGGGGGCTGCGACGCCGCGATCGCGACGCCGCGCGGGGTTAATTATGCCGGGTCTTGGGCGGCGGCGTACGCACTTCGCCGCTCTGAGTGCCGCGTTTCCCTTCCACGCCCGGCACGCCGGCCGACATGCCGCTCGGCCCCGCAATTGTTGTATTGTTGTTGCCGACATGGGTGTTTCTCTTCTGCACCGCCGTCGATGGATTGACCGGGGTTCCAACCGCCGGCCCCGATGTGTCGCCCTTGTCCGCGGCGAAGGCGGGCGCGCCGATGAGGACGCTTGCGGCGATCGCTGCAGAGATGATGAGAAGCTTTTTCATTCTGGCGTCTCCCTGTCGCCGCGTTCGGCTTGCGCGGCGACGATGATGCGCCCCATCAGATAGATGGAGGAGGAGCGCCCGTTGGCAAGGAAGGACCCTGTCCACGATATGGCGTCGACCCGTCTTTTCGTTTAGTCAGCGAGACTGCAAGGGAGGGAACCGGAAATGGCCATCGACTCGAAACATCCGGAAACGATCGCGCTTCACGCCGGCTGGCGCGCCGACGCCGCAACCGGCGCCGTCGCGGTGCCGATCTATCAATCGACATCCTTTCAGTTTCGCGACACCGCACACGCGGCCGATCTCTTCGCGCTGAAGGAGCTGGGCCCGATCTATACGCGCATCGGCAATCCCACGACGGATGTGCTGGAGAAGCGTCTCGCGGCCCTTGAAGGAGGCGCTGCGGCGCTGGCGCTCTCCTCCGGACAGGCGGCTTCGGCCTTCGCGATTCAGAACATTGCGCGCGTCGGCGACAATATCGTCTCCTCCACCGATCTTTACGGCGGCACCTGGAATCTCTTCGCCAATACGCTGAAGGATCAGGGGATCGAAGTGCGCTTCGTCGATCCCGCCGACCCAGAGAATTTCCGCCGCGCGACCGACGACCGCACGCGCGCCTATTATGCGGAGACGCTTCCCAATCCCAAACTGTCGGTATTTCCAATTGCGGAAGTCGCGACGATCGGACGCGAATATGGAATCCCGCTCATCGTGGACAACACGGCGGCGCCGATCATCGCGCGCCCGCTCGACCATGGCGCGGCAGTCGTCGTCTATTCCACGACGAAATATCTCGGCGGTCACGGCACGTCGATCGGCGGCGCCATCATCGACGGCGGCAATTTCGACTGGGAGAAATTCCCCGCGCGCCAGCCGGCGCTGAATACGCCGGACCCGAGCTATCACGGCGCGATATGGGTCGAGGCGGTGAAGCCGCTCGGCCCCGTCGCCTACATCATCAAGGCGCGCACGACGCTGCTGCGTGACCTCGGCTCCTCGCCGTCGCCCTTCAACGCCTTTCTGACGCTGCAGGGAATCGAGACCGTGACGCTGCGTATGGAGCGCCACATGCAGAACGCGCAGGCGGCGGCGGACTTCCTCGCCAGCCGAAACGAGGTGACGCGCGTGATCTATCCATCCCATCAGACGGGCGAAGCGCGCAAACGCGCCGACAAATATCTCAAGGGCGGATATGGCGCCTTGCTCGGCTTCGAGCTGAAAGGCGGCGCCGACGCCGGCCGCCGATTCATCGACGCGCTGGAGATGTTCTACCATGTCGCCAATATCGGCGACGCGCGCAGCCTCGCGATCCATCCCGCGACGACGACGCATTCGCAGCTCTCGGAAGAAGCGCAACTCGCCGCAGGCGTCACGCCCGGCTATGTGCGCCTGTGCATCGGTCTCGAACACATCGACGACATCATCGCCGATCTGGAGAAGGGACTGACGGCCGCGGGGGCGTGAGATGTTGTCCCTTCTCCCGTGAAACGGGGGGAGGGACTTTCCTCACTTCACCTTCACCGGATAGCCCGCCACGACCAGCGCAACATGCGCGGCGATTTTCGCCACGTCCTGATGCAACAGCCCCGCCGCGTCGCGGAAGGCGCGGGCGAGCGCGTTTTCGGGGACGATCGACAGCCCCACTTCCGGCGACACGACGACCGTCGGCGCCTGCCGCTTCGACAAGGCCGCGATCAACGACGCGCGGTCGGCGACAAGATCGGCGTCGGCGAACATTCTGTTCGAGAGCCAGATCGCCAGACAGTCGATCATCAGGGGCGCGTCCGCCGGCGCGTCGCTTATCGCGCGCGTCAAATCCTGCGGCGCCTCGATCGTGCGCCACTCGCCGCCGCGCCGCGCCTGATGCACATCGATTCTCTCGCGCATTTCATCATCGAAGGCTTCAGCCGTCGCGATGTAAATCCAGGGCGGAGGATAGGCCATGACGAGCCGCTCCGCATAGGCGCTTTTTCCCGAACGCGCGCCGCCGAGAATGAAGGTGAGATGCGGATTTTCAGTCATGACGCCGCGCTCGCAAATGGCGCGCGCGCCAGCAACGCGCCCTCGCGGTCGAACACGAGAACCTCCAGCTCGATTTGCGCGCAATCGAGCGCGCGCGCGGCGGTTTTCCAGGCCGCGAGCGCAATGGGCGCCGCGAGTTCGACATTTTCCGCGCGCGCGATGAGAAGCGCGTCCAGCGCGCTGTTCGCATGCGCGATGCGAAAGGCGAGATCCTCCTTCGCGCCGGCGTCGCGCGCCGTCTGCGACAATTGCGCGAGATCGACGCTCGAACGTCCCGAATGAAGATCGAGCCGCCCCTGCGCAAGTTTCGTCATCTTGGCGAAGCCGCCGCCGATGGTGACGCGCGCAACCGGATGCGTGCGCAGATATTTGAGAACGCCGCCGACGAAATCGCCCATCTCGATCAAGGCGGCGTCGGGCAGATCATAAAGTTGCTGCACGGCGGCCTCCGACGTCGAACCCGTCGTTCCGGCGATATGCGTCAGACCGCTCGCGCGCGCGACGTCGACGCCGCGATGGATGCTGTCGATCCATGCGGCGCAGGAGAAGGGCGTGACGATTCCCGTCGTGCCGAGAATGGAAAGGCCGCCGACGATCCCGAGCCGGCCGTTGAGCGTATGTTTCGCCATCTCCACGCCGCCGGGAATCGAAATCTCGATTTGCGCATCGGGACCGACGCCAAGTTTCGCCGCCGCTTCGGATATGGCTTCACGCATCATCGCACGCGGAACCGGATTGATGGCGGGTTCCCCCGGCGGAAGCGGCAGGCCGGGGCGCGTGACGGTCCCCACGCCCTCGCCCGCCGCGAAAAGCACGCCGGCCCCCGCAGGCGCGGGGCGCACGGTCGCGCGCACGAGCGCGCCATGGGTGACGTCGGGATCGTCGCCAGCGTCCTTCACGACGCCGGCGCGCGCGAAATCCGCGCCGCGCTCGAACATGCCGAGCGCAAAGGAAACGCGCCTGCCCGAGGGCAGCGCGATCTCCACCGGGTCCGGCGGCGGGGCGCCGGTCGTCAGCGCCTCGAAGGCCGCGCGGGCGGCGGCGGTGGCGCAGGCGCCGGTGGTCCAGCCCCGTCGCAGCGGACGATCTTTCGGCGCGTCTGTCATGGTTCTCGTCAGCGCGCCGACGCGGCGCGCGAGATCGATCGATCAAGGGCGGGGCGTCCGGGCGCATGGCCCGGACGCCCGTCTCGATTCTGTTCGCCTATTTCACGGATTCGAACTGCGCGAGCGCTGATTCGGCCAGCGCCGTCGCCTTGTCCAGGCGGCCCTCCTGGCTCGTGCCTCTCGCGATCTTGTAAGCCTTTCGCAACGTCTTGATGCCCTTGCGGATCGGGTCGACCGGGTTGACCCAGACGGCGCTACGCGCGCGGTCGATCGCCTGCGCCACATGTTCGGCGAAGGATCCCGGCTCACCCTGCTTGCCGGCCGCGATCGCCTCTCTGGTCTCGGAGATGGCGTCCTCCAGATACTGTTCGGCGTGAGCGATCTGGGGCGCGAATGCGGTCAGGCCGAAGCCCAGGGCGGCGATCATCAGACGGCGCGAGATCTTCATGTTTCCTCCTACGCGAATCCATTTGCGGCTATGGTTGTTCCAAAGCGCGAACGCGGCCCCCCAGAGGGCCCTTGAAAGGGCGGCGCCAAAAAGGCTCCGGCATGATGATTAGCCGCCTTCCCGCCCTGCCGCCAGCCAATAGTTTCGCGAGACGCCGGACGCGCGCGACAGGGTCGCGACGATCCGCTACAACGATCCGCCATTTCAAAAAATGAGGAGTCCGGCGAATGAAGCGCAGCGTCTCATCCTTCCTCGCCTTCATGGCGCTCGCCGCCGCCGACGCGAGCGGCGCGCAGGCTTTCGAACTCAAGAGCCCGGATATTGCCGAGGGCAAGAAGATCGACATGAAGCATGTCTACGATTCTTTCGGCTGCACGGGCGGCAATGTTTCTCCCGAACTGGTGTGGACGGACCCGCCGGCGGGGACCAAAAGCTTCGCCGTTCTGATGCACGACCCGGACGCGCCGACGGGCGGGGCGGGTTTCTGGCACTGGCTCGTCGTCGACATTCCCGCTTCCGAACGCGGGCTGAAGCGGGGCGCGGGCGACGCCTCGGGCAAGAATCTCCCCGCCGGGGCGCATATGCTGGAGACGGACTTCGGCGAAAAGGCCTATGGCGGCCCCTGCCCGCCGCCGGGCGCGCCGCATCGCTACGTGATCACGGTCTATGCGCTCAAGGTCGAGAGGCTCGGCGACGACGCCAAGGGCCGCACGGCGATCGCGGGCTTCACGATCAACCAGCACGCGCTGGCCAAGGCGACCCTGACCGGCATATTCGGACGTTGAGTTTCGGCCTCGCCCTGCTGGCGCTCGCGATCGAGGCGGGCGCCGGCTATCCCGACGCGCTCTTTGCGCGCGTCGGTCATCCGGTTACGTGGTTCGGCGCGCTGATCGGCGCGATGGACCGGCGCCTCAACTGCGCGGGCGAGAGCTTCGCGATGCGACGCGCGAAGGGCGCCGCCGCCCTGCTCGCGCTCGTCCTCGCGGCGCTCATATCGGGTGTTGCGATCCAGCGCGTCCTGCTGGCGCTTCCCGGAGGCTCGATCGCCCTCGCCGCGCTTGCGTCGAGTCTCCTCGCGCAGCGAAGCCTCCACGTCCATGTGTCGGCGGTCGCGCGGGGCCTCTCCGTCTCGCTGGACGAAGGACGACGGGCGGTCTCGATGATCGTCGGCCGCGACGTCTCCCGGCTCGACGCCGGCGGCGTCGCCCGCGCGGCGATCGAGAGTCTGGCCGAGAATTTCTCGGACGGGGTCGTTGCGCCCGCGCTGTTTCTGGCTGTCTTCGGCCTGCCGGGCGCGCTCGTCTACAAGGCGGTCAACACCGCCGACAGCATGATCGGCCACAAGTCCGAACGCTATCTCGCGTTCGGCTGGGCGGCGGCGCGCCTCGACGACCTGCTCAATCTGATCCCCGCCCGTCTCGCCGCCGGCCTCATCGCGGCCGCGGCCTGCGCCCTGCCCGGAGCGGCGCCCGCACCGGCCGTCACGGCGGCGCGGCGCGACGCGCCCCGACACGCCTCCCCCAACGCCGGCTGGCCCGAGGCCGCCATGGCCGGGGCGCTGGGCCTCGCGCTGGGCGGCCCGCGCGCCTATGGCGATACGATGGTCGATGGCGCAATTCTCGGCGACGGACGGCGCGAGGCGACGGGCGCCGACATCATCCGCGCCCTCGCCCTTTATCGCCGCGCGACGCTCGCGCTCTGGGCTATCTTCGCGATCGGCGCCTTCGCAGCCGGATAAAAAAAGCCCAACCCGCAGGACGTTAAGCAACGCCGCAGGGCAAATGGGCGCAGTTGACGGGTTGTGCTTCCATTTTTCCAGATTTTGAATATTTTAAGAATTGCATTGTGCATCGCAACATCGACTATGGCGCAACGGCTGAGGTAGATTGGTGGGCGGAGAGGCGTAAAAAATGGACCGTATGTCGTATCAGATTTACGAAATGCTGCATCTGGCCTTTGCGCCGGCGCGCGCGATGACCGACGCCCTGCTCCACACCATCAAGAATCCGCTCAATCCGCTCCATCACACCACGCTCGGCCGCAACATCGCCGCCTCGGCGGAACTCTTCGAGCGCATGACGCGCCGCTACGGCAAGCCCATGTTCGGGCTCGACACGACCCGGGTCGACGGCGAGGAAGTCGAAATCGTCGAGGAGATCGTCTGGCAGCGCCCCTTCTGCGGCCTGCTGCATTTCAATCGACAGTTTGCCGGCGCGCCGCCGAAACAGTCGAAGCTCTTGATCGTCGCGCCCATGTCGGGCCATTACGCCACGCTGCTTCGCGGCACCGTCGAGGCCTTCCTGCCCACCCATGACGTCTACATCACGGACTGGGCCGACGCGCGCACCGTGCCGCTCGTCGAAGGCGGATTCGATCTCGACGACTACGTCGATTATCTCGCCGACATGATGCGCCATCTTTCCCGGCAGAAGGACGGCGTCCCGCTTCATACGCTCGGCGTCTGCCAGGCCTCGGTGCCCCTCATCTGCGCCATCGCCGCGATGGAGGCGGCGAACGATCCCGACTATCCGGAGTCGACAGTGCTGATGGGCGGCCCGATCGACACGCGCGTCGCGCCGACCGCCGTGAACCGGCTCGCAGAGCAGCGCGGCATCGAATGGTTCCGCCGCCACTGCATCCACACGGTGCCGTTCCCGCACGCCGCCATGGGCCGGCAGGTCTATCCGGGGTTCCTGCAGCTCTCGGGCTTCATGTCGATGAATTTCGAACGCCATGTCTCGGCGCATCTCGAAATGTTCAACCATCTCGTCGAGGGCGACGGCGACTCGGCCGAGAAACACCGCGACTTCTACGACGAATATCTCGCCGTCATGGATCTGACGGCGGAATTCTACCTGCAGACCGTGGAGCGCGTCTTCATTCGCCACGAGGTGCCGCTCGGGCTCATGCGCCATCGCGACAAGCTGATCGACCTCAAGGCGATTCGCCGGACGGCGCTGTTTACGGTCGAGGGCGAGAAGGACGACATTTCCGGCGTCGGCCAGACGGAGGCGGCGCTCGACCTCTGCGCCGGCGTCCCGGCCGCCCGCAAGGCGCATTATCTGCAATTGGGCGTCGGACATTACGGCGTCTTCAACGGCTCGCGCTTCCGCTCGCATATCGCGCCGCGCATCTGCGACTTCACGCGGCAGATGGAGAGCGTGGAGGCCTGACCGGCCGCGCCTTGCGCCGGCTGGTGAATAAAGGCAAAATCCCGAAGGCGGTGGCGCATGACGCCGCCGGCGCCGCTTGGCGCACTCACCACCGTCCGCGCGCGCGCGGCGAAACAATTCGTCAGGGAAACAGTCTATGGACGTGCAGGACGCGGCCGCTCGTGAGGCGCTGCAAAAGGAAATTGACGCGATCCATTGGTATCACGAATATGATTTCGGCAATGGACTGCGCGCCCGCAGCGTGTCGCAGGCGGAAGACCACCGCCGCATCTGGCGCTTCATCGAAAGCGAACTCGACAAGATCGACTTTGCCGGCAAGTCCGTGCTGGAGATCGGCTGCTGGGACGGCTACTGGAGCTTCTACGCCGAGCGGCGCGGCGCGAAGAGCGTGCTCGCCACCGACGACGTCTCGCAGAACTGGGCGAGCGGCGCAGGATTGCGGCTTGCAAAGAAGCTGCTGAACTCGAATGTCGAGATCAACCAGAGCGTCTCGATCTACGAGGCGTCGAAGCTGAATCAGACCTTCGACATCATCATCTGTCTCGGCGTCTATTACCATCTCGTCGATCCCTTCGCGGGCTTCGCCGAAGTGCGCCATCTGATGCACGAAAATTCGATCGCCATCTTCGAGGGCGACGCGACGCTGGAGCTGCGGCCGGACACCTATTACTGGGACATGTCCGACTCCTCGAAATCCTGTTTCGTGCCCACGCAATGGGGCCTCAACCACATGTTGAAGACGGCCTATATGGACGTCGTCTCGCAGAGCTGGATGAGCCCGCGGCCGGGCTTCAGGGTGAACATCGACCCGGCGCATCTTCTGGGCAATCTCGGCGACAAGGATCCTTCCGGCTTCGCGCCGCTGAAGCATCGTGACCGCATCCTCACAGTCGTGAAGCCTTTCGCAGGCGAAAACCCGCTTCACCCCTACAAGCCGCCATTCAATCTCGCGCGCTTCGACACGCGCTTCAAATAACAAGAAGCCCGACCGGCGATAACCGGTCGGGCTTCTTGCTGATTTCGGGGGAGCAAAACGCCGACGCGTCAAAGCGTCGGCGTGAGACCGGCCTTCAGATTTTCGCGCGCAAGCCTGACGAGGAGATCGCTGGTCTTTTCATCCGCTAGCCAGGCGTCGACCCGCGCATTGCCGAGCCGCGAGGCTTCATGCGCGGCATAGATCTTGTAGCAGGCGGCAAGATATTGCGGCAGGGTCAGAAAATCGCCGACCGTCTGAGCGAGATGGTGATTGCCCAGCTTGAACAGATAGCCGCCCTGCACGCCGAGCATCTTCGCAATCGGCGGATAGACGGGGAAAATCTCCGCGCGTGAAAGATCGCGAATGTCGTAGTAATCGAAATCGACCGCGCGCGGCGTGAGGCCGACCTTCTCCCATATCCTTTTGGCGAGATCGAACAGCACGAAGCTCATCGGATGCACCGTGCTGTACATGAAGACGCCGCGCCGCGACCACTTCATCAGGTCGGCGGAAAGATCGAAATCGAATTTTTTCCCCAGATCGAGCAGCTCCTTTGCCGCCCCGTTCCAGACCTCGAAATAGCCGAGCGCCTCGAAGACATTTTCGTTGAAGAGCGCATTCGCCTCTTCGAGCGACAGGCCCTTCCGATAGGCGAAAAGCCCGACCGCCGAATGATAGGGGCCGATCGGCCCGAAGACGAAGCCGTGCAACTGCTGCAGGTCGTGGATGTAGATCAGATCGGGATGGAAGGCGGCGAATCCGATGCCCGGAAACATCAAGGCCTGCGGCAGGCGCCGGCATAATTCGTCGGAATTTCCCCCCCGCACATGGCCGTCGAGAAATTCATGCGTGAAGACGTGATCGTAGGTCGCGAGCGTCCTGGCGAAAAGGTCCATATTGGCGCGCGAATGCCCAATCACCGAATAATGGTCGACGGTCGCGCTCGGGTCCAGCACCTTCATCGCATAGGCGACCCCGAAGCTCTGGCAATTGCCGACGACGGCGATTCGCGGTCCCGTGTTGCGCAACACCCGGCCGGTGCATTTCGCGATGCGCGGCTCGATCAGATATTGGCGCCAGCATTTGAGTATCTGTCTGTCGATCTGCGAAAACATGCGGCCATTCACCGGATTTGCCAAGGAATCGACGGGGTTTCGCCAAGCTTCGCCGCGTCTTGCGGGACGCCTCATGGTGACAAGCGGCGACGCCCCGTCTATGTTCCGATCATGAGCGTCGGCGCGCCAGAGATGCGGCGAGGGGCCGTGCTGCAACAGATCGATCAGCATCGATGAGGAGTTTGCCGGATGGCGGACAACCCCTATAGCTCCCTACCCGACCATCGCTTCTGGCGCAAGGCGGTGGCGTCCCTGCCGCCCTTCGCCATCGATCCGCTCGTGAAGACGCCCTTCAAGATCAGGCCGCAGGACAAGGTGGCGACGGCCGGGAGCTGTTTCGCGCAGGAGATCGCCCATCGGCTGCAGACCAGCGGCTATACTTATTACCTTGCGGAACAGCCGCCGCAGGGCATGTCGAAGGACGAGGCGCTGCGCCGCAATTATTCGATGTATTCCTGCCGTTACGGCAATCTCTACACCACCGCGCAACTGCTGCAGCTGATCGACCGCGCCTATGGGCGCTTCTTTCCGCAGCTCGATTACTGGAACCGTCCGGAAGACGGCCGTTTCGTCGACCCTTTCCGCCCGCGCATCGAACCCGACGGCTATGCGACGCTCGATGAGATGCGCGCCGATCGCGAGCGCCATCTCGCCGCCGTCCGCAAGATGATCGAGACGATGGACGTGTTCGTCTTCACCTTCGGCCACACCGAGACATGGCGGCACAAACCGGACGGCGCGATCCTGCAGCTTGCGCCCGGCGTCGCGGGCGGCGAATGGGATCCCGACGTCTACGAATTCTACAACATGACGGTCAGCGAGGTCGTGCGCGACTTCCTCGCGTCGGTGGACCGCATTCGCGAGGTCAATCCGACGGTGCGCATCGTGCTGAGCGTCTCACCGGTCGGCATCATCGCGACCTATGAGGACCGCCATGTCGTCGAGTCGAATTGCGCGATCAAGTCGATCCTGCGCGCGGCGGCGGACGAAGTGTCGCGGGTTCGGCCCAACATCGGCTATTTCCCCTCCTATGACCTCGTCACCGTCGCCCCCAACGCCGGCCGCTTCTATCGGGACGACACAAGGCGTATAAATCCGCATGGGATCGACCGCACGATGAAGATGTTCTTCGATCACTTCACCGAGCGCGCGCGGGACGAGGAAACGATCAGGGCGCTCAAATTCGACATTGCGGCGGAGGCTGAGACCAACGCCCGCATCGTCTGCGACGAGGAAGCGATCGAGTCCGCGTGAGGCGGCGCCCGTCGCGTCACACAAGAAAATAATTCGAGGATGGTTGGAATGATCATTGGTTCGCTTGCGCTCGCAGCCGCGGGCGCCTTCACCGGCGCTTCTCTTTACGTCAATTACGTCGAGCAGCCGGCGCGGCTGGCGCTGAGCGACGACGCCCTTATCAAGGAATGGGAGCCCTCCGACCATCGCGGATTCATCCTGCTCGCCGGACTGGCGGCGGTCGCCGCGCTTTTCGGCTTCATTGCCTATCGCGAACTCAACGACGTCCGCTGGGCGCTCGGCGCGCTCGTCATGCTGGCGACATGGCCCTACACCTATCTCGCCATCGTGCCGCTCAACAATCGCATCCTCGCCCTCATCGGCGCGGACGCCGCCCATGAGGCGCGCAAGGTGATCGACCTTTGGGGCCGGCTCGAGATCGGGCTGACGGGAATCGGCCTCGTCGCCATCGCGATCTTCGTCTGGGCGGCGGGCTGACCCTTTCGGCGCCATTCTTGAAGAGCGCATGACATGAGTTACGATCTTGTGGTGATCGGCACGGGTCCGGGCGGCTATGTCTGCGCGATCCGCGCCGCGCAACTGGGCCTGAAGACCGCCGTCGTCGAAAAGGACGCGACCTATGGCGGGACATGCCTCAATGTCGGCTGCATTCCGTCGAAGGCGCTCCTGCACGCGTCCCACATGTTCGCGGAAGCCTCGCACGGGCTCGCGCCGCTGGGCGTGATCGTCGATCCGCCGCGGCTCGACCTGCCGGCGATGATGAAGCACAAGGCCGACACTGTCGGCGCGAATGTCAATGGCGTCGCTTTTCTGTTCAAGAAGAACAAGATCGACGCCTTTCGCGGCGTCGGGCGGCTCGCCGGTCCCGGCAAGGTCGATGTGACCGGCCCGGATGGCGCAACGCAGACGATCGAGACGAAAAACATCGTCATCGCCACCGGCTCCGCCGTTGCGCCCTTGCGCGACGCCTCCGGCGCGGAAATCGCCATCGATGAAAAACTGGTTGTTTCCTCGACGGGCGCGCTGGCGTTGGAGAAGGTTCCGCAAAAGCTCGTCATCGTCGGCGCGGGCGTGATCGGGCTGGAGCTGGGCTCGGTGTGGCGGCGCCTGGGCGCGCAGGTCACGGTCATCGAATATCTCGACCGCATTTTGCCCGGCTTCGATCTCGAAGTCGCCTCGCGTTTCCAGAAGGTCCTTGAAAAGCAAGGATTTGCTTTCAGGCTCGCCTCGAAAGTTACAGGCGTTGCGCAAGCAGGCGCCGGCGCCGTCGTGTCCTGTTCTTCGGTCGACGGCGCGACCTCGGACAAGATCGAGGCCGATACGGTGCTGATCGCGACCGGCCGCATCCCCTATACGCAGGGCCTCGGGCTGGAAGAGGCGGGCGTGGAGATGGAGCGCGGGCGCATCGTCATCGACGACCATTTCGCCACCAATGTCGCGGGCGTCTACGCCATCGGCGACGTCGTTCGCGGGCCGATGCTCGCGCACAAGGCGGAGGACGAGGGCATAGCGATAGCCGAAATCCTCGCCGGCCAGGCCGGGCATGTGAATTACAACGTCATTCCCGGCGTCGTTTACACCATGCCCGAAGTCGCCTCGGTCGGGATCACCGAGGAAGAAGCCAAGGCGAAAGGCGTCGCCGTCGCCATCGGCAAATTCCCCTTCTCTGCGAACGGGCGCGCGCGCGCGATGCGCGAAACGGACGGTTTCGTGAAGATCATCGCCGACGCGGCGACGGATCGCGTGCTCGGCGTCCATATTCTGGGCGCCGGCGCCGGCGAACTGATCGCGGAAGCGGCCGTGCTGATGGAGTTCTCCGGCTCTGCGGAGGATCTCGCGCGCACCTGCCACGCCCATCCGACCATGTCGGAGACGATGAAGGAGGCCGCGCTGGCCGTCGCGAAGCGGCCCATCCACATCTGAGGCCTCGCGGGATTTCTCGACTATCCGGCGAGAGCGGCCCGGTCTTCGAATGGATGGGGCTTGGCGTTTGTCGACGCGGCGCCCACATCTCCTGTGCCTGCCTTTTGGGAGATGTCGATAATGAGATTATTCGCGACCGGCGCCGCCTACGCCCTGCTGGCGCTTTTTTCCGTCACGACCGCCCGAGCCGCGGACGACTCGATCGTCGGGGAATGGCGCGTCGAACGACTCGACGGGGCGCCGCTCGTGCCGGGCTCGACCGCCACCATGCAGTTCGCCGCCGACGGCCGCGTGGGCGGAAAAGGCTCCTGCAACCGCTACGGTTCCGGCTACACGATCGATGGGGACAGCATCAGCTTTACCGGAGCGATGGCCACGCGGATGGCCTGCGCGCCCGCCCTGATGCGACAGGAGGCGCGCTTTCTGTCCGTCTTCAGCGGCGAGGCGCGCTGGACCATCGATCACGACACGCTGACGCTGAAAGGCGAGACTGGCGTCATCGTACACGCCAAACGCTCAACGCGCGGGTAAAATCCCGATTCGCGGCGCCCGCGGATGTCGAGGAAAATGTAATGGAGCAGATCAAACGCCGGCTGAAGCGCGCTTTCTGGATCGCCGTCGCGCTCATCTTCCTGCTC
Source organism: Methylocystis sp. ATCC 49242 (assembly GCF_000188155.2). Classification (NCBI taxonomy): domain Bacteria; kingdom Pseudomonadati; phylum Pseudomonadota; class Alphaproteobacteria; order Hyphomicrobiales; family Methylocystaceae; genus Methylocystis; species Methylocystis sp. ATCC 49242. Next base: position 2,275,082 of record NZ_KE124774.1, read on the forward strand.
GAAAGCTGGCTTTGGGACCATGTGAGGGAATGGCTGCGCGCGCTGGAACGCGCGCTCGGCATGGAGCGTATGGAACCCTGGCTGCGCGACCTCGTCGCGCGAATGTCGCCGCCCGCAACGCTCGCGCTGTTCGCAATTCCGGCGCTGGCGGTCTTTCCCCTTAAATTACTGGCGGTGGCGGTTGTCGCCAGCGGCCATGTCGTGAGCGGGGTGATCGCGATATTTATCGCCAAGACTCTGGCGCTCGGCGTTACATCCTTTCTTTTCGACATCTGCCGCGACAAGCTGCTCGAAATGCAGTGGTTCGGACGCTTCTATTCGCTGGTGCTCGATGCGCGCGCCTGGGCGAGCGCGCTGGTTGCGCCGCTGAGGGCGCAGATCCACGAGTTGACGAGGGAGGTCCGGACGCAGTTCGCCACGATCATCGGCCCCGAAAGCGGCAATTTGCGACGACGGCTCGCGCGGCTGCGCGAACTCGCGCGCCCAAAACGCTCGGCCTGACGCCGGTCACTCGCAGATCGCATATCCGAAACAGAAATCATCCGCGGCCGACGGCGACGTATTGAAAATCGTCGCCGCGCTCGCGACGCCTGCGGCGAATAAGACGATAAATAAAGATATGGCCGCCTTACGCATGTGAGCCCCCCAAAAAATCTTGCGCGGCGAATGCATCGCTCGCCGATTGAAATGAACGGTGAAGGGCGGAGGAGCCGGGTTGCTTTTCTTGGAGCAAGATCTCAGTCTTCGAGCCTTCTTCCTATTAACGCTAACCGGCCGCCCGCGTTCCGTTAAATTTTGTGGATGACGCAACTAGCGGCATATTGCGTAACCGGCGCAAAAATCACTCTTTTCCATGTGGACGGCCGCGAGGCGATAGCCTCCGGCGGCCGCGCCGACGAGAAGAAATGCGCAAATAGCCAGCATTGCGATCCGTGCTGTGTGGCGTATCGCCGAAATCTCCATCTCCGCCTCCCCTCCAACGAGAAACAAGATGAAATTAACCATCCGCGCAGCCGGACGGCGTGCGCCAGCGCTCATTTCGGAAGAGGGGCGGAGGGGAAAACGGTCCGCGAGACGCCGCGGGAAAATCAATAAAAATCGGACCGATTGAAAAAGCGGCCCTCTCTCCGCAACCGGGGAGAGGGCGCGAGAAGCGTCAGATCACCACGACCTTGGTGCCGACCTTGACGCGATTGTAGAGGTCGATGGCGTCGATGTCGCGCATACGGATGCAGCCCGAGGAAACGCCCTGGCCGATCTTCTCCGGCTCATTGGTGCCGTGGATGCGGTACAGCGTGTCCTTGCCGTCCTGATAGAGATAAAGCGCGCGCGAGCCGAGCGGATTGTCCGGCCCGCCCGGGAGGCCGCCGGCGTCCGCCGTCGGCTGAAGATGAGGCCAGCGCTCCAGCATGTCCTTGGGCGGAATCCAGCGCGGCCACTCCTGCATCGCGCCGACATAGGCGCGGCCGGTCCAGCCCATGGCGTCCTGGCCCGTCGCGACGCCGTAGCGCACGGCCTTTCCGCCCGGCATGACGTAATAGAGGAAGTGGTGACGCGAATCGACGACGATGGAGCCGACGGGTTCGCTCGTCTTGTAATCGACCAGATAACGCTCGAACTCCGAACCGATCTGAGCCTGGGGCGCAAGCGCCATGAATTCGGCGTCGCGGCCGGAGAGCTTGGGATCCGGCAACCGCGTGCCGTTACAAGCCGAAAGCGCGACTGCAGAGAGAGTCGCAGCAAGCAATAGCCTCAAATTCATAATGGTCCCCCTTTCCGCCGCGGAACAGACGTTAGCAAAGCCTTACCACGAACTTGCCCGCAACCTATCGGTGCAACACGCTCGCCGAAGCAATATTCTCGCTGTGTTGCGCAGGCGCCACGGCCAATTTTTCGCCACAAAGCGGCTCGCCGGAAATGCAAAGCTTGGCGTCTTCCAATTTTCATGGACATAAGCGAATGAACGGCGGAAACTGATAAAAAAGAGCGGTCACAAAGGCCGACTCGCACGGCGGCGTTGCGGTGAGAACCCTGATTTTCACACATTCGAGTGGTCTTGCGCATGAGATGGGCCCCGGTCATCCGGAGCAGCCCGAGCGGCTGCGCGCCATAGAACGTGGACTGGAGGCGGAGCGCTTCCAGTCGCTTGGGCGCGTCGAAAGCCCCGCCGCGTCCCTCGACGCAATATTGCGCGTTCATCCGCAAGCCTATGTCTCGGCGCTGGAGGAAGCCGCGCCCAGGGAGGGCTACGCCGCGCTCGACAGCGACACGCTGATGTGCCCGAAGACGATGGAGGCGATCTGGCGCGCCGCAGGTGGAGCCGTCGCCGCGGTCGACGAGGTGATGAGCGGCGCCGCCGACACGGCTTTCGTCGCGGCGCGGCCGCCCGGCCACCATGCAAGCGCGCGCAATCCGATGGGCTTCTGCTTTGTCAACAATGTCGCGGTAGCCGCGCGCCACGCGCAGACCGCCTACGGCGCCGAGCGCGTCGCCATCGTCGATTTCGACGTGCATCACGGCAATGGCACGCAGGATATCTTCTGGTCCGACAACAGCGTGCTGTTCTGCTCGACTCATCAGGCGCCCTTCTATCCCGGCACCGGCGGGCGCAACGAGACGGGCGAACATGGCACGATCGTCAATGCGCCGCTTTTCGCCGGTTCAACCGGCGACGCCTTTCACGAAGCGCTGGCCGACCGGATTCTGCCGCGGCTGCGGGACTTCGCGCCGGACCTCATCCTGATTTCCGCGGGGTTCGACGCCCACGAACGCGACCCGCTCGGCGGGCTGCGGCTGAAGGAGCGGGACTTCGGCGAAGCGACGAAGCGGCTGCTGGACGTCGCGGACAAAAGCTGCGGCGGCCGGCTCGTCTCACTCCTCGAAGGCGGATACGATCTGGAGGCGCTGAGCGGCAGCGTCTCGGCCCATGTGCTCGCGCTCATGGGGGCGTGATACGGCGCAACCCATTTGCGAAAACAGCCTCCGCCTCGGCGGCGTTGTGCGCCTCTTCGGCGCGCGCCAATATGTCGGCGAGCTTCACTTCCTCGTCACGCGGCGGCTGGAACCGCTGCTGTCGCGCGGCCTCCAGCGCGCCCGCCGTCACCCGCTTGGAGAGCCGCTCCTTTTCGAGTTGCTCGGTGAGGTCGTGCACCGTCTTTTCGAGTTGCGCGCGGCGCTCGTCGAACCGCTTCGTTTCGGCCGCGAGACGCTCGCCGGCGAGCTCCGCCTTGCGCTTTGATTGCTCGACCTCCGTCGAAAGATCGCGCATGGCGCGGATCAGGCTCTTGGCGCGCTGGCTCAGCCGCGCATTTGCGCCTTCCTGATCGGTGAGCCTCTGTTTCAGCTGCGCGGCCTCGTGCGCGACTTTTCCCGCATATTCCGACAGGCCGGCAATTTTCTTTTCGAGCTCCTGCGCGCGGCGTTCTGTCGCCCGGCTCTCGGCGATCTTCGCCTGCAGTTCTGCCCGCACTTCGGAAAGCAGCTTGTCGCGCGCCTGCGCATGGGCGGACAGCATGTCGATCTTCGCCTCGAGTTCGGCGATGTGGCGGCTGTCCGCCTCCTTCTCCTCGCGCCACGCCGCATGCGCCTTCTGGTGCTCGGCCTGATTGGCGGTGAAGAGTTCGTCGAGCCTGGTCAGCTGACGCCCGTCGGATTCGAGCGCGATCTCCAGTTCACGAACCTTGTCGGCTAGCCCTTTCGCCTGAAGCTGGCTCTCGCTGTAGGCGTTCTGCAGCTTCGCGTGGTTCTGCTGGCTTTCGTTGAGATTCGCCTGAAGCTTCTCGACATGCTGTCGGGCGAAGACCAGCTGATCGCGAAGCGCGGCGAGGTCGCCCTGGAGCTGCGAGACCTGCGCGTCGTTTCTTTCGTTGGTCGCCTGCGCCGCCTCTAGCGCGTTCTTGAGATGAAACGACTGGCCGCGCTCGGCCTCCAGCGTCTGGCGCAATTGCGCTGCGTCATCGATGGCCTCGCGCAAATCCGCCTCGACCGCCTCTATCCGCGCCTCACGGCTGCGCGTCGAGGCCTTCAGACGATCATTCTCGGCGCGAAGCAGGCTGTTTTCCGCAAGGATCTCTTCCCTGCTGTCATGGAGCGCGCGGGACTCGGCTTTCAGATCGGCGAGCGCGCCCTCGGAGAGCGCGAGCATCATCGCGCGCTCGACGAGCGCCGCATTGGTCTGCTCACGCACCGCCAGGATTTGCCCGATCCAGCCGGAGATTTCGATGAAATTTTCCCTCAGCGCGGCAAGCTCGTCGATCTTGCGGACGAAATCCACGCAGCGATTCTTGATCTCTTCGTTCTCGGCGCCGATCTGGTCGAGCGTTTCCTGCGAGAGCGCCGCGTCCTTTGGCTCCTGTTCGGCAGGACGGCGGCCCTGGCCGACCCAGCTCGACAGTTTCGTCAGAAGATTTTCCCGATCCTGCGGGGAGGGCGACGCGGGCGCAATCATGATACTCGACATTTCAATGTTCCCATCACGCAAAAACGCGCCCGCCGCCGGGAGGAGCGGCGGCAGAGTAACAGCCCCTCCCATAAAGATGCGGCAGATTTTCTGAAAACACAATTAAAGTCACAAGCTTAAGAACAAGGCTAAGCTTGAAGCGGTTAACCCGATGCTTTCATTGCAAGAAAAAACCGCCGCTGTTGCGGCGGTCGGCCAGCAAATGAAAAAGCCGCGAAGCCCGACCGGGCTCGCGGCTGTTTTCGAAAGGCGTGCAGCGCCCGTATCAGCCCTGGCGGGCCTTGTAGCGCTTCTGCACCTTGTTGATCACATAAACGCGGCCCTTGCGGCGCACGATCTGGTTGGCGCGGTGGCGCGAACGCAGTGATTTCAGAGAGTTGCGGACTTTCATCGATCTATCCTCGGCAACAACACATTGGCCGGGATGAACGCCCAGCGCATCGTTCGGAGGTGGCTATGCCAAATTTTGCGCCGCCGATCAAGTCGAAAGCGCTACGGCGTCCCGCCTCAGAACACGATATTCGCAAAAAACCGCACATTCGTCCCCGGCATCAACACCTCGTTCTTGCGGAAGGAGACGCTGTTGCGGATGTCGTCGTTGAGCAGATTGTTCCCCACGACGCCGACCATCATCTCGCGGCCCTTCGGATCGTTGGGATCCAGCCTCAACCGATAGCTGACCTCGGCCTTGAGCAGATTGTAGCCGCTGGTCGGCGTCTCATAGGGCGCGATATTGTTCTGGGCGAAGGCGTGCAGCAAATTCACCCGCGCCAGCCAGTTGGAGTCGCGCCAGAAAAGGCCGCCGCCGAGCCGCAGGGGCGGGATGCGGGGCACATTGCCGCCGTAAGTGAAACTCGCGCGCACCACGTCGAACTGGTTTTCGACACCCACGGTTCCCCCCGCAAGCGGCGCGACGTCCCACTGGCTCTGGAACTCGCCGCCGCGAAACACCGCGTCGCGCTGGGCGTAGACCGCCTGAGCGAGTTCGCCTCCCTCGCCGCCCGGCGTGCAACTCGCGAAATCCTCGCCGCAGCTCTGGCCGGTGAAATTTCGATAAATGAATCCGTCGAAGCGCGTGTAATAGACGGACGCCTCGAAACGAAATGGCCCGACGGCGCGGCGCAGGCCCAGCTCGACCGTCTTCGCCGCCTCGATCGACAGATCAGGATTTCCAATGTCGAATGTGCCCGTCGATTCATGCGGACCGCGCGACAGAAGCTCCGGCGCGCGAGGGGCGCGTTCGACATATTGGGCGGTCAGGCTCGCGACCATGTCGCCCGGCAAGTCCTGCAGGAACCCGATCGCGCCGCTCATGGGCGTGAAATTCCGGTAGCGCGTCAGGTTGATGTCCGGGGCGACGAAAAGATTCGGCGAAGAGCCCGCGACATTGGCGTTTTCGACGCGCCCCGCAATCTCCATGCGCAGCGCGTCGGTGAATCTGAATTCATTGAACAGGAAGGCGGCGACGCTCCTCGTCGTGTTCGGATTGAACAGGCCGCCCTCGACGCCCGGCGACGTCAGGATCTGGTTTGCGCCCTGCACGCCGAAGAAGCTTTTCAGCGTCGCGAAGGGGAGGCGAAGGGGAAGAAACTGCGCCTCGACGCGCGTCTCCAGCTCCTTGCTCGTAAAAGTCTGAAGCACGCCATAGGCGCCGTCCAGATTCGCGATTTCATGATGTTTGTAATCCGAGAGCCCCGCCCAGAAGCGGATGGCCTCGACATAAGAGGATTGCGGCCGGAACTCGCCTTTGCCGCTGACCTTGGTCTGGCGCATGTTGATGCGCGTCGAGGTCTCCGCCGGCTCGACGCCGGGAATGCCGTATTGGGTATTGAACTGCGTCACCGCGAAACCGACGTGGCCGCTGTCGAAAAGATAGGTCGCGCCGAGCGAGGCCCCGCCGGAGCGCATGGCGGAATTGGGCTGGCGCCCGTAGACGACGGGCGGCGGCTCAGGCGGGTAGAGATAGGGATAGCCGGGAATGGCGTAGTCGTTCGCGCGCCGTCCCTGCACGTCGGCGTGCACCAGAACATTGCCCTGCCCCGCGTCGAGCAGCGCCGCGCCCTCCTGCGCGAGATCGACGGTGGCGAAAGCGGCGCGCGTCTCGAAACGCGCGCAGCCCTTGTCGCGGAAAACGACTGAATCGCTGCAGGGCGGCGCGTCGGGAATGCGGTTGTTGGAGACGTTGACGACGCCGCCAATCGCCTGCGAGCCCCAGCGGAGCGTCGCGGGCCCGCGCACCACCTCCACCTGGCTGGCGCCGAGCGGATCGAGCGGGACGGCGTGGTCCTCGCCCAGTTCGGAAACGCCGCTCGACGCGACGCCGTTCTCCTGAATGCGGACGCGGTAATTGTCGAGACCGCGCACGATCGGGCGGCTCGCGGCGCCGGGCGCGAAGCTGGAGCCGGTGACGCCCGGCTTCGCGAACAGAAGATCGCCGAGCGTCGTTCCGGTCGAGCGGCGCAGCTCGCCATTGGTGACGACCGTCACCGTTCCGAACTGATCCGTGACGATGGGAAGCGTCCCTCGCGGCGGCGCCTCGGGCGCCGCCGCCGAGGTTCCGGACGGCGTCGCGGCGGGACGGCGAGGCGCGGGCGCGGCGATCTGCGCGGCCTGAACCCGCGCCGGAGCGCGCCGTTTGACCGGGCTCGCCGCGCCAATGTCGATCGACGGCAGCGCCTGCTGCGCAAAACCCGGATGGGCCGCCATGACGGCGCAGCCGAGGGTCGGCGCAGCGAGCCAGCGTACGAAAGGCTTCATCGATGTCCGCCCGGGTAATAACGTTATAATGTTACATTGACGTTATAACATTACGTTCAAGGCGGGCGTCAAGTCCCGCGGGGGCGACTTCAGTCCGGCGGGATGAACCTCTCCCACCCCGCCGCGCGCAACTGGCAGGCGGGACATTCGCCGCAGCCATAACCCCAGTCGAAGGGCCGGCCGCGCTCCCCAAGGTAACAGGTGTGGCTCTCCTCGACGATGAGCTGCACCAGCGCGTCGCCGCCGAGCTCCTGCGCCAGTCGCCATGTCGCCGCCTTGTCGATCCACATGAGCGGCGTGTGGATGACGAACGCCCGGTCCATGCCGAGGCTGAGCGCCTGCGCCATGGCGCGGATCGTCCCGTCGCGACAGTCGGGATAACCGGAATAATCGGTCTCGCACATGCCGCCGACGAGATCGAGAATCGAGCGCCGGTAGGCGAGCGCCGCCGCGAATGTGAGAAAGAGAAGATTGCGGCCCGGCACGAAAGTGTTGGGCAGGCCGTCGACGTTCATCGCGATCTCGGCCTCGCGGGTGAGCGCCGTGTCGGAAATGGCGCCGAGCGCCTCGATCGAGATGGTGTGATCCTCGCCCAGCCGTTCGCGCCAGGCGGGTGAAATGCGCGCGATCCCTTCGCGCAGGGCGGCGCGGCGCTCGAGTTCGACGCGATGGCGCTGACCGTAGTCGAAGCCCAGCGTCTCGACGCGAGAAAAGCGCGTCAGCGCCCAGGCGAGACAGGTCGTCGAATCCTGGCCGCCGGAAAACAGCACCAGCGCGGAGTCGGAGAGGGGGGGCTTGTCGTCGGCTGTCATGTTGGTCGGCCAAAACTAGCGCCGACCAACGTCCTGCGCCAGCCTTGCTCAGGCCGCCGGGCGTCGCGTGTGCTGGTCCGCCGGCGTGTCGAACTTCGGCAAGGCGTTCATCACGCGCTGGGCGGGGAAGACGACGATCGCGTCGGTGCCTTCGCGCACCTTCGACTTCAGCACGAACTGGCCGCCGTGCAATTCGACAAGTCCCTTGACGATCGGCAGGCCGAGGCCCGTCCCCTCGTCGGCGTTTTTCTGCGCGAGCATCCCGCGCCCGAAGGAGGACATCACCACCGCGATCTCGTCTTCCGGAATGCCGGGGCCGTTGTCCTTGATCGCGATATATTGGCCGCCGGCGCTGGTCCAGCCGACCTTGATCGTCACCTGCCCGCCCTGCGGCGTGAATTTGATGGCGTTGGTGAGCAGATTGAGAATCACCTGCCGCACCGCGCGCTCATCCGCCCAGATTCGCGGAAGGCTCGGCTCCACCACCTCTATCATTCTGATATCGCGCTTTTGCGCCCTGATCGTCAGCAGATGGCGACATTCCTGAGCCACGCCGACGAGCGAGACGCTTTCTTCCTTCAGCTCGTAACGCCCGGCCTCGACGCGCGAGAGGTCGAGGATTTCATTGATCAGCATGAGCAGATGCTGGCCGCTGGAATGAATGTCGTTGGAATAGTCGCGATAGGCCGGATTGGCGTGGGGGCCGAACAATTCGCCCTTGAGCACTTCGGAAAAGCCGAGGATGGCGTTGAGCGGAGTGCGCAATTCATGGCTCATCGTGGCCAGGAAGCGCGACTTGGCGAGATTGGCCTCCTCCGCGCGGCGGCGCGCCTCGTCGGAATTGGCCTTCGCCTGCTCCAGTTCGGTGATCAGCTCGTTCTTTTCGGCGCGGAAGAACTGGCTCTCCGACGCGAGCTGATGGAAGCGCTTGGCGAGGACGAAGAAGAACACCTGCGTCACCGCCACCATCGCCAGCAGCGCCACCGAGGTGTCGCCGAAACCGGTGAAACCGATGAAGAAGACGATCGTCAGCGACGTCGGCACGATCGCGGCGTACACCGCGACGGGAATGGTCGCCGTCACCATGGTGTTGAAGGCCGCCGACAGCAGCATCATGGCGATCACGAAGATGCGCGCATTGGGATCCTTGCAACTGAGCAGGATCCCCGCCACGCCCGCCCAGACGACGCCATGAACAAGTTCGGTGACGACGAATTTCGTGCGCCACCGTTTCACGGTGATTTTCGAATCGTCGTAATATGCGAGCCGCTTCGCCATGCCGTAGCACAGGATGAGGCTGGAGAAGGCCAGAACGGACCAGATGAAGATGGCGTTGGTCTTCACCCAATAGAGCGAGAGCATCGTCATCATCAGGATCAGCGCGACCGCCGAGATGGCGGACTCGACCCTCGTTTCGGCGTAGGCGCGGAGCAGTTCCAGATCACAGGCGCGGTGGCCGGTGTCGGATGTCGTCAGCCGCTCGCGCGCCTCGCGCACCTTTGCGCCGAGCCGACGCTTCTGCGTCGCTGTCTGCGGATCGAGGCCGCGGCCGCGCTCGATCATTTCTGCGGTAACTTCACTCATGCTGGACGATACGCAGTACGAAGCTTGAGGTAGGCTGTATGGATAATCGTCGAGAAATATTAACAGCCTCCTGCCCGATCGTCGTAAACTCGGGCATATTTTGGGGCAGAGCCTCCCTAAAACGCAGGACGCAATGCTTCTCCACACGACGCCCGTTGCCCCGAATCCCCGAAGAGTCCGCTTTTTTCTCGCCGAGAAGGGCCTCTCCATCCCCATGCACGACGTGAATCTGATGGCGCTCGAACACAAGACGGACGCCTATGCGAAAATTAACCCCTTGCTTACCGTGCCGGCGCTCGAGCTCGACGACGGCGCCGTGCTGACGGAGTCGGTCGCAATCTGCCGCTATATCGAATCTCTCTATCCCGAGCCGGCGCTTTTCGGACGCGGCGGCCGCGAGCAGGCCTTTGTCGAAATGTGGCAGAGACGCATGGAATTCGGCCTGTTTGCGCCCGTCGCGATGGCTTTCCGCCACAGCCATCCGCGCATGGCGGCGCTGGAGCAGCCGCAGTTCCCGGAGTTCGCCGAGGCGCAGCGCCCGCGCGCGATTCGCATGATGCGTTTTGTTAACGATGAACTCGCCCAGCGTCGCTTCATCGCCAATGAAAATTTCACCATCGCCGACATTACCGCTTTCATCGCCATGGAATTGACGAAACTCGCGCGGGTCGAAATCCCCGACGATCTCCCGCACCTCGCCCGCTGGCGCGCGGAAGTCGCGGCGCGACCGGGAGCCTCCGCGTAAATGGCGCGTGGCGAGGCAAGGAAACTCGACGAAGTCGTCGCGCGCATCCGCGCCTGCCGTTTCTGCGTCGAGACGCCCGAGGGCGCGCCGCTGCCGCATGAGCCCCGCCCGGTGTTGCGCGTTTCATCCAGCGCGCGGTTGCTGATCGCGAGCCAGGCGCCGGGCAATCTCGTCAATCAGACCGGCCTCCCTTTCAACGACCCTTCCGGCAACCGGCTGCGCGAATGGATGGGCGTGGACCGCGAGACTTTCTACAATGTCTCGCGCATCGCCATCGCGCCCATGGGCTTCTGCTTTCCCGGCAATGACGCGGCGGGCGGCGACCTACCGCCGCGGCGCGAATGTCGCGCCCGATGGCACGACGAACTCTTCGCCGCCCTGCCGCAGATCGAAACCGTGCTCGCCATCGGACGCTATGCGCAGGACTATCACTTCGCCCGGCTCGGTCATGCGCTGCCCAGGGGACAGGGTGTCTCGCAGATCGTCGCGCGCTGGCGCGATTTTCAAAACGCGCGGCCCCTCATCTTTCCGCTGCCGCATCCGTCCTGGCGCAACACGGGCTGGCTCAAGCGCAATCCCTGGTTCGAGGCCGAGGTTCTGCCTGTGCTGCGCAAGGAGGTCGCGCGGCTCGTCAAAACATGAGAGAAAGCGCGCGTGACGACAGTTCCTATCGGAGAAGGCGCGCGCCGCGTCGAGATCGGCGCCGACCGGCCGCTGACGCTGATCGCCGGCCCCTGCGCTCTGGAGAGCCGGGAGATGGCGCTTCAGGTCGCGCGTGAACTCGCGCGGCTGTCGGATCGCCTAGGAATCGGCGTCGTTTTCAAGGCTTCCTTCGACAAGGCCAACCGCACCAGCGGCGACGCGCCGCGCGGCGTGGGGCTGAGCGCAGCGCTGCCGATCTTCGCCGAGATCAAGGCCGCGACGGGACTGCCGGTGACGACCGACGTGCATGAGAGCGGACAATGCGCCCCCGTCGCGGAAGTCGTGGACCTCCTGCAAATCCCCGCCTTTCTTTGCCGTCAGACCGACCTGATCGTCGCCGCCGCGCGGACTGGACGGCCGGTGAACATCAAGAAGGGCCAGTTCCTCGCGCCATGGGACATGATCCATGCGGTCGAGAAAGCGCGCGCGGCGGGCGGGGGCGGCGTTCTCGTCACCGAGCGCGGCGCGAGCTTCGGCTACAACACCCTCGTCGCCGACATGCGCGCGCTGCCGATCCTGCGGGAGACCGGCGCGCCGGTGATCTTCGACGCCACACATTCCGTGCAGCAGCCGGGCGGACGCGGCGCGTCCTCGGGCGGCGAGCGGCGCTTTGTCGCGACGCTCGCGCGGGCCGCCGTGGCGGTGGGGGTGGCCGGGCTTTTCGTCGAGACGCACCCCGATCCCGACGCCGCCACCTCCGACCCCGCGACGCAGGTTCCGCTCGGCGAGCTGGGCGCGATGATGGAGCAATTGATGGGCTTCGATCGGCTGGCGAAGGCGATTTCATAGCGCCCTCACGCAGCGAATAAGTAACCTCGAGCCCTCCATTGCCGCTCAGGGGTTTTGAACGAGCCCGGGCTCCGGGGCGTCGGCATAATCCGTCAGCCAGCCGACGGCGACGATGACAAGCCCCATGGCCGCGAAGAAAAGAAAGGCGGGGCCGACGCTGTAAAAGCCCGGAAGGAAAGCGACGACAAGCAGCGTGGGGCCGACGATCCGCTCGATCCAGCCATGAACCGAGAATGGCAGGCGGCGGAAAAGGCCGAGGGGGAAATTCGTCGCCAGCGTCATGGCGAGATGCACGGCGGCGAGCGTCCACGCCAGTCGAGCCGGCAGGCCGTCGAAGCCGAGCAGGCTCGGTGCGGCGAGAAAAACAACGACGGTGAGATAATCGAGATAGCCGTGCGCGCGCGGCGTGATGAGCTTCATGATCGCGCTCCTTTTCTCTTGCGGCGCGCCGATTTTCACACGCGCCCGCCATGAGAAAGCGTTAAGGCGCGGCGGCGTCGATGTCTGTCATCCGGGTTACAATTCGAAAGATTTCGATCCGGCGAAGGACCGAAGCGCGGCGTGGTTCACGCAGATCATTTCACGCTGGTAATCGAGCGCGCCGCGGCGTCGAAGCGCGTTCATGATCTTCGTCACGACGGGACGGCTCGCGCAGACGAGATCGGCAATGTCCTGTTGCGTGAGCGGTATCTCGAGCGAATAGCCATGCGAACACGGCGCGCCGAAAGTGAGCGCGAGTTCGCAGAGCGTTTCGATGAGACGCGCCTCGACGGTCTTTGTCTGGCAGTCGACGAGCTTGCGCTCCGCCCGCTCCCGCGAGGCTTCGAGACCCTGGTTGAGAAACGCGGCGAAGACCGGATTCTTTCCGACGAGACGGGCGATATCCGCATGCGCGATCCTGACGATGCGGGCCTCGCCAATCGCCGTCGCCGCGTGTTCCGCGGGCCTGATGGCCGCCGCCGTCCCGAAAACTCCGCCCGAACTCAGGACGGCGATCGTCAGTTGACGGCCATCCTTTGCGACATGCGAGAGCTTGACGACGCCCTTCAGCACGCAGTGGAGAAAGGCGACATGGTCGCCCTGGCTGTAGATCACGGCTCTGTCTGCAACATCCGCGACGACAAGCGATGGCGCGACGCGCCGCCAGTCCGCGATGTCGTCTTCCGTCAACATGAGCCACGCTCTGGGCCGGCCGCTCGCAGCGATGGACGATCAAGCTAGCAGATGCAGCGTCGCAACGAAACGCGGATCATCCGACAGCGCCGCCGCTCACCCCCGCCCGCGATAGGGCGGCACGCCCTGATCCGGCAGCCACAGACCTTCCGGCGGCGCGCCGGTTTGCCAGAAAACGTCGATCGGGATGCCGCCGCGCGGATACCAGTAGCCGCCGATGCGCAGCCAAGCGGGCTTCATCGCCGCGACCAGGTCGCGCGCGATCCGCAGCGTGCAGTCCTCGTGAAAGGCGCCGTGATTTCGGAAGCTTCCGAGGTAGAGCTTCAGCGATTTCGACTCGACGAGCCATTCGGCCGGAACGTAATCGATGACGATATGCGCGAAATCCGGCTGGCCCGTCACGGGGCAGAGCGAGGTGAACTCCGGCGCCGTGAAGCGCACGAGATAGCTTGCGTCCTTGTGCGGATTGGGCACGAGATCGAGTTCGGCGTCGTCCGGCGAAGCGGGCAAAACCGTCTGTTGGCCGAGCATCGCGGCGCCTTCGTGGATTCTGGTCATGGCCGTAAAGATAACGACGCGCAGCGCCCGTCAAGCCGGGGAGAGCACGGCCCTCGCGTTGACAAAGGCGGGCGCCGCGACATTTACGCCGTAGCGCCGCATGGGCGGCTTCTTCACACATCGACACCCTGATGGCGCCGAGCCGTGCATGCGAATCCCATTCGCAGGAGGACGCGATGGCAAGGAAAGACACATCGAAGAAAACCACGACGAACGCGCTGGAAAAGCTCTTCCTTCATGCGCTCGGCGACATCTACTCGGCGGAAAACGCCGCCTCCAGGGCGCTGAAGGATCTCGCGGGCGCAGCGACCCTGCCCGGTCTGCAAGCGGCGCTGACGGCGCATCGCGACGAGACGGAGGCGCAGAGGAAACGGCTCGAAGCGATTTTCGAGATGTTCCACGCCAGGCCGAAATCGATCACCTGTCAGGCGATCAAGGGCATCGTCGACGAGGGGGAAACGATGCTGGGAGAATTCGGCGACACGGACGCCGCCGACGCCGCGGTGATTTTCGTCGCGCAGGCGATCGAGCATTACGAGATCAACCGCTTCGGCACGCTGCGCGAATGGGCGCATGAACTCGGAAAACCCGAGGCCGAGCGGCTGCTGTCCGAAATGCTCGACGCGGAATACGCCGCCGACCAGATGCTGACCAAGATCGCCGAGGATCAGGCCAATCGGGCGGCGGAAGGCGCGCGCGCCGGGATGTAGGTCGCGAGGCGAAGGACCGCGCCCTTACGGGTCGCGGTCGTCCGCGCATTCGCCGGTGCGCAGCGTGATCGGATGCGCGGTCATCCAGCCTGAGAGGAAGCGGTTGACGGGTGTGGTCAGGGCGGTCTGCATCTCGGCCCTGATCACCTCGAGCCATTTCTGGCGGCGATCGGGCGTGTTCATCTCGGCCGGCACGCCGAGGTCAATGGCTTTCACGGCGAACTGGAACGGCATGGTGTGCCAGTAGGCGACGGCCCCGCCGCCCGGCATCGCCTCGACGGCGGCCTCGGGCGTCCTGGCGAGCTTTTCCTGCTCCTCCGCCGGCACGGCGCCCGGCTTGCCGCTCATCGGAGCGCCGATGGCGACGCCGTTGCGGAAAAACATGTTCTGCAACACGCCTTTGCGCGCGGCGATGACATTGCCGCCAATGGCGAATGTCGCGTTGGATTTCTCGACAGCGCAGCGGAGCATGCGGTCGAAGCAGGCGGCGACGCCGCTCATATGGGCCTCGCAGCCGGTCTCGATCCATTTGGCCATGACTTCCGGCTTCACGTCGAGCACATAGGCGACGCCGGTCATGTCGCCGTTCTTGTATTCGCAGCGCTGCACGAGCGCGGCCGGCCAGCCCTGAAAGTCCTCGGCGACCGGGGCGCACTGGCCGGCGCGCACGGGCGACTTCTCCAGAACGCCCTGCACGGCGGCGACATGCTCCGCCGTCTGCGCCGCAGCGCCCTGAGCGCCGAAAACAATCGCCGCTGCGGCGAGCGTAAACCGTCGGTTGCCAAACGCCATCTGTTCCTCCCGCGCGACGCTTTTTCTTGGTGTTTGTGAAGTCGAACGATGCGCTTTTGCCGAGTTTACTTCGAATCATGTAGCAACAAGCGCCGTAGATTCACTCTTGTATTTGATATATCTCAAGGATAGCGGCCCGGCGGCGCCAGTCAACCGCTTTCGCCGCCACGATCTTTCCGCGTCGCACAAAGATCGGACGCGCGCCGGAGCGCAAAACGCACATTCCGGGCGCTGCGAGGCTTTCCCGCACGGCCTAATAGGGCTAAAAGGCGGCGCTGCTCCGCGCCGCATCATAAAGAGGCCCTTCAATGACGGAAATCATCGACATCCACGCCCGTGAAATTCTCGACTCGCGCGGGAATCCGACCGTCGAGGTCGATGTGACGCTGGAGGACGGCTCATCGGGCCGCGCCGCGGTTCCGTCCGGCGCCTCGACCGGCGCGCATGAAGCCGTGGAAAAGCGCGACGGCGACCCCAAGCGCTATCTCGGCAAGGGCGTGCTGCAGGCGGTCGACAATGTGAACGACGAAATCGCCGGCGCCCTGCTCGGCCTCGACGCGGAAGACCAGGTCTCGATCGACGAGACCATGATCAAGCTCGACGGCACGCCGAACAAGGCGCGTCTCGGCGCCAACGCCATTCTCGGCGTCTCGCTCGCCGTCGCCAAGGCGGCCGCCGAGGCTTCCGCCCTGCCGCTCTACCGCTATGTCGGCGGCGTGCAGGCGCGCGTCCTGCCGACGCCGATGATGAACATCGTCAATGGCGGCGTCCATGCGGACAACCCCATCGATTTTCAGGAATTCATGATCATGCCGACCGGCGCGGACAGCGTGCGCGAAGGCATCCGCTGGGGCGCGGAAATCTTCCACACGCTGAAAAGCGCGCTCAAGAAGGCGGGGCTCGCCACCTCGGTCGGCGATGAAGGCGGCTTCGCGCCGAACCTTCCTTCCGCCGAGGCGGCGCTCGACTTCATCATGAAGGCGATCGAGACCGCCGGCTTCAAGCCGGGCATCGACGTGCATCTGGCCTCCGACTGCGCCGCGACCGAGTTCTTCAAGGACGGCAAATATGTCTATGAAGGCGAGGGCGTAACCCGCACCATCGATGAGCAGGTCGCCTATCTCGCCAAGCTCGCGAGCGCCTATCCGATCGTCTCCATCGAGGACGGCATGTCGGAAGACGATTGGGAGGGCTGGAAGAAGCTCACCGACGCCATCGGCAAGAAGGTGCAGCTCGTCGGCGACGATCTCTTCGTGACGAACGTCAGCCGCCTGTCTCAGGGCGTCAAGACCGGCACGGCGAATTCGATTCTCGTCAAGGTCAACCAGATCGGCTCGCTCACGGAGACGATTTCCGCCGTCGATATGGCCCACCGCGCTGGCTACACGAGCGTGATGTCGCATCGCTCGGGCGAGACGGAGGACAGCACGATCGCCGATCTCGCGGTCGCGCTGAACTGCGGGCAGATCAAGACCGGCTCGCTCGCGCGCTCCGACCGCACCGCGAAATACAACCAGCTCATCCGCATCGAGGAAGAGCTTGGCGACGCGGCCGTCTACGCCGGCAAAGGCGCGATCAAGCAGCTCGCCTGATCGCGAGCCGCAATCTCGGGGCTCCCATCCCTCCCCGTAAAGGGGAGGGATTTTTGTAACGAACGCCCGGCTTACCCGATGACCATGGAAAAAACCTTCGACCCCCGCTCCATCGAGAGCCGCATCCGCACCACCTGGGAAGACGCGCAGGCGTTCCGCGCTGGCCGTCCCGAGCGCGCGGGCGCCGCCCCCTATTCCATCGTCATCCCGCCGCCGAACGTCACCGGCAGCCTGCACATGGGCCATGCGCTCAACAATACGCTGCAGGACATTCTCGTGCGCTATCACCGCATGAAGGGCGAGGATGTGCTGTGGCAGCCGGGCACGGACCATGCGGGCATCGCGACGCAGATGGTCGTCGAGCGCCAGCTCATGGAGCGCCAGGAGCCGGGCCGCCGCGAGATGGGCCGCGAGAAGTTTCTCGAGCGCGTGTGGGAATGGAAAGCGGAATCCGGCGGCAAGATCGTCGAACAGTTGAAGCGCCTCGGCGCCTCTTGCGACTGGTCTCGCGAGCGCTTCACGCTCGATGAGGGCCTGTCGCGCGCTGTTGCGAAAGTCTTCGTGCAGCTCTATCGCGACGGGCTGCTCTACAAGGACAAGCGTCTCGTCAACTGGGACCCCGTTCTGCACACGGCGATCTCCGATCTCGAAGTGCTGCAACAGGAAGTGAAGGGCCATCTTTGGCGCTTCAAATATCCGGTCGTGGATGACGCGGGCGAAGAGACCGGCGAGTTCATCGTCGTCGCGACGACGCGTCCGGAGACCATGCTCGGCGACACCGCCGTGGCCGTGCATCCGGAAGATGAGCGCTACAAGGCGCTCGTCGGCAAGCGCCTGCGCCTGCCGCTCGTCGGGCGTCTGATCCCCATCGTCGCCGACGAATATTCGGATCCCGAGAAGGGCACGGGCGCGGTGAAGATCACCCCCGCGCACGACTTCAACGACTTCGAGGTCGGCAAGCGCCACGGCCTTCGGCTCATCAATGTGCTCGACGCGCAGGCGCGCATGCAGCTCGGCGCCAACGCCGACTTCCACGAGGGCGTGGAGCCGTCGGAAGAACTCGCCGCGACCGTCGCCGCGCTCGACGGACATGACCGTTCCGCCGCGCGCAAGCTCGTCGTCGAGATGATGGAGGCGAGGGGCCTTCTCGACGGAATCGACGACCATAAGCACATGGTCCCGCACGGCGACCGCTCGCAGGCGGTGCTGGAGCCGCGCCTGACCGACCAATGGTATGTGGACGCCAAGACGCTCGCCCAGCCGGCGCTCGCCGCCGTGCGCGAGGGCCGAACAAGCTTCGTGCCGAAGAACTGGGAAAAAACCTATTTCGAATGGCTCGAGAACATCCAGCCCTGGTGCGTTTCGCGTCAGCTCTGGTGGGGCCATCGCATTCCCGCCTGGTATGACGAAGACGGCAATGTCTATGTCGAGGAGACGGAGGAAGCCGCCCATGTCGCCGCGCGCTCGCGCACCGGCGCCGACGTAATGCTCACGCGCGACGAGGACGTGCTCGACACCTGGTTCTCCTCCGCGCTGTGGCCCTTCTCGACGCTCGGCTGGCCGGACGAGACGCCGGAGCTTTCGCGATTCTATCCGACGAATGTTCTCGTCACGGGCTTCGACATCATCTTCTTCTGGGTCGCCCGCATGATGATGATGGGCCTGCACTTCAAAAAGGAAATCCCCTTCAAGGACGTCTACATCCACGCTCTCGTCCGCGACGAGAAAGGCGCAAAGATGTCGAAGTCGAAGGGCAATGTCATCGACCCGCTGCATCTCATCGACGAGTATGGCGCGGACGCGTTGCGTTTCACGCTCGCGGCGATGGCGGCGCAGGGACGCGACATCAAGCTCTCGACGCAGCGCGTCGAAGGCTACCGCAATTTCGCGACCAAGCTCTGGAACGCCTCGCGTTTCGCCGAGATGAACGGCTGCGCGCGCGTCGATAGTTACGATCCGCGCGCCAACAAGGTGACGCTCAACCGCTGGATCGTCGGCGAAGCGGCGCGCACCGTGCGCGAGGTGAGCGCGGCGATCGACGCCTATCGTTTCAACGAGGCGGCGGGCGCCGCCTATCGCTTCGTCTGGAACGTCTTCTGCGACTGGTATGTGGAGCTGACGAAGCCGCTCCTCACCGGCCCCGACGGCGCCGAAAAGGATGAGACGCGCGCGACGACCGCCTTCGTTCTCGACCAGATCTACGCGCTGCTGCATCCCTTCATGCCCTTCATCACGGAGGAGCTCTGGGCGATCAAGGGGGCCGAGGGGCCGAAGCGCGAGAGCCTGCTGGTTCTGGCCCGATGGCCTTCGCTCGAAGGGCTCGAAGATGCGGCGGCCGAGAGCGAGATCGGCTGGGTTGTGGACCTCATCTCGGAAATCCGTTCGCTTCGCGCCGAGATGAACCTCAACACCGAGACCGAGCTTCTCTTGATTGGCGCTGATGCGACGCTTCAGTCGCGCGCGACGCGCTGGGAGGAGACGATCCGCAAGCTCGCCCGACAGTCGAAGGTCGGCTTCGCAGACTCCGCGCCCAAGTCCTCGGCGCAGATCATCGTGCGCGGAAGCGTCGTCGCCATCCCGCTCGAGGGCGTGATCGACCTCGGCGCGGAAAAGGCGCGTCTCGCCAGGGAAATCGCCAAGCTCGAGGGCGAGGTAAAGAAGGTCGATGCGAAGCTCGGCAACCCCGGCTTCCTCGCCAAGGCCGACGAGGAAGTGATCGAGGAACACAAGGAGCGCCGCGAAGAAGCTCTCGCGCGCATCGAAAAGCTCAACGCGGCGCTGGGGCGGTTGGGCTAAGGCCCCCTCCCCCCAGCCCTCCCCCGCTTACGCGGGAGAGGGAGCAGACTGTCGTCCTCATCAACATCGCTGCTCGCGAGCCACGTCTCCCTCCCCCTTGCGGGGAGGGACAGGGCAGGAGCGACCCGCTACAATGCCCTCATGAGCTCCAAGCACAACCCCGTTGGCCGCGGCAGCCATGTCTTTCTCGTCGACGGCTCGTCCTTCGTCTTTCGCGCCTATTTCCAGTCGATCCGGCAGGACGCGAAATATAACTACCGCTCCGACCGGCTGCCGACCGGCGCCGTGCGGCTCTTCTGCGCCAAGATCCTGCAATTCGTGCGCGAGGGCGCGGCGGGCGTGAAGCCGACCCATCTCGCCATCATCTTCGACAAGAGCGAGAAATCCTTTCGCAAGGAAATCTACCCGGAATACAAGGCGCATCGGCCCGATCCGCCGGAAGACCTCGTCCCGCAATTTCCGCTCATGCGCGCCGCCGTGCGCGCCTTCGGCCTCACGCCGATCGAGCAGGATCTCTACGAGGCCGACGACCTCATCGCGACCTATGCGGAACAGGCGCGCAAGAAAGGCGCCGACGTGCTCATCGTGTCCGCCGACAAGGATCTCATGCAGCTCGTCGGCCCCGGCGTGACGATGTACGATCCGGCGTCCGGCGCGCGCGAGGAGCGGCTGATTACGGAAGCGGAGGTCGTCGACTATTTCGGCGTGCCGCCAGAGAAGGTCGTGGACGTTCAGGCGCTCGCCGGCGATTCGACCGACAATGTGCCAGGCGCGAAGGGCATCGGCGTCAAGACCGCCGCGCAGCTCATCAATGAATATGGCGATCTCGACACGCTTCTCGAAAAGGCCCCCGGCATCAAGCAGCCCAAGCGCCGCGAGGCGCTGACAGAGCCTGAGGCGGTCAAGCTCATCCGTCTTTCAAAAAAGCTCGTCGAGCTCGTGCGCGACGCGCCAGTGGAGACGAAGCTCGACGAGCTTGGTCTCGAAGAGCCCGACGCGAAAAAGCTCGTCTCCTTCCTGCAGGCGATGGAGTTCACGACGATCACCCGCCGCGTCGCGGAGCTTTACGGCGTCGACGCGCATGACATCGAGCCCGATGCCGATTTCGTCGGCCCCGCCGGCTGGCGCGCGCGCAATGGGGAGGTGCGGGAAGACGCGCCCGCAGCGGCGCCGAAAGGGGAGAAGACGGCCGGAAAATCGAAGCACGGCGGCAAGGCGGAGGGCATGACGCCCGCGAGTCTCGCCGCTGTGCGCCGCGCCGAGGCGCAGGCGACGAAGATCGACCGTTCCGCCTATGAGACCGTAACCTCGCTCGCGAGCCTCGAAAAATGGGTCGCAGAGGCGACAGATGCGGGCGTTGTCGCAGTCGATACGGAAACAACCTCGCTCGATCCGATGAGCTGCGAGCTCGTCGGCGTGTCGCTCGCAATAACGCCGGGGCGCGCCTGTTACATTCCGTTGCAGCATCGCGAGCCGGGCGACGGCGATCTCTTTGGCGGCGCCGCGCTGCTCCAGGGACAGATCCCCCTCGACAAGGCGATTGCGACACTCAAGCCGCTTCTCGAGGACGACGCCGTTCTCAAGATCGCGCACAACATGAAATACGATCTGCTCGTGCTGGCGCGCTACGGCGTAGACGTCGCGCCGATCGAAGACACGATGCTGATTTCATATACGCTCGACACCGGCCGCAACAATCACGGGCTCGACGAGCTGACGCTGAAGCATCTCGGCCATGAGAATATTCCCTTCTCCGCCGTCGCGGGGTCGGGACGCAATTTCATCGGCTTTGCGCGGGTCGCGCTCGATCGTGCGACAGAATACGCCACCGAGGACGCCGATGTGACGCTGCGCCTATGGCGCGCGCTCAAGCCGCGTCTCGCCGCCGAGCATATGACGAATGTCTATGAGACGCTGGAGCGGCCGATGGTCGCAACGCTCGCGGGCATGGAGCGGCGCGGCATAACCATCGACCGCGCCATGCTCTCGCGCCTCTCGGGCGAATTCGCTCAGGACATGGCGCGGCTGGAGGCCGATATTTTCGATCTCGCGGGCGAGACCTTCAATCTCGGCTCGCCCAAGCAATTGGGCGACATTCTCTTCGGAAAGATGGGCCTGCCCGGCGCGAAGAAAACCGCGACCGGGGCCTGGTCGACATCCGCGAGCGTGCTCGAAGACCTCGCAAACGAGGGCAATGATTTCGCGCGTCGCATTCTCGACTGGCGGCAGCTCTCGAAATTGAAGAGCACTTACACCGACGCCCTGCCCGGCTTCGTCAACAAGGAAACGGGGCGCGTCCATACGTCCTATGCGCTCGCCGCGACAACCACGGGGCGGCTCTCATCGTCGGACCCGAATCTGCAGAACATTCCGGTGCGCAACGAGGCGGGACGCAAGATTCGCAAGGCTTTCGTCGCATCGCCCGGCCATGTGCTGATAAGCGCCGACTATTCGCAGATCGAATTGCGGCTTCTCGCGCATATCGCCGATATTCCGCAACTCAAGAAAGCCTTTGCGGACGGAATCGACATTCACGCCATGACGGCGAGCGAGATGTTCGGCGTGCCCGTGAAAGACATGCCGCCCGAGGTGCGCCGCCGCGCCAAGGCGATCAATTTCGGCATCATCTACGGCATTTCCGCCTTCGGCCTCGCCAATCAGCTCTCCATTCCGCGCGAGGAGGCGGGCGCCTATATCAAGCGTTATTTCGAGCGCTTCCCCGGCATACGCGACTATATGGAGGCGACCAAAAAACTCGTTCGCGAGAAGGGCGCGGTAACGACGATCTTCGGCCGCGTCTGCCATTTCCCGCGAATCGGCTCGGCCAACGCCTCCGACCGCGCCTTCTATGAGCGGGCGGCGATCAACGCGCCGATCCAGGGCGCCGCCGCCGACATCATCCGCCGCGCCATGGTCCGCATGGACGATGCGCTGGCGAGCGAAGGACTAAAGGCGCAAATGCTGTTGCAGGTGCATGACGAACTGGTGTTCGAGGCGCCGAAGAAAGAAGCGGAGGCGACGATCGAGATCGCACGCCGCGTGATGGAAGAGGCGCCGGCGCCGGCCGTTCAACTCGCCGTGCCGCTGAAAGTGGACGCGCGCGCCGCGGCCAACTGGGACGAGGCGCATTAAAAAAGTCCCGGAAAACCCCAAGAGCTTTCCGGGACATATTTCAGCGCATCGATACGAAGTCGCGGCCTAAAGGCCCGCCTCGTCGAGCGACGAGGCCCCTTCAGATCCGCGCAACCGCGACCAGGCGCGCTCGTGCAGATAATGGATCGCCGCCAGCGCGAAGGTTTCCGCCATCGCGATCTGTCCCGCCAGCGACGCATCTTTCACGAACGCGAAAGCGATTGCGAAAGTCGCAACGCCCGCAACGAGCGCAAAGCTCAGCGACCGGGCGATACGTCCCGAGACCGTCGTCGCCTCGCGCACGGGCGCCACGCCTTCCATCGAGGCGTAGCTCAGCTCCGCCAGCGCCGGCGCGACGCGGCCGCTGGACGAGGCGACCGTCTTCACCATGCCGACGGCCACCGTCTCATTGGTGATGCGGTCGATCAGGATGAAGCCGCCCGTCTCGCGATTCTCGACATAGGGATCGCAGGCGACGACGGTTTCAAGTGAGAGCTTCGCCTCGCCAATTTCGTTGAAGGCGAGCGTCTCGCCCTGGGCGACCGGCGCGGCGAGTCCGGTCTCGATCTCGATGCGCGAGTCGACGGCGGAGACGCTTGCGGGCGTGAGCTTCGTTCCGATCTTGAGCAGATAACTTGCGCCGACTTTCAGCGGCTCGCGCACGAGCCACAGCAGTTTCGCCTCCAGCCGGTCCCCCACCTTGGCGGGCGAAACCGGCGACGACAGCATGTCGCCGCGCGAGCAGTCGATTTCCTCGGCAAGCGTGACGGTGACCGACTGGCCGGAGACCGCGCTGTCGAGATCGCCATCGTAAGTGACGACGCGCGAAATCCGCGTGTCGCGGCCGGCGGGCAGGATGCGCACGATGTCGCCGGGACGGATGTTGCCGCCGCTGATGAAGCCGGAGAAGCCGCGGAAATCGAGGTTCGGCCGGTTCACCCATTGCACCGGCATGCGGAAGGGCGCGATGCGCGTCGTGTCCTCGACCGCGACGCTTTCGAGATAGGACAGGAGCGGCGGGCCGTCGTGCCAGGGCATGTTCGTCGCGCCGCCGTGAACGAGATTGTCGCCGTCCTTGGCGACGAGCGGCAGAACATAGATCGAGGCGAAGCGCAGATTCCCGGCAAAGGCGCGGAAGTCCGACTCGATCTTGCGGAACACGTCCTCGCTATAGCCGACGAGGTCCATCTTGTTGACGGCGACGACGACATGGCGCACGCCGAACATCGACGTGATGACGCTGTGGCGGCGCGTCTGCGGGAGAATGCCCTTGCGCGCGTCGACGAGCAGGATCGCGAGGTCGGCAGTGGAGGCGCCGACCGCCATGTTGCGGGTGTATTGCTCGTGGCCGGGCGTGTCGGCGACGATGAACTTGCGCTTGTCGGTCGCGAAATAGCGATAGGCGACGTCGATGGTGATGCCCTGCTCGCGCTCGGCCGCAAGACCGTCGACGAGCAATGCGAAGTCGAGATCGTCGCCCTGCGTGCCGTGCTTCCGGGAGTCGGTTTCGAGCGCGGCGATGAGATCGTCCGGCGCGAGGTCCGCGTCGTAGAGCAGGCGGCCGATCAGCGTCGACTTGCCGTCGTCGACCGAACCGCAGGTGATGAAGCGCAGCAGCGGCTTTTCGCTGGCCTGACTGGTCGAGACGCGTGCGGGCTCTGCAGTGACGACGGCGCCGTGCATGTCAGAAATAACCTTCCTGCTTCTTCTGCTCCATGGAGCTGGAGCCGTCGTGATCGATCAGGCGGCCTTGCCGCTCGGAGGAGCGGCTTTCCCGCATTTCCGTAATGATCTCTTCGAGAGTGGCGGCGTTGCTTTCGATGCCGCCGGTCAGCGGATAACAGCCGAGCGTCCGGAAGCGCACCATCTTGCGCTCGATGACTTCACCCGGCTCGAGCTTCATGCGCTCGTCGTCGACCATGATCAGCGTGCCGCTGCGGCGCACGACCGGGCGCTCCTTGGCGAAATAGAGCGGCACGACCGGAATGTTCTCGCGCGCGATGTAGTCCCAGATGTCCGCTTCCGTCCAGTTGGACATGGGGAAGATGCGCAGGCTTTCGCCCGGCGCCTTGCGCGTATTGTAGAGCCGCCAGAATTCGGGCCGTTGATTCTTCGGGTCCCACCGATGCTGCGCGGTGCGAAACGACAGCACGCGCTCCTTGGCGCGGGACTTCTCCTCGTCGCGCCGCGCGCCGCCGAAAGCCGCGTCGAATTTATATTTGTCGAGCGCCTGTTTCAGCGCTTCGGTCTTCATGATCTCGGTATGGAGCTTCGAGCCGTGCGTGAAGGGGCCGACGCCCATCTCGATGCCCTTGGGATTGATGTATTCGATGAGCTCGAGTCCCCACTGTTTCGCGATATTGTCGCGAAACTCGATCATCTCCCGAAACTTCCACGTCGTGTTGATGTGCATCAACGGGAAGGGCGGCTTCGATGGGTAGAAGGCCTTCATGGCGACATGCAGCATCGCCATGGAGTCCTTGCCGATCGAAAAGAGCATCACCGGCCGCTCGCATTCGGCGACGGCCTCGCGCATGATGTGAATGCTCTCGGCCTCCAGCCTGTCGAGATGGCCGAGAGAGCGGGTGGCGATGGCTGTCATCAAAACGTCTCCTCGGCCTTTTGCGGCGCCGGGCCGCGGCGCAGAACGCCATCCTCGCCGACATGCAGGCCGCATTCTTTCTTGTCGTCCGCCTCCCACCACCAGCGGCCGGCGCGCTCGCTCTCGCCGGGCTGCACAGGGCGCGTGCAGGGCGCGCAGCCGATGGAGAGAAATCCCCTGGCGTGAAGTTCGTTGATCGGGACGGAGAATTCCTCCACTGCGGCGACGACGTCCTCGCGCCGGTAGTCGGCGAGCGGATTGATCTTCAAAACCTTGTGGCCGGCGTCGAAAGCGACGAGCGGCGCATCGGCGCGCGCGTCGGACTGGTCGGCGCGCAGGCCCGTCACCCAGGCGGAGACGCCGGCGAGAAGGCGCGACAGCGGCTCCACCTTGCGCACATGGCAGCAGGCCTTGCGCGCTTCGACGGATTTGTAGAAGCCGTTGATCCCCTGCTCCTCGATCAGCGCTTCGAGCGGTTCGGCCTTGGGATAAACGGCGCGAATGCGGCGGGCGTAACGCGCTTCGGTCTGTTCCCAGAGCTCGTAGGTCTCGGGAAAAAGCCGGCCCGTGTCGATCGTCACGACGTCGATGTCGAGCCCCTGCGTGAAGATCGAATGGGTGATGAACTGATCCTCAATGCCGAAGCTCGTCGTAAAGACGATGCGCCCGGGAATGAACTCCCGCGCCAGCAGCAGACGGTGATGAAGATCGAGCGGCGCGAGACGCGGCTCGAGAATTTCAGCGATGGAAGCAGTCATTTCGCCGCCGCCTTCCGACGAGCTTCGAGAATGGAGCCCGGCGCGACATAGCCGCGCTGATAGCTGCGCGCATGGGCGGCGCGGGCCGCGGCCCACTGCGATTCATCCTGACGCTCGGCGAGATCGTCGGGGATTTCGACCGTGTCGAAACCGCAGCCGAGCGCATGGGCGTATTGGTCCGCGAGCAGACGCCCGCTCGCGCGCAATTCGCCCTTGAAGCCGGCGCGGCGGATGAGACGCGCAAGCGAGAAGCCGCGACCGTCCGCAAAGGCGGGAAAAACGATGGAGACGAGGCCGAGGCGCGGCAAGGCGCTCGCCAGCGCGGAAGGCTCCGTCGTGTTCGGCACGATGACGCCGAGGCTCGCGCCGGGCGCGAGCGCTTCGAGCGAATGTTCGAGGCGCGGCAGCGAAACGATGATCCTGCCGTCCTTCGGCAAGGCCTCTTCGTCGGCGAGCCGGCGCCAGCCGTCCTCGATGAAGCGGCCGTCAGATATCAGCGCCATCTTCGCCCTCCCGCCGCACGGCGCTCTTGAATCGCGCATGGCCGACGCGCCGCCATGTTTCGATGAATGTCTCGCTTTCGCGTCGCTCGGCGAGATAGAAGTCGACGATATGCTCGATCACGTCGGGAACCTGGTCCGCCGTCACGCCCGGGCCGAGAATTTCCCCGATCGACGCCGAGAGCGTCGGATCGCCGCCGAGCGTGATCTGATAGGATTCCTGCCCCTTCTTTTCGAGGCCGAGAATGCCGATCGCGCCGACATGGTGATGGCCGCAGGCGTTGATGCAGCCCGAAATCTTGACGCCCAGCTTGCCGATGCGGCGCTGACGCGACAGGTCGGAGAAGCGCTTCGAGATCGCCTGCGCGACAGGGATCGATCGCGCAGTCGCCAGCGAACAGTAATCGAGACCCGGGCAGGAGATGATGTCGGAGACGAGGCCGGCGTTCGCCGTCGCCAGTCCCGCCTCGTCCAGCATGCGCCAGAGCGCGAACAGATCGTCCTGCTTCACATGCGGCAGGATGATGTTTTGCTCGTGGGAGACGCGCAATTCGCCGAAGCCGAAGCGCTCGCTCGCCTCCGCCAGCACGCGCATCTGCTGCGAGGTCGCGTCGCCCGGAATGCCGCCGATGGGCTTCAGCGACACGGTGACGATGGCGTAGCCCGGAACCTTGTGGGGCGCGACATTCACATCGACGAAATTGCCGAAGGCCGGCGTCTCGATCCGCGCAGCGCGCAGCGCCTGCGACTCGGCGGGCAGCGCTTCATAGGGCGGCGGCGCGAAATAGGCCGCGATCCGCGCGAACTCGGCGGGATCGTAGGAGAAGACCGAGCGATCCATCGAGCCGAACTCCGCCTCGACGGCGGCGCGGACCTCGTCGATCCCCTTCTCGTGAACGAGGATCTTGATGCGCGCCTTGTATTTGTTGTCGCGTCGGCCGAAGCGGTTGTAGACGCGCATGATCGCTTCGAGATAGGCGAGCAGATCGGCGCGCGGAACGTAATCGCGGATCACCTTGCCCACGAAAGGCGAGCGCCCGAGGCCGCCGCCGACCACGACCCGATAGCCGATCTCGCCGGCGCCGTTCTTCACGATCGCGAGGCCAATGTCATGCACCATGATCGCGGCGCGATCATGCCCGGCGCCCGTCACCGCAATCTTGAACTTTCGCGGCAGGAAGGAGAATTCGGGATGCGCGCTCGACCACTGGCGAAGGAACTCCGCCGTCGGGCGCGGATCCTCGATTTCGTCCGGCGCGACGCCGGCGAAATGATCCGAGGTGACGTTGCGGATGCAATTGCCCGAGGTCTGGATGGCGTGCATCTCGACCTCGGCGAGCGCCTGCAGAATGTCGGGCGTGTCGACGAGCTTGGGCCAGTTGTACTGCAGGTTCTGGCGCGTGGTGAAATGGCCATAGCCGCGATCGTATTTGTCGGCGATGTCGGCGAGCCGGCGCATCTGCCGCGCGGTGAGCGTGCCATAGGGGATGGCCACGCGCAGCATATAGGCGTGGAGCTGCAGATAGAGCCCGTTCATCAGACGAAACGGACGGAATTCGTCCTCCGTCAGGGCGCCGGAGAGACGGCGGCGCACCTGCTCCCGGAACTCCGCGACGCGTTCGCGCACGAAGGCGGCGTCGAATTCGTCGTAGCGATAGGTCGTGGTGGGCGCGTTGGGACGCGTCAGCGCCTGCGGATCATGGGCGGTCATCTGGCGCCTCCTGCGGCCTGCTTGCCGAGATCGAGACGCACGCTCGGTCCCTTGATCCGCATTTTCTCGCGGTAATGGAGCGGCGTCGGAACGCCGTCCGCGCCGATTTCGACATCGGCGAGATAGACGTCGACGACGTGATTGGCGGCGATCTCGGCCTTGCCGAATTGTTCGAGCGCGGCGGCCTCGTCCTTGTCGCGGGCGACGCGGGCCCTGGCGTGGTTGCGCTCCCAGCCGTTGGCCCCGAGAAACAGCACCTCGCCGTCCGCGAGATCGGAGGCAAGGAGGATTTGCGGATTTTTCAACGTGGACATCACGTCTCCTGCGCGATCTTCAGCGAGAGGCCGCTCATTTCGTCCGACCAGATGATCTGGCAGCAGAGGCGCGAGTTTTCGTAAAGCATCGGCAATTCGTCGAGCTTTTCCAGTTCGTCCTCGCGCGGCGGCGGAACCCGCTTCGCCGACTCCGCGTCTAGCACGACATGGCACTCCGCGCAGGCGAGGGCGCCGCCGCAGGTGTTCTCCATGCCCAGACCATAGTCGCGCAGGATTTCCATCAGCCGCCAGCCCTCGACGGCCTCGAGCTCATGGATCACGCCATTACGGTCCTCGACGCGCAGAACCGGCGTCTCGGGCCGCGGCTGCGGGTTGGGCGGGTCCGCGACAATATCCACTGCAGTGCTCATACGCTTGCTTTGCTCACGGCGGATGGACGCTCCTTCGGCGCGCCCGGCGTTCGGTATTTCGAACGTTTAATACTCTAAATCGGCCCGATGTCAATTCACTTAAAAATGAGGCGCAATAAAAATATATTACATCAAAAATACGTTGATTTTGCCCGCCGTCATGCGCATGGCGCAGGAATCAACTAGTGAGGGCATGACAAGCGACCGCAAACTATGCTTGGTAAGAATCTCGCAAGGATTCGAGGCGGCGCACGTTATAGAGTGCTATAGGAGACCGCATGGTAAAGAGACCGCTCAAACCCACCAAGGAAATCTCGCCTCCGAAAAAGGAGACGGAATCGCGTCGCGACATTCGCGAAACCGCGGCGTCGCAGCAATCTTCAGGAGCCTTGATGAAACCGACCGTCATCGTCGTCGGCGCCGACAAGGGTGGCGTCGGCAAGACGACCATTGCGCGCGCCGTCCTCGATTTTCTCGCCCTCAACAGCATCCACGCGCGCGCGTTCGACACCGAGACGCCCCGCGGCACGCTTCATCGCTTCCATCCCGAGGAGACGATGATCGTCGATCTGACCTCGACCTCGGATCAGATGAAGATCATCGATACGCTGAACACGTCGCAGGCCAAGGTGAGCGTCATCGACGTGCGGGCCGGCGGCCTAAGCCCCGCTCTCGAGGCGCTGGACGAGATCGGCTTCTTCGACGCGGTCAAGGCCGGCGAATTCCGCTTCATCCTGCTTCACGTCATCGGCCCGTCCATCGCCTCGCTCGACGAGATCGCCGAGATCGCGCCCTATATGGCCGACGCGAATTATTTCATGGTCAAGAACCACGTCAACGACACCACATTCTTCGAATGGGACCCGCAGACGCACGCCAAATATTTCGAGGAAGTGCAGACGACCGGGGAGATCACCATCCCCAAGCTGGGCGAACTCGCCTATGAGCAGGTCGAACTCGCGGGCACGCCCTACTCCACCTTCATCGCCAACCAGACGGCGGAAGGCGAGCAGGCGGACCACTCCTTCGTTCTGCGCGGCTACGTCCGCACATGGCTCGCGCGCGTCGCCGACGAATTCGAGCGGGTCGGGCTGCTCGACCTGATAAACAGCGGGGGCAAGGGGCGTTAAGGCGGCGGCGGCGTCGCCTGTCGCATCCGCGAGGATCAAATGAGACGCCGCACCCTCGTCTTCTTCGTCTGTTCGCCACACTCCCGCACCGGCGTCACGACGACGGCGCGGCTTCTCACCGACTACTATCTCTCGCGCGGCGTCGGCGTGGAGGGGTTCGACACCGACTCACGCGAGCCCTGCTACGCCATGTATTTCCCGACGCTCTCGCAGGTCGTGGACATCGACGAAATCAGGGGTCAGATATCGCTCTTCGACCGGCTCCTCGTTCCCGACGAGACGCCCAAGATCGTCGACGTCTGGGTTCGCTCCTACGACCGCCTGTTCTCGACGATCGCCGAGATCGGCTTCTTCGAGGAGGCGCGACGGCTGGGAATCACGCCGATCCTGCTCTTTCAGGCCGACTCCACTGAGTCGGCCGCCCGCAACGCCCTTCTGCTGAACACGACATGGCCCGAGCTGTGGATGACCGTCGTCCACAATGAGGGCGCCGCGCCGCTCGGCGCCGAAGCGATGGAAATCCTCTCGCGCTACCCGGCGCGGGGGAAATTCGTGATCCCGCGGCTCGAAGCCCCGATCGCGCGGACGCTCGACGATTTCCAACTGTCGCTGTCGGAATTTCTGGCGGAGCCCCCGCTCGACATGTCGATCGTGGTGCGCGCCGCGCTGAAGGCGTGGCTCGCGCCGATCTTCACCCAGTTTCAGAGTTTCGAACTCAGGCTCGAACTTCAATCGAGCCAGTTCCTCCGTTAGGGGAGCGACATGGAATACCGCCGTCTCGGAACGACCGACCTTCCCGTCTCCGCCATTTGCCTCGGCTCCATGACCTGGGGCCAGCAGAATACGGAAAGCGAAGGCCATGCGCAGCTCGATTACGCGATCGCGCGCGGCGTCAATTTCATCGACACGGCGGAAATATATTCGATCCCGCCGCGCCGCGAGACGCAGGGCTCGACCGAGCGCATCATCGGAAGCTGGCTCGCCGCGCGAAAGAACCGCGACAGGGTGATCATCGCGACGAAAGTCGCCGGTCGCGGCGACGCCGACTGGCTGCGCGAAGGCGGCGCGGGCACGGTCCTCGACGCGAAGAACATACAATACGCGATCGAGGGGTCGCTGAAGCGGCTGCAGACGAATTATGTCGACTTGTATCAGCTGCACTGGCCGGACCGTTCGCTCCCGCTGTGGGGCGCGGGCGGCACGACCTACCGCCGCCCGAGCAAGCGCGCGGAAGTTCCGATCGAGGAAACGCTGGAAGCGCTCGCCGGGCTGGTGAAGGCCGGCAAGGTTCGCCACATCGGCCTTTCCAACGAGACGCCCTGGGGCGTCGCGCGTTTCCTGCGCGCCGCCGAACTCGGGCGCGGCCCGCGCGTCGTCTCGATCCAGAACGCCTACAACCTCATCAATCGCACCTTCGAGATGGGCCTTGCGGAATACGCCGAGCGCGACGCCGTCGGCCTTCTCGCCTATTCGCCTCTGGCGCAGGGCTATCTCACGGGCAAATATCAGGGCGGCGCGCGGCCGCCCGGCGCGCGCACCACGCTCTTCGAGCGGGCGCAGCGTTATGAAAAGCCGGGAGTGGAGGCGGCGATCGACGCCTATCTTGCGCTGGCGCGCGACATCGGCGTCGATCCGGCGCAACTCGCCATCGCCTATGTAACCTCGCGGCCCTTCGTGACGTCGAACATCATCGGCGCGACGACGATGGCGCAGCTGAAGACGGACCTCGATTCGGTGGAGGTGAAGATCACGCCGGAAATCGAGCGGCGGATCGACCAGATCCACCAGCTGCACAGCAATCCTGCGCCGTAACCGTTACGCGTGCCCCGCGCTCGACGAAAGCCGCTCCAGATCGATCCCGATGGAGCGCAGCGCGCGCCTGTATTTGCTGTCGAGGTCGCGATCGAAGAGCAGCTCCGGATCGGCCGGGCAATGAAGCCAGCCATTGTGCTGGATTTCGTCCTCGAGCTGCCCGGCGTCCCATCCGGCATAGCCGAGCGCCAGCAGCGCGTGGTGCGGCCCCTCGCCAGCAGCGATCGCCCGCAGAATGTCGATCGTCGCGGTGAGCGACACGCCGTCGTCGATCGGCAGGGTCGAATTGTCGAGGAAGAAATCCGGCGAATGCAGCACGAAGCCGCGGTCGGTCTGCACCGGGCCGCCGGACAGCACCTGAATCTCTTCGGCGCGGCGCGGCAGGCTGATGCGCTCCTGCGGGGCGATCACCTGCAGCTGCACGAGGAGATCGGGGAAGTTCTTCACCCGCGCCGGCTGGTTGACGACGATGCCCATGGCCCCGTCTTCCGAATGGGCGCAGAGATAGATCACCGACCGCGCGAAACGCGGATCCGCCATGCCGGGCATGGCGACGAGGAGTTGCCCGTCGAGATAGCGGCGTTCTCCGCCGCGCGGGCCGCCGCCCACCGGTCGATCCAAATCTTGCTTCCTGCCCATTGCGCTCATAATTTCATGCTACGCTTGCCGCGCTTCCTTCACAAGCGGCGATAATGCGGCGGGCGCGATAACCGCCCCGAAAACAACGCCCGAGACGAAGCAGGAGCCGATGAAGCGCGCCTTCCCCACATATATAGCGGTTTTTCTGGCGACGACCGTGCTGACGCCCGCTGGCGCCGCCGAGGCGGATTTCGCCTCGCCCCCGTCGAAGGGCGCCGTCTCCGCCGCGCGACTCCTCGCGGCCGGGCCGGCGCAGGGCGGCGTCTATCGCGCCGGCGTCGAGATCGACCTCAATCCCGCGACCATCACCTATTGGCGCCAGCCCGGCGAAGCCGGCTCGCCTCCGGTCTTCGATTTCTCCAGATCCGTCAATGTGGCGAGGGTCGAAACCTCCTTCCCGGCCCCGAAACACATCGACGAGGCCGGAACAATCGTCGCGGGCTATGACGGGAAAGTGGTTTTTCCGCTGAAAGTGACGCCGCAGGACCCCAAGGCGCCGGTCACCCTCAATCTGACGCTGGATTACGCCGCCTGCGGCAAGATCTGCCTGCCGGCGAAGGCGGAGCTGTCGCTGGCTTTGCCCCGCGCGGGCGCCTCGCCCTTCGCGGCCGAGATCGCGGCGGCCGAGAAGCGCGTCCCGCAGAAGGTCGGCGCGGCGGAAGCGAAGAAGCGGCTGGCGCTGCGCAAGGAGGACGCGCAGGATTCGTGGCGTCTGAGCTACAAGGGCCCCGGCAAGGCGGAAGACGTCTTCCCCGAGGTGGCCGAGCCGCTCTTCATCGAGAGCAAGCGCGACGGGGCCGATTTTACGCTGACGCTCTTCTCGACCGGGCCGAAACCCAAGGGCGCCGACGCGACGATCACGGTCGTCACCGACAAGGAGGCTTTCGAGGCGCCGGCGCGCCTCGAATAGGGTTTTACTCCGCCTCGACATCCACGGGCGCGGGCCCGGTCTCGCGGTCGAGCTTGGGCGTGCGCTTGAAGGTCGATTTGCGGCCGCGCAGCGTCTGCAGGATTTTCGCGCCATTGGCGAAGGCGAGATAGATGAAGAGCGGCGGCACCGACCCGACGGTTTTGGCGTAATCCGCCACCGTGCCGCGCTTGAGCGCGAGATAGGGCGGCAGCGTCATGCCGAGGGCGACCATCAGCGTCATCACGACGACGAGCTCTAGTATGCCGTAGTAGGGCGCGAGCGAACCGTGAAGGATCGCGCCGATC
Source organism: Methylocystis sp. ATCC 49242 (assembly GCF_000188155.2). Lineage (NCBI taxonomy): Bacteria > Pseudomonadati > Pseudomonadota > Alphaproteobacteria > Hyphomicrobiales > Methylocystaceae > Methylocystis > Methylocystis sp. ATCC 49242. The sequence continues at coordinate 2,308,735 of NZ_KE124774.1, forward strand.
ACGAAGGCGATCAGGCCGATCGCGGCGGCCGGGAAAAAGATCTGATGGGCGATGAGCGAAATCGCCAGCACGCGCTTGGACAGGCTCCAGGGCGATCGCCAGATCGGAACGATGGTCTTCTGCGCGACCTGCACGAAACCGTTGGACCAGCGCCGCTGCTGGCGGCGGAAGTCGCGGATGCCCTCCGGCACCTGGCCGGGAATCGGCGGCTCCGAAACGAAGAGGCCGTGCCAGCCCTTGAGTTCGGCGCGCACGGTGAGATCGAGGTCTTCGCATAGCGAATAATCCGACCAGCCGCCCGCGTCCTCGATCGTCGCGCGACGCCAGATCCCGCCCGTGCCATTGAACTGGAAGAGCCAGCCGGCGTGAGCGCGCGAGCGCTGCTCGATCATGTAATGCCCGTCCTGCACCAAGCCCTGCGCACGGGTGAGCCAGTTGGTTTCGTAATTCTGGAATTCGCAGCGCGACTGCACGAAGCCCGCGCGGTCGTCGGTGAGAAAGAGCGGCACGGTGCGCCTGAGCCAGTTCGGCGGCGGACGGAAGTCCGCGTCCAGCATGGCGATGAAGGGCTCGTCCGTCAGCGTGAGGCCATGGGCGCAGGCGCCGGCCTTGAAGCCGGAGCGATCCGCCCGGCGGACATGGTCGATCACCGTTCCGCCCGCGCGCAACTCCTCCGCCACGGCCGCGGCGCGCGCGCTCGTCTCGTCAGTGGAATCGTCGAGGAGCTGAATGCGGAGCTTGTCCTTCGGCCAGTCGAGCTGCGCGACGCAGCGCAGCGACTGCTCGGTGACGAGCGGCTCGTTGAACACGGGGATCTGCAGCAGCACATGCGGCAGATCGGCGTCGGCGCGCGCCGGCGCTTCGGGATCGCGCACGCCGCGCAGCTGATCATAGAGAAAGCGGCCGATCACGACGAGATAGCCGAGACCGATCGCAACGAGGATCAGGGCGCAGGCATACGCGACCGCGTCGACCAGAAATTGGAGGAGTCCGAGCAGCAAAAGGCTATCCTTCTTCGTGCGGGGTCGGCGCCGGCTGCGCAGCCGCGCGCGCGTGGACCGTATCCTTCGCCCAGACCACCCGGTCGGTCATCCAGGCGTTCACCCAGACCGCAAGCATCATCGCCTCGCGTATAATGAAAACCGCGGGCGCCGCGTAAGATAACTGCCATCCTTTTGCCATGGAAAGCAATGTCTCCAAAGCAAACCACACCGCAAATGTGACGAGCGCCCCCGAAATCGGGCTCAAATCGACCATCGGCGCGGCGACGGCGCCCGCCGCAACCGCTGGAAGAGCTTGGCAGATCGGCTCCGCGAGGAAGGAAATCAGCTCGTCGTTGCGGCGTATGACGCTCCAGCGCAATTGACGGTTGTAGACATCGCCGAATTCGCGCGCGCCAAGCTCCTGCCGCACCGGCCGATGTGAAAAAACGGGTTTCTGACCGATTCGCCGCATGGCCTTGGCGAGGGCGTTGTCCTCGCCGACGGTGTGCGAAATGGCGCCGAAGCCGCCGGCCCGAAGGAAGTCCGAGCGGCGAAAGAGCATGATCTTGCCGACGCCGTGCCCCTGCCCGAGACAGGAGGCGAGGAACAGCATGCGCGCATGCGGCCCGTTGATGATCGCCGCCTCGACATGGGCGGCGAAATTGTCGAGCCGCGCGCAATAGGGAATGGCGCAGACGAGGCCCACATCGTCATTGAGCTGTTTGAGATGCTCCGCGAGCGCGTCCGGCTCCAGCAGGACATTGGCGTCCTTCATGAAGATGACGTCGTTTTCGGCCTGCATGAAAGGCGCATACAGATTGTCCACCTTCGGGCTCGCCGCGAATTTCGCGGTCGAGCGAAGGATGCGGGCGGGAACGTCCGGATGGCGGGCGAAGATCTCCCGCATCTTCGCGACGGCGGGCAAGGCGAGATCGGCGGCCGCGACCGTCACTTTGAAATCCGGATAGTCCTGCGCCAGCGCCGATTCCTGCGTGCGCTCGAACTCCTCCTCCAGCAGTTTCACCGGCAGCACGATCGAGACCGGCGGCTGGTCGCGCCGCCTCGCGCGCCGCGCCGCGAGCCAGGGCTGCGCGATCGTGGCGACGACGGAAATGACCAGAAGCGCGATCGCGACCACCCAATAGACGGCTGCAAACCACATGAGGGCGAGACCCGCCGTCACGACGGTTCGCGCTCGCTGGTTTCGGGCACCTCGACATGGAAGCGCCGCATGACGCTGTCGACCAGACCCGACGGCAAAAGGGTGAAGAAGCGCATTGCGAAATACATGTATCGCGGAAAGGCGATGACGTTCTTTCTTCGCTCCAGTCCGCGCTTGATGATTTGCGCCGCCTTCTCGTCCGAGATCGCGCCCGGCTGCCAGGACTTGGTGCGCGCCGACATGGGCGTCTCGACGAAGCCCGGAACAATCAGACTGACCCGGACGCCGTGCGGCGCCAGCCGTCCGCGCAGGCAGTCGGCCCACATGTGAACGCTGGCCTTGGCCGCGCAATAGGAGGGCGAATAGGGAAGGCTGCGCACGCCCGCCATGGAGCCGACGATGACGATCTGCCCCCGCCCGCGGTCGCACATGGCCTCGATCGCGGGCTCGACCGTGTTGAAGACGCCCGCCACATTGATCGCCAGCATGGCCCGCACGGCTTCCGGCGTCTCCAGAACCTGCCCGGGCGAGAGCCCGGTGGCCACGCCCGCGTTGGCGAAGAGCACGTCAATCGGCCGCGCCGCATGGGCGGCCTGCACGAGCCTCGCCATGGCTTCACGGTCGCGCACGTCGGCGACGCGCGTCTCGACATCCGAGGCGCCCGCCGCGCGGCAGGCCTCCGCCGCGGCCTCGAGCCGCGTCCTGTCGCGCCCGAGGAGGCAGAGGCTCGCGCCATCCCTGGCGTATGCGAGCGCCAGCGCGCGGCCGATGCCGCTCGAGGCGCCGGTGATGAGAAGTCGCAGGGTCATGCTCCGGAAGTCGCGGGTCGCAGCGTCGCCTCGCCGATGATCCCCGGCGTGCGCGCCGCGCCATGGGCGAAAAGGCGCAGGAAAACCTCCGTCTCCGATGCGCGCAGGACGCGGCCGGAGAGCGTCACTGTCTCGCCACGCAGGATCGGCTGGATGAATTTGCCCGAAAGCCCGACCAGAACGAGGTCGCCGCGCCATTTCTTCAGCATCGGCTCGAAGGCCGCGAGCAGCTTCATTCCATGCACCGGCGGCGCGGCGAGGCCGATCTTCGCCGCGAGCGAATCGTCGAGATGCAGCGGATTGTCGTCGCCCGAGACCGCCGCATAACGCTCGAGCGCCTGCGCGTCGAAGGGGCCGATCACAGTCTCCGGCAGCTTGTCGCCGACCTTGATCGCGACGCTCATGATGCGCTCCCCAGTCCCGCGCGCGGCACGAGGCGCAGCACGGTCTCGATTCGCGCGACGCGCCCGCCGGCCGGCGTCGCGACAGTCGCTTCGAGGACGAGGCGCGGCGGCGTTTCCTCGCGTCGCATCGTCACCGACACATCATAGCTCTCGCCCGCGACGAGCGGCGTCTCATTGTCGAAGCTCTGCGATTCATGGACGGGCACGACGTCCAGCGCCGCGCACAAATCCTTCACCCGGTCGAAAAGCGCGGGATCAGTCAGCCAGAGGGCCGGATAGCAGAGCGGGGGCGCGCCGCTCCCGTCGCCCCCCGTCTCGAGTCCATAGGCGCGCGCCCGCTCGGGGTCGACGCGAAGCCTGAATGGTCCGAGCGTGGTCGGCGCGTCAGGCGGCATGGCGGACGATCAGCACGGCGTTGATGCCGCCGAAGGCGAAAGAATTGGACATGGCCGCGCCGATGCTGTGCGGGCGCGCCACATTGGGCACGGCGTCGATGGGGCATCGGGGATCGTGTTCGAGGAAATTGATCGTCGGCGGGACGGTCTGCTCGCGCAGCGCATGAATCGTGATGGCGAGCTCCAGACCGCCGCTCGCTCCGAGCGCATGGCCGTGGATGGGTTTCGTCGAGGAAACGGGAACCTCTCGCCCGTAGTCGCCGAAGACGCGCAGGATCGCTTCCGACTCCGTGATGTCGTTGGCGTGCGTCGCCGTGCCGTGGGCGTTGATGTAGTGAATGTCCCGCGCCGCGAGACCGGCGTCCGCCAGCGCGGCGGAGATGCAGCTCGAGGCCCCGTCGAGATCCGGCCGCACGGGATCCTTGGCGTCGCTCGTCGTGCCGTAGCCGGCGAGTTCGCAGAGCGGCTCATGGCCGCGCGCGCGCGCCGACTCCGCCGTCTCCAGCACGAACACGGCCGCGCCCTCGCCGAGCGACATGCCGTTGCGCCCCTTCGAGAAAGGCCGGCAGAGATTGGGGGTCATCACCCGGAGGCCCTCCCAGGCGCGGATGGTGGCGTTGATGACACACGCCTCCGCGCCGCCCACGATCGCCTTGTCGACCATGCCGGAGCGGATCATCTGCATGCCGAGGCCCACCGACTGGCTCGCCGACGAGCAGGCGCTTCCGATGGCGAAGGTGGGGCCGAGCGCCTTGAAGCGCGCGCCGATCGTTGTCGGCATGGCGCTCGGGATCAGCTTGGGCACGCTCAGCGTCTCGGGACGCGTATGTTCAACATAATATTTGTAGATGCCGTCCTCGATGGTCGTCATGCCGCCGATGCCGGTGCCCAGAATCACGGCGGTGCGCGGCCCCGCAATGTCCATGCGGCCGAAGCCCGCCTGCGCCATCGCCTCGTCGGCTGCGACGACGGCGAATTGCGTGAAGGGATCGCAAAAGGGCAGAACTTCCGGCTCGATATATTCGGCCGGGTCGAATTCCGGCACCTGCGCCGCGATCTTGATCCGCCCGTCATAAGGCCGCTCGGTCTTCAGCTCGCGAACCTGGCTGACGCCGTCGCGGGCAGCCTCCCACAGCTTGCGCGCGCCGACGCCGGAGGCGCAGACCGCGCCCATGCCGGAGATGACGACGCGGCGTCCTCCGTCCGCCCGCGAATCCGCCATTTACTGGTTCTCACGCTCTTTCTGGATGTGCTCGGCGATGGCGCTGATCAGGCTCTCCACCGTCTTCGCCTCCTGCAGCGACCCGTCCATGGGGATGTAGACGTTGAATTTTTCCTCCAGCGCCGTGAGGATCATGACGATGTCGACCGATTTCAGGTCGAGGCTCTCGATTGTCGCGTCGGGCGTGACCTTGGTGCGGTCCACCATGCCCTCGGAAGCGATCACTTCGATGATTTCTTCCTTGAGCCTGGCGATGTCTTGCGGATTATCTGTCACGAATCCCTCCGTTAGGGGTCTGGCCGTCTGAAAAGGCGACGGCGGCCGCGCGGCGCATTGACGCAGGGCGTCGGGATCTGGCCCGGATGGGCGGCGACCCGCGCGGCGACTGGCGCGGTCGAGCCCCGCAGGCCGGCGCTTCCCCCGCCCTGCGGGCGGCCTCGACTTGGTTACGGGTTTTGAACGGGAAAATAAAGCCCGACGGCTTTCTGCCGATTAGCAGTGGCCAAAAGCCGGCGCTTCGTGGCAAAAGGCGCGCAAAACATGAGGGGTCGAGACCAAAATGACTGCGCATGAGACAGCGATCGCCGGAGTTTTTCCACAGCCGACCGAAGAACAATGGCGCAAACTCGTCGACAAGGCGCTGAAAGGCGCGTCCTTCGACACGCTCGTCTCGAAGACCTATGGCGGCGTCGCTCTCGCCCCGCTCTACCCCCGCGCGGCCGCCGCCGGCCCGCGCGCTCTGCGCCGCACCCCCGGCCGCTGGTCGATCCTCGGCCGCGTCGATCTCGCCGACGCTGACGCCGCCAACCGCTTCGCCATCGAGGACCTCGAAGGCGGCGCCGATGGTCTGCATATCGTCTTCGCGGGCTCTCAGGGCGCCTATGGCGGCGGCCTGACGAGCGACAGCGACGAGACGATCGGGCGTCTCCTCGCCAATGTCCGGCTGGATTACGGCATCCCGGTGCTGGTCGAGGCGTCGCCCCGCGCGCCCGGCGCCGCCGCGGCGATCATCCGCCTCGTCGACAGCCAGCACATCGACCCGTCCATCACCCGGATCTCTCTGGGCTACGACCCGCTCGGCCTGCAAGCGCTGCACGGCTTCGCGCCGGCGCCATGGCCGCAAGAGTCCAAGTCCTTCGCCGCCGCCGCCAAAGCCGCGGCCGCTGCCGGGTTCACGAGCGGCGCCGTCGTCGCCGACGCAAGGGTGATCCACGCCGCCGGCGGCGAGGAGACGCAGGAGCTCGCTTTCGCCCTTTCGGCGGCGGTCGCCTATCTGCGCGCGCTGGCCGACAATGGCCTCGATCTCGAAACCGCCCGCGCGCTCATCGCCTTCCGCCTCGCCGCCGACGCCGACGAATTCCTGGGCGTCGCGAAGTTCCGCGCGATCCGCCGCCTCTGGGCGCGCGTCGAGGAGGCCTGCGGCCTCACGCCGAAACCGGCGCTGATCTTCGCGGAGACCGCCTGGCGCATGATGTCGCGTCGCGACCCGTGGAACAACATTTTGCGCGGAACGCTCGCGACCTTCTCGGCGGCCATCGGCGGCGCCGACACGATCACCGTCCTGCCCTTCACGCAGGCGCTCGGCGCGCCGGACAGCTTCGCCCATCGCCTCGCCCGCGACACGCAGCTGGTCCTTCAGGACGAATCCCATATCGACGTTGTCGACGATCCGACGAGCGGCGCCGGCGGTTTTGAGACGCTGACGCAGGAGCTTTGCGAGCGCGCATGGGCCGCGTTCCAGCAGATCGAGGCCGAGGGTGGATTGCCCGCCTCGCTGGAGAAGGGAACCTTCCAGGGCCGCGTGGCGGAGACCGCCGGCGAGCGAGCGAAAAAGGTCGCGCGCGCCCGTGAGAAGATCATCGGAGCCAATGAGTTCCCGGATATCCACGAAAAGGCGCTCGATGTGCTGGCGCCCTTCGACGCCTCACGCCAGAACGCCGAGGCGCCGGCCGGCGCGCCGAAGACGGCGGCGCTCGCGCCCCGCCGCCTCTCCGAGCCTTTCGAGCGGCTGCGCGACGCGTCCGACGCCCATGCCGCAAAAACAGGCGCCCGCCCGCGCGTCTTCCTCGCCAATCTCGGCTCGGTCGCGGCTTTCACCGCGCGCGCCAATTTCGCCAAGAACTTCTTCGAGGCGGGCGGCGTCGAAGCGGTCTTCGGCCCGGAAACCGATTCGAGCGCGGAGATCGCCAGGGCTTTTCGCGATTCTGGCGCGAAACTCGCTTGCCTGTGTTCGTCGGACCGGATTTACGGCGATATGGCGGAGGCGGTCGCTATCGCTCTCAAGGGCGCGGGCGCTAAGCTCTATCTCGCCGGCCGGCCGGGGGAACTGGAAGACCGGCTGCGCCGCTCGGGCGTCGGCGAATTCATCTATGTGGGCTGCGACATGCACGACGTGCTGCAGCGCGCCCTCGAGGAGGCCAAATGAGGTTCTGGCTTTTGACGCTGGCGGCTTCTCTCGCCGCCAGCGGGGCCCTCGCCAAGCCGCGCAAGCCGAAACATGAAGGGGCCGAAGCGGCTGTCGCTTCCCCGGGCGACCCGAACGGCGTCTGGACGATCGAAGCGTCGACGAGCGTCGGGAATTGCCCGGCGTTGATCCCGACCGGTCTTCAGATTTCCGGGAACAGGATTGTTTCGGCGGCCGGCGCTGAAGTCTCGACCTGGGGCTATGTCGACGGCGAGGGCAACATCGTCGCGCGCTTCACGGGGAGCGGGGACCGCGTCGCGCGCTTCCATGGTCAGCTGCGCGGGGGCAAGGGCTCGGGGGCCTGGTCGTCCTCTACCGACATGTGCGGCGGCGCGTGGCGGGCGTCGCGCGGCTGAAGCGCGCGGCGATCCCGGCCAACCGCGAATCGGCGGTCAGTTCTCTTCGTCTTCACGCGGCAGCAGAGGCTCGCTGCGCACCTGCCTCGGCGCAGCGGCCTGCTGCGCGGCTGGCGGCGGGGTCATTTCCGCCGCGCGGGAGACGCCGAGCCCGTCGCGCTGATAGATATCGTCGCGGAATTGCGTAACGCCGTCCGGCGCGCCCCAGGCGGTGACGTAAACCCAATAGACCGGCACCGGCGGGGTGATCTTCACATCGACGCGCTCGCCCGAGGCGATCACCTGATCGATATGGTCGCGGTCCCAGCCGGGGGTCTCGCGCAGCAGGAACGCCACATAGTCGCGCACGTTCTGCAGACGGATGCAGCCCGAGGAGACGAAGCGGAAGTCGTCGCCGAAGACGCCCTTGGCCGGCGTGTCGTGCATGTAGACGCCGTAAGGATTCGCGATGTCGATGCGCACCACGCCCAGCGAGTTGAAGTCTCCGCCGATGTCCTGGCGGAACTTGTAATTGAGCGCGTCGAGCGAACGCCAGTTGATCTGCTCGGGCTGCAGCTCCTGGCCTTCCTTGTTGTAGACGCGGATGTGGTTGTCGTGCAGGTAGTTCGGATCCGCCTGCATCTTCGGGATCAGATCCTTGCGGATGACCGAGGCCGGAACGGTCCAGAACGGATTGAAGTTGACCTGGATCGCCTTGGTCTGCATCACCGGGGACTGTCGGTCGATCTTGCCGACGCCGGCGATGTGATGGGTCACGACCTGACCGTTCTCCACGGTCTCGACGGTGGCCGCCGGTATGTTCGCCGTGACATATCGGTTGCCCAGATCGCGCGAGAAGCTGCGCAGCCGCACGAGATTGGTCTCGAGCTGGCGCAGGCGCGTTTCCGCCGGCACATTCAGCGCCGCGAAAGTCTGCTGGTTGACGACGCCGGTTTCGATGATGCCGTGGCGGGCCTGAAAACGGCGCACCGCCGCTTCGACATAGGAATCGAAAATCGGGCTCGTGCCGGTCTCGTGACCGATGTCGCCGGAGACGATCAGGCGTTTGCGCAACGTCGAAACGGCGGGGCTGCTGACGCCGAGCCGCAGCTGATGGCCCGCGGGCACCTGCGGCCAGCCGCCATTGGCGACGATCTCGCGGAATTGTTCGATCGCGGCCTCCGTCGCCGCGACGGTCTGTGTGGACAGGATCGGCGTCGTCGAGCGGGAAACGGTCAGACGCGCGTCGGCGTCGTAGCGCTGCGCCCATTCCGCCTGCCCGTCATAGTCGGAGCCGGCGAAAGCCGGCGCGCCGGCCGCCAATGAAAGGCCGAGAGAAAGCTGGAAAATCGCTAGTTTGCGCACCAATCGCTCCAGTCGCAGTCGAGTCGCCGGCGATGTCGCGGCGGGAAAACGGAAAGCGGCGCCGGCCCACGGCCGCGCCGGCTTTCAATTCACTTGAGCATCTTTAAAGTTAACAAGGCGCGAATAGTCCGGCGATTTTGTGTCTGTACTCGCCGGTTTCCGTCCGAGCCGGCGCCCGAAGACGCTCGAAACCGGGTCAAAGACCGATATTTTGCTGTCTCTTCAAGCCTTTAGCGCCACCGGTTCATCGACCGGCGAAAGCTCGACGCCAACGTCGTAGAAGGAGCGGCGGGCGAGGTGCAGCCGCCCGGCGAGGAGGCCGGTCGGGAACTGTCGCAGCACGAGATTATAGTCCTTTACCGCCAGATTCAGGCGCCGGCGCGCCGCGGCCAGCTCGGACTCGGCGTGGGCGATCCGCCTGCAGAACGCGTCGAACTCGCGGGAGTTTTGCAATATCGGAGAAGACTCAGCGATGATCAGCAGTCGGCGCACGCCTTCGCCCAGCGTCGTCTCCGCGAGAATCTGGGCTTGCGGCGTCGTTGCGCGCAGCGCGGCGGCCCGGGCCTTCAAGACGAAATCGAATGTGTCGCGCTCATCCTGCGTGAAGGCGCGCACGGCGTTGAAGAGGTCCGGCAGAAGCGCGTGACGCGCCCTGAACTGGCTGTCGATGTCGGCCGCCGCCTGATCGCAAAGCGCTTCGAGCGCCCTGAGACGGCGGTAGGCGACCAGCGCAAAGCCTGCGGCGCCGGCAAGGCCCGCAAGTGTGATCCAGGACAAAAACGCCATGAGCGGGCCCCCTCCCCCAGCCGCAGTCTCCTGCCTGGATTTCTAGAGAGCGCAATCAAAAGATAGCGTTAGGAAACGCAGTTAGCGATTGGTAAACACGTCTTTCGCGCTCTACCCCGCCCGCGTCCACCCGTCCATGCCGAGCCGCTCCTGGGGCAGGAAGCGCGCCTTGTAGGCCATCTTGCGAGAACCCTCGACCCAATAGCCGAGATAGAGGTGCGGGAGGCCCGCGGCCCGCGCCCGCGCGATGTGGTCGATGATCATGAAGGAGCCGAGCGAGCGTTCTTCGAAATCGGGCTCGTAGAACGAGTAGACCATGGACAGGCCGTCGCCGAGCCGATCGGTGAGGCAGCAGGCGACCAGCCGGTCAGCGTCGCCGCCGGGCGCGTCGTGCGCGAGGCGATACTCGATCAGCCGCGTGTCCACATGGCTGTCCTCGACCATCATCTGGTAATCGACCATGCTCATGTCCGCCATGCCGCCGTCCGAGTGGCGCGCGCCGACATAGCGCCGGAAGAGCGCGTATTGCTCGGGCGTCGCGCGCGCCGGCCGGCCCTCGCCGACGACGTCCATGTTGCGGCGCATGATCCGCCGATGGCCGCGCGAGGGGATGAATTCGTCGATCTTCACGCGCACGGACACGCAGGCGCGGCAATTCTCGCAGGCCGGGCGATAGGCGATGGTCTGTGACCGGCGAAAGCCGGATTGCGTAAGCGTATCGTTGAGCCCCGGAGCCCGCAGGCCGATGAGGTGGGTGAACACCTTTCGCTCGGCGCGGCCCGGCAGGTAAGGGCACGGCGCCGGCGAGGTGAGATAGAACTGGGGCGCGTCGCGAGGTTCCTTCGTCACGCTCGTCTCGATGATTGCTCGTCATTCAGCATAGGGCGGGAGAGCCTGCCGCGCCAATGCGTAAATTACGCAGAACGCCTCAATACGATGACGTCGGCAAGCATATCGTGCAGGCACCGCTTGTCTCTCGCGACCAGCGAGACGAGGAACAGAGGCGGCAGCAGCCATGTGACATAGAACAGCACGGCGTGCACCGCCGCCTGCAGGAAGGGGACGGGCTCGCCCTGCATGGTTCGCATCTCGAGGTCCATGAAGGCCATGCCGGGAGTCGCCATGCGCCATCCCGAAACGGTCAGGCCGTTGTAGAAGAAAGCCACGACTGGAAAGAGCGGCGGCAGCAGAAAGGCCGACATTCCGGCGCTGAGGACGAAGAGCGCCACGAACAGCGCCGCCGACAGCCCCGACACCAGAATGAAGTCGAGGCAAACCGCGAAGATTCGGCGCGTTCGCACGCCCTCGAGCGCCTGCGGCGGAATATAGGGCGCGGCCGACGCTTCCCGCTCCGGGGCGCCTGTCGTGTAATCCTTGCGGAAATCGCCGTCGCTCATCGTCTCATCGCTCCTCGCGCCCGGTGGGCTTCGCGAAATGTCGGACGAAAGCGCCGCGCTTTCAAGGTGAGGCTCATGCGCGCCGGTCGCAATTTCATTCGCCGCCCTTATTTATAACCGGTAGAGCGGCGCCGGTCGGCGGACGGTCGGCGCGCCTGCGGTCAGGAGCCGACATATGCGGAACAGGGTGCGCGCGGCGGAAACCGGAATTGAAGAAAACGTCCCGCGACGCGGGGCCGGCGCGCTCGACGCCGCGAGCGCCGCCCGCCTCGACCGGCTGCATGACGAGCTTCAGGCCCGCGCCGCGACCATGATCGGCTATCCGACGAACTTCTGCTTCGACTATCCCGAGCTCGAACGCTTCCACGCCTTTTCGCTCAACAACGTCGGCGACCCGTTCGACGACAATCTCTACGGGCTCAATACGCATGAATTCGAGCGCGAGGTGATCGAGTTCTTCGCGCAGCTCTACCACATCCAGAAGCCCAATTACTGGGGTTACGTCACGAATGGCGGGACGGAGGGCAACATGTACGGCCTCTATCTCGCACGCGAGATTTGCCCCAATGGCGTCGTCTATTTTTCCGAGGACACGCATTACAGCGTCATGAAGATCGTGCATGTGCTCAACATGAAGCACATCGTGCTGCGGTCGCAGGAGAACGGCGAGATGCGCTACGACGATCTTTCGGACATGCTGCGCTTCAACCGCGACAAGCCGGCGATCCTGCTCGCCAACATCGGCACGACGATGAAGGGCGCCATCGACGACCTTGGCAGAATCCGCGCCGCGCTTCACGACAACGCGATCCACCACCATTACATTCATTGCGACGCCGCGCTGGCGGGCATGACGCTCCCCTTCATGAAGGACGCGCCGGCTTTCGACTTTGCGGCCGGAGCGGATTCGATCGCCGTGTCGGGCCATAAATTCATCGGAATGCCGACGCCTTCCGGCGTCGTCGTCGCGAGGCGCAACAATGTCGAGCGCGTGAAGTCGGCGATCGAATATATCGGCGCCTCTGACACGACAATTTCCGGCTCGCGCAACGGCCTGTCGACGCTGATGCTGTGGCGCGCGATACATGCGCTTGGCCGCAAGGGATTCGAGGCGCGCGTCAGGGCCTGCCTGGACCAGACGCAATATGCGCTCGCGCGGCTCGCCGGCGTCGGCTGGCCGGCTTGGGCCAATCGATGCTCCAATATCGTCGTGCTGAAACGCCCGCCGCAAGAAATCGTTCGCAAGTGGCAGCTCGCCGTCAAGGATGAGCTCGCCCACATAATCCTGATGCCGCATGTCGGCCCCGCCCAGATCGACGCCTTCGTCGATGACCTGAGCCGCGTCGCGCCGGCGCACGAACCACGCCGCGGACCGCAGGGGCGACGCCGGACGGCGTGAGGATCGAGAGGAAAAATTCGAACGATCGAAGGACCGCCTGAACGCAGCTTCACACTTGTGTCGCTGTGACAAAAAACAGTTGCAGTTCGTTCTCGAATGCGTAAATCTGCTTTCATTGTCGCAACAATTTTTTAGAGACCGCCATGTTCAAGACAATCCTTCTCTTTTCCGATGGAACCGGAAACAGCGCATCCTCGCCTTTCAAGACGAATGTTTTTCGTGTCTATGACTCGCTGGACATGTCGCCCGAGAAAGGCCAGATCGCCTATTACGACGATGGCGTCGGGTCCTCTTCGCACAAAATTCTCGCCGCGATTGGCGGCGCCTTTGGCGTGGGCCTGAAAAGAAACGTCCTCGATCTCTATAAATTTCTGACACGCCATTACGGCGATGCGCGTTCTGCGGGAGTGACGCCGACGATTGCCTGCTTCGGCTTCAGTCGTGGCGCCTTCACCATCCGCGTGCTTGTCGGACTCGTCCATTCACAGGGGCTTCCAATCCACGCCAAAAGCGAAGCGGAGCTGGATCGACTGGCCCGGCGCGCCTACAACGCCTATCGCAAGGAGAATTTCCGCACCGCCCTCAGAATTGAAACACCGCTTCGGGTGATACGCGACAAGATATACGATATTTTGGACCGCCGAAGATATGGCGCGACATACCAGGAAACAAAACGAGAGAATAATATAAAAATCGATTTTCTGGGGTTATGGGACACCGTGGGCGCTTACGGTATGCCGGTAGACGAATTGCGCATCGCAATCGACAGACTCATTTTTCCGATGACTTTCAGCAATTTCGATATTGCGCCGAATGTTGCTTGCGTCCGCCACGCACTCTCCATCGATGATGAAAGAAAGTCTTTCAGGCCAGTCCTCTTCGACGACGCCGTGGATCGCAGCAATTCCCGCCGCGCGCGGGAGGCGTGCGTCTCGAAGTTCCTGTCGGAAAACGGCGGCCAGGAGAGCGCCGAAGCGAGAGCAAGGGCGGAGGACGAGGCATGGAGAACCGTCACCGAGCGATCTGTTCAATTATGGTTCCCCGGAGTGCACGCAAACGTCGGCGGCGGATACCCCAACGACACGATGTCCTTGTTGCCGTTGAAATGGATCATGCTCGAAGCGGGACAACATGGCGTTTGCTTCCGGCAACCGGTCATCGATGAAATCAACGCCAAATCGACCGCCTTTGGCCAGATCTACGACTCACGCGCGGGCGTGGGCGTGCTCTATCGGTACAAGCCGCGCGATATCAACGAATTCATGCGCGAAAGCCGCAAGCGCGTCACCGAGGCGCTCAAAGCGGGCAAGGATGACGCGCTTCGTCCCGATGAAGTCGATTATCTGCCGCTCGTCCATGAAAGCGCGATCTTCCGCATGGCGGTCGATTTCGACGGTTATGCGCCGATCGCGCTGCCGGAGGAGTGCGGCGTCGTCTCGGAACGAGGACGCATTCAGAAACTGGCGGATTATATCAATTCCGCGAAAGACCGCGCCGGCCGGTTCGCCCGCTCCGAATATGCCGACATAGAGGGGCGAATGGCGGCGATGGCGGCGGCAGTCGGCAGGCTGAAAACGCCGTCGCGCGACCAGTTGGAATGGATTGACTCTGCCGTGTGGTGGCGCGGAGTGTATTATGTTTGCACGGTCGTTTCGCTCTCCGTCCTGCTGACATTGCCTTTCGCCAAATTGTTCTCGGGGCTTGATTTGACCGCGGGAATCAGGGCCAGGCTCGCCGAAACGATCGGCGCGTATATTTCGCCGACGATAACTTCTGCAATCGATCGATATGTTGGCGACGCCGTCTCCCTGCTGAGCGGCGTGGTCGACTGGATCATGGACACAGCGGCAAAATTCGCCCCGCCTTTTTCGGAATACTGGCTCGACGCGTTTCGCGCGCATCCGGTCGTGTTCGCCGGATGCATGCTGATCGGTCTCCTGTCATGGCGCAAAGGGGCCACGCTTAAGGGCGAGATTGCCGACAGATCACGTATCGCGTGGGGAATGATGGAGAGCCCCCAACTGCCCGGAACGCCCCTGCTGGAGCGCATTTCGAATTTACTCCGGAAATTTCCGGCGGTTCGCGCGATCAAGACCACGGTGTATCCGGCCCTCCCTTATGCCGTCGTGTTGGTGGGTGTGCTCCTGGCTGTTGTGATGGTCGACCATATGGTGTTTTTGGGCGAGTCATATTTCGGCGCCGTGTGTGAAGGCTCGGTCGACGCCAAGCGTCTTTCCACACCGACACAATTCGACTTTCCGATCGACGCCCCCTGCCATCGAAGCGCGCTGCTGCTGGAGAAGGGGCGAAGCTATGTGGCGCGCTTCGAGCTTTTGCAGCCCTGGACAGACGACTCTCACCCGGCGACTTCCGCCGGCCTGGACTTTTCGAATCTCGACGGCTCGGAAAAAATGAAATATCTCGCCGGGATCTTCTTTCGGCGAGAATGGTTGCAACCCTGGCTCAAAGCCATGATCCGGGTTGGCGAGAAGGGGGACGCGGAATTCGCTGTCGATGCGGACGCGTCTTCGACGGACGGCGCAGCAAAGCAGGAACTCTCCATAAAGTTCAAGGCGCCAAATGACGGCGAACTCTTCGTCTTCGTGAACGACGCCTACACCGGCTTTCTCCCCATCGCCTGGCTTACCGGGAAATATTCCTCTAATTCCGACAGCTCCTGGCGACATAGCTATGGCGACAACAAAGGCGCCGCTCGTGTCACGGTGACGGCGCTCGGGCCGGAGGAAAGCGGGGATTAGTCCCTGTTACCGCCTTGACGACGCCGTAAAACCTGTCGCAAGGCTCCGAGACACAGTCGGCCCGGCGTCCTCGCGCCCGGCCGGCGCAACCGTTTCGGGATAAATCTCATGGACAGCAACGGCGTCGACGGCGGGCATCTGCGCGCCTTCATCGAGCGAATCGAAAAGCTCGAGGAGGAGAAGCGCGCCATCGCCGACGACATCAAGGATGTTTATGCGGAGGCCAAGGGCACGGGCTTCGATGCGAAAATCATCCGCAAGATCGTCTCGCTGCGCAGGCAGGACAAGAGCAAGCGGCAGGAAGAGGAGGAAATCCTCGGTCTCTACCTCTCCGCGCTCGGCATGGAATAGCTTACGGATAAGCTCTCGTTAACCATATTTCCCTAACGCTACGCTAGCGCCGCCAAGCTTCCGCTCGGACGACCGGCGCGCGGGCGAGGGAAGACGTGCCGTCAGTCTATTCGGTGAGCCGCGTCGCTTGGGCTGCGCTTGGCGGCGCTCGCGGCGACGCCTGCGACCGGCCAGGCCCGCCCCACCGCCGCCGCCGCCCCGAAACGCCAGCCGACGCTGCCGCCCCTCTCGCAACCGGCGCCGCCGATGCGCCAGCTCGATCTCGAAATTCCGCCCGGACCCGCTCCTCTCATGCGCGGGATGCAGCCGGAGGCCGATCCGCGCCGCTCGGGGGCCGCCAATTACGGCGCGCCGGTCAAGCCGCAAAAGCTCCCCAAACCCTATCCGCCGAGGCGGATCGGCCTGCCGAAGCCCTTCGGCCCGCAGAATCCGCTGCCGCCGCTCGAACCCTACAAGACCTCGGCCATCGCCAAACGGGCGCTGAAGCTACGCCCGACGACGCAGCCGCCGCTCCCCGCCCCGCCGCCGCCCGTGACGGTCGCCGTGGAGCCGACGATCAAGGTCAGGCCGAGGCCGAAGATGGAGGAAAAGCCGTATGACCCTGTCGGCGTCGGGATCGGCTCGCTGCGGCTCTTCCCTTACGTCGAGACCTCCGGCGGCTATGACGACAACCCCAATCGCCTCGCGCCGCAGTTCAATCCGCGTCCGTCGAAACTCTTTCGCGCCGAGGGCGGCTTCACGCTTCAGTCCCAGTGGGGGCGCCATAGCCTCGTCGCCGATATGCGCGGGGGCTATTCGGAATATTTCGATTATCCGCTGGCGAGCCGTCCGGACGCCGTCGGCTCGCTGACCGGCCGCTACGAATTGACTCGCGACACTTCGCTCGACCTGAAAGGCAGCCTGTCGCTCGACACGATCCGTCCCGGCGCGCCGGCGCTCTTTTCCGGCGTCCAGACCGTGCAGGTGGTCAACCGGCCGATCGTCTTCGGCGTGAGCGCGGCGCCGGGCGTCACGCACAGGTTCAATCGTCTCGAGGTTTCGCTGCGCGGAACGCTGGAGCGGGTCATGTACGACAACACCCGCTATTCAAACGGCGACGTCCTCGATCTCGCGCGCACCAGCTACGACGGATATGGCGGCGGCGGCCGCGTCTCCTACGAAGTGTCGCCGGACCTCAAGCCTTTCGTGGACGGGGCCTACAGCTGGCGCGTCCATGACCAGCCGACCGACTTCAACGGCTTCTACCGCGACAGCAACGGTTTCCTGCTGCGCGGCGGCGCCGCGTTCAACGTTACGGAACTGGTGAAGGGCGAAGTCTCCGGCGGCTACGCCGAGCGCCATTACGCGGATTGGCGCCTGCCCCCGCTGCGCGGGCCGGTGATCGACGCCTCGCTGATCTACACGCCCTCCGCCCTGACGACGCTCACGCTGCGTGGCTCCACGACGCTGAACGAAACGACGCTCGCCAACGCCAGCGGCGTGCTGACGCAATCGGTCAGCCTGCAGCTGTCGCATGATCTTCTGCGCAATCTCAACGTCTCGCTGCTGGCCTCCTACTACAACAACAACTATCAGGGCGCCGATGTGGTTGAACGCGGCGGCAGTATTGGCGTCAAACTGGACTACAAGATCACGCGCTCGATTTCACTGCGCGGAAGTTATATGCACGAGTTGCTCGACAGCAGCTTCCCCAACGCCGACTATACGGCGAACGTCTATCTCGTGGGCCTGAGGTTCCAGCTTTGATCATGCGTATGCGTTCCCGGGAGGGCTCGCGCCGATGTGGATGATGGCTCCTTTCATCCTCAACAGCCTCCTGAACTTCGTCGTCAGCCTGCTCGTCGCGAAATTCCTCGGTCCCGCCGAATACGGCCGTTTCGTGCTGGCGCTCGCAGTGGCGGTCGTCGTACAGACGCTGCTTTTCGACTGGTTGCGGCTCGCCGCGACGCGCTTCTACTCCGAGCGCGACCGGCGGGAGCGACCGCAGATCCGCGCGACGCTGGACTCAGCCTTCGCCGTTCTCGCCGCGCTCGCGGCGCTGCTCGCGATCGTCATATGGGCGCTGGGAATCGATCTCACGCTCACGCATGATCTCGCCGCGCTCGCCATCGGCGTCGCCATCTCCAACGGGCTCTTCGATTTCGCCAGCGCTCTGGTGCGCGCGCGTTTTCAGGACAGGGCCTATGGCGCTCTGGTGATCTCGAAGAACCTCCTCGCCTTCGCGCTCACCGTTGGGGGCGCGCTTCTGTTTCGCTCGGCCAATGTCGCGCTTGTCGGCATGATGATTTCCGTCGCGGGTTCGCTCGTCGTCGGCCGCGCGGGACTGATCGACGCCGACGCAGGCTTCGGCGCCGCGGAGCGCGCGCTCGTCACGCGCTTTCTGGCCTATGGCCTGCCGATCGTGCTGGCGAATTTCCTGTATCAGACAGTGCCGCTGACCAATCGCGCCGTGGCGTCGCAGATCAACGGCTTCGCCGAGGTCGGCCGCATATCGCTCGCCTTCGAGATCGGCATCCGCATCGTCGGCGCCGTGGCCTCGGCGCTCGACGTGATCCTGTTCCAGATCGCGGTGCATGCGGAAACGACCGACGGCGTCGGCGCCGCGCATAATCAGATTTCCAGAAATCTCGGCGTCGTCTTCGCCGTGGCGTTGCCGGCCGTCGCAGGTTGCTGGCTCATCCTGCCGAGCTTTCAGGAACTCTTCGTGCCGGAGAATTTCCGTGGACCCTTCGCGCATTATTTCACGCTGATGACCCCGGCGCTCCTTGCCTTTGCGCTGATCAACTACGGCGTCAACAGCGCCTTTCAGATTTCGCACAAGCTCTCGCCGCTCGTCATCGCCGCCCTCGTCGCCTCGATCGCAAATTCGCTTTGCGTGATCTATCTGCCGCCGACGCCCGACGCTTCGCGCTTCGCCGTCGCGCAATCGATTTCGTCATGCAGCGGACTCGCCGCGCTCCTTGCGATGATGTTTCTGCTCGAACCCATGTGGCCGCGCGCGCGCGACATTTTCGGCGCGTCGATTGCGACTGTCGCCATGCTCGCGGCCGGCGCGCCGATGCGCGCCATGACGCCGGGCGTCTTGGCGCTTTTCGCGCAGGTGACGGCCGGCGCGGCGGTTTACGGCGCCGTCGCCTACGCCTTCGACATCGGCGAGATGCGCAGCGTCTTCGCGCCGAAGATTCGCGCGCGGCTGAAGCGTTAAAGCGCGTTCAGGAAAAGTGTAGGCGGTTTTCCTTTCGAACGCGCGACGAGACATGAAGCGAGAGCAAATTCGGCGAATCCAAATTCGCCGGATTTGCGTTAAAGCTCCAGCACCCGGCGGGGGTCGGCGCGGCCGCGCGCGATGTCCGCGAGCGCGAGGAGATTGCCGCGCAAACGGCCGCGCCGGTCGATCCATGGCTCGGGACGCAGCGACTTCACGATATTGGCGATCAGATTGCGTGACGCGAGCCCGAGCGCAAAACGCGGCGCCGCCGTGCCCTTGCGCACGAGATAGAGCGGATTGACGATCTGCGAATAGCCGAGGCGCACGCCGGGGGTGCGGCCGGATTTCACGCCCAGATGCACGCCGGCGAAATGATTGGTCCGCACGACGCGCCCGACGCGCGCATATTGGGCGGAGAAGTCCGTGTCCTCCAGCCAGGAATAGAGGGGCAGATTTTCATCGAAGCGCACCCGCGGCGCCGCGCTCAGCCGGAACGCCATGTTGCAGCCATAGGTGCCGGTATCGTCGACGAGACGATAATCGCCCGGCTGCCGGTAAGCGGCGATGAGGGCGTCGGCTTCCTCGAAGGTCAGTCCGCGCGAATGTATGCCGTCCGCAATCAGATGGCCGGAAGCGGCGACGACCTCGCCGCGGTCCGTAAACAGCCGCTCGACGCCGGCCAGAAAACCGGGCTCGGGAACATAATCGTCGTCGATGAAAACAACGACGTCCGCCTCGTCCGCGATCAGATCGAGCGCATGGTTGCGCTGAAGCGAGAGCCCACGGCCCGGCGCGACGAAGAATTCGGCGCCCTGTGTGACCTGCGGCGCGTCCTCCGTCGCCGCGCCGACCACGACGAGCCGATCCGGCGCGCGCGTCTGGCGAGTCAACCGGCGGAGCGTTTCAGCGACGGTTCGCGGTCGTCCGGTGGTGGCGATGGCGATGGCGATTTTCATGCGGCGCGCTTCCTTCACAGTCGCGTCCAAGATGGCGCGCGGGCCTTTAGGAAAGGTTAGGCGCCGGCCGGGTCGGCCAGCGCGACGCGGCGACGCGGGCGCAACGCATTGCGGAAGGGGCGCGAATTTGCGACATCGAAAGGGTCTGCCCGCTCCGCCGAGGAAGCGCCGAAATGCCCAGTCGAGTCGAGTCCGCGGGATTCCATGGGGACGAAGCGGTTCGCGCCATGCTCATCGGCGCGGCGTCGAGCGACGTCGATCCGCTCCTCGCCAGCTTCGCGACCACGACCGCCGGACTCACCCGCGACGAGGCGTGGGGACGCCGCAGGGTCTATGGACCGAACCGCATCGCGCATGAAGCCAGCGTCGGCCTGCTGCGCGAATTCGCCGGACATCTGTTCAATCCGCTCAACGCGCTTCTGCTCACCCTCGCGGTCGTGTCCTGGGCGCTGAGCGATCGGCGCGCGGCGATCGTCATTTCGGCGATGGTGGTCCTGAGCGTGCTCCTCGCCTTCGTGCAGGAGCATCGCTCCAACACCGCAGCGGCAAAGCTGCGCGCCATGGTGCGGATCCGCGCCTCCGTGCGGCGGCCGGAGGCCGGCTCCGCGGACGATGGCTTCGTGGAGACGTCTCTCGAAGACCTCGTTCCCGGCGACATCGTGCGCCTGTCGGCGGGCGACATGATCCCGGCCGATGTCAGGCTCATCGAGGCGAAGGATCTCTACGTCAATCAATCGGCGCTGACCGGCGAATCCCTGCCGGTCGAGAAATTCGCCCATGTCGTGGCGGCGCCGGTCGAGCCGCTCGACGTCGGCAATCTCGCCTTCATGGGCGCGAATGTCGTCAGCGGCTATGCGCGCGCCCTGGTGCTGATGACGGGAAGCCGCACGCTTTTCGGCGAGATCGCCGAAAGGCTCGGGGAGCAGGACGACTCCACCGCCTTCGACGAGAGTGTGAAGAAATTCACCCTGCTGATGATCAGCTTCATGACAGTGATGGCGCCCGCCGTCTTTCTCATCAACGGCTATCTGAAAGGCGACTGGTTCGAAGCGCTTCTGTTTGCGATTTCGGTTGCGGTCGGCCTCACGCCCGAGATGTTGCCGATGATCGTGACCGTCAATCTCGCCAAGGGCGCGCTGGCGATCTCGCGCGAGAAGGTCATCGTCAAGCGACTCAACGCCATACAGAATTTCGGCGCGATGGACGTGCTCTGCACCGACAAGACCGGCACGCTGACTCAGGACCGGATCATCCTGAAGCGCCACCTCGATATTTACGGAAAAGATTCCGACCGCGTGCTGGAGTTCGCCTATCTCAACAGTCATTTCCAGTCCGGGCTTAAAAACCTGCTGGACATCGCGGTCCTGCAACATGCGGAGATCGAGGAACGGCTGCAACCCCGGCACAGCTTCACGAAGATCGACGAAATTCCATTCGATTTCGAGCGGCGTCGGCTGTCGGTCGTCGTGCAGCGCGACGATGGCCAGCATCTACTCATCTGCAAGGGCGCGGTGGAGGAAATCTTCGCCGTCTCCACGCGTTTCGATTCCGTCGACGCCTGCGGGCCGCTCGACCCCTCGCATCTTTCTACCGCGCAGCAGGAGATGGCGGAGCTGAACGCCGACGGCTTCAGGGTCGTCGCCGTCGCCTACAAGGAAATGCCGCCGGAACAGGACGTATATTCCACCGCCGACGAAACCGGTCTGACGCTGCTGGGCTACATAGCCTTTCTCGATCCGCCCAAGGATAGCGCCGCGCAGGCCATCGCCAATCTGGCGAAGGGCGGCGTGGCCGTGAAGATTCTCACCGGCGACAATGACATCATCACGCGCAAGATCTGTCACGACGTCGGCCTGCAGGTCGATCGTCTCGCGCTCGGCGCGGAAATCGATCGCATGGACGACGCGCAGCTCGCCGCATGCGCCGCCTCGACAACCGTATTCGCCAAGCTGACGCCGCCGCAGAAGGCCCGCGTCGTCGCAGCGCTTCGACGACAGGGCCATGTCGTCGGCTATCTCGGCGACGGCATCAATGACGGCCCTGCGTTGAAGGCTGCGGACGTCGGCATTTCGGTCGACACCGCCGTCGACATCGCGCGCGAATCCGCCGACATCATCCTGCTGGAGAAAAGCCTCGCGGTGCTCAACGACGGAGTCATCGAAGGCCGCAAGGTCTTCGCCAACATTCTCAAATATGTGAAGATGGGGGCGAGCTCGAACTTCGGAAACATGTTCAGCGTGCTCGGCGCGAGCGTCTTCCTGCCCTTCTTGCCGATGACGCCCATCCAGATTCTCACCAACAACCTTCTATACGATTTTTCGCAGACGGCCATTCCGACGGACAATGTCGACGAGGAATATCTCACGCGCCCGCGCAAATGGGATATCGGCGGCATCGCCAAATTCATGATCTATGTCGGGCCGATCAGCTCCATCTTCGACTATGCGACATTCATCCTCATGCTCGCCGTCTTCGACGCCTGGAACAAGCCCTCGCTCTTCCAGACCGGATGGTTCGTCGAATCCCTGCTGACGCAAACGCTCATCATTCACATCATACGCACCAACCGGATTCCCTTTTTCCAGAGCCGCGCGAGCGGCGCGCTCATCGCGACCACCATTGCGGTCTGCCTGTTCGGCGCGGCGCTGCCCTATTCGCCGTTTGCGAATGTCTTCGGCTTCACGCCGCTCCCATGGAGCTACTGGCCAGTCGTCGGCGGTTTCCTGATCGGCTACGCGGCGCTCGCGCATATCGCCAAGTCCGCTTTCGTCAAACGCTGGGAAAACGATATGGATCATTCATGAGCACGAATGCGCAGGATGAGACTGTCCGTTTTCTCTCCACGCTCGACGGCGGCGCGCAGGAGACCGTCACGACGCATATCTCCATCGTGCTGCTCGGCAAGGAGCGGGTCTACAAGCTCAAGCGCGCGGTTCGTTTTCCTTATCTCGATTTCTCGACGCCGCGGCTACGCCTAGAAATGTGCGAGCGCGAGGTCGCGCTCAATCGCCGATACGCGCCTCGTCTCTACCTCGGCGCAAGGCGCGTGACGCGGGAAAAGGATGGAAGCCTCGCGCTCGATGGCGCAGGCGAGACGATAGACGCCGTCGTCGTGATGCGCCGCTTCGACGATGACGCGCTTTTCGAAAAAATGGCGCTCGCCGGCCGGCTCACGCGCGACATGATCGAGCGGCTCGCGCGTCATGTCGCGCAGGTTCAGGACGCGGAGCCGCCCGATTATGTGCGCGGCGGCGTGGCGGCGTTGGGCAGGATCGTCGACAACATCGACGCGAGCCTGCGCGAAGCCTCGGCGGCGGCGCCGGCGGAAATCGACGCGCATGTCGCGCGATTGCGCGGGCCGCTTGAGGCGCAGGCTGCGCGGCTCGATGCCCGCAGGATTGCGGGCAAGGTGCGCCCCTGTCACGGCGATCTGAACCTGCGCAACATCTGCCTCTTCGAGGGCGAGCCGACGCCCTTCGACTGTCTGGAATTTTCCGACGACATATCGACGATCGACGTTCTCTATGATTTCGCTTTCCTGCTGATGGATCTGTGGCGCGTCGATCTGCGCGATCTCGCCAATGTGGCTCTGAACCGTTATCTCGATGCGCGCGACGAGATCGACGGCTTGCCGCTCCTGCCCTTCTTCATGTCGATGCGCGCGTCGATCCGCGCGCATGTGGAGGCGTCGCAGGGGCACGCCGAAAAATCACGCCTCTATCTGAATCTCGCGCGCGAGCTGCTCGCGCCGTCGCATGGCGCAATCGTCGCCATCGGCGGGTTCAGCGGCTCGGGCAAGTCGAGCGTCGCGGCGGCCTTGGCGCCGCGTCTCGGCGCGGCGCCCGGCGCGCGCACGATCAACAGCGACCGTATCCGCAAGCGCATGTTCGGCGTGGGGCCGACGGAGCGCCTGCCGCAACAGGCCTATGGGAGCGACGTGTCCGCGCGCGTCTATCGCGACATGTTCACGGCGGCGGCGCGCGTCGCCGCGACGGGCTGGCCGGTGATCGTCGATGCGGTGCTTGATCGTCCGCAGGACCGCGGGGAAATCGAAAATATCGCGCGCGGACTCGGCGTTCCCTTTTCTGGCGTGTGGCTCGACGTCGATCTCGCTCGCCGCGTCGCGCGGGTCGAAAACCGCTTCAACGACGTGTCCGACGCGACGCGCGACGTGCTTCAGGCGCAGATGGCGAAGGACACGGGCGAGATCGGATGGCTGCGCATCGACGCGGCGCGGGATATCGCTGCTATCGTCGGGGCGATATGCAGCTCTCTCCCGTCAGTGCTCGCGCGCGGCTGAAGGCGAGCACGCCCTTCGTCATGGGATCAGCACCGCGGCGCCCTGCAGGCGCCCGTCGCGCAGATCATTCAACGCCTCATTGGCCTGCGCGAGGGGATAGCGAACCGCATGTATCTCTAGCGCCAATGTCGGCGCGAGCGAGAGAAACTCGCGGGCGTCCTCACGCGTGAGATTGGCGACGGACAAGAGCCGCCGCTCCTCCCACAATAGCGCATAGGGAAAGGCCGGAATGTCGCTCATATGGATGCCGCCGCACACCACCGCGCCGCCCTTCCTCGTCGCGGCCAGCGCGCGCGGCACGAGCGCGCCGACGGGGGCGAAGATCAGCGCGGCGTCGAGCTTCTCGGGCGCGGACGCGTCGGAATCCTGCGCGGAGGCGGCGCCGAGCGAGCGCGCGAATTCGGCCGCGGGCGCGTCTCCCGGCCGCACGAAGGCGTGCACGCGCTTGCCCTGCTGGATCGCGACCTGCGCGATGATATGAGCGGCCGCGCCAAACCCGTATATGCCGATCACACTCGCCGCACCCGCCATTTTCAGCGTGCGCCAGCCGATGAGCCCGGCGCAGAGGAGCGGCGCGAGCGTCGCCGGATCGCCCTCGTCGGGCAGCGCGAAACTGTAGGAGGCGTCGGCGACGGCGTGGGTCGCATAGCCGCCATCGCGCGTATAGCCGGTGAAGAGCGGATCGTCGCAGAGATTTTCGCGCGCGCTGGCGCAATAGGGGCAATGGCCGCATGTGTGGCCGAGCCAGGGCACGCCGACGCGCTGGCCGGGCGTGAAACCGGAAACGCCCGGCCCCAGCGCCTCGACGCGCCCGACGATCTCGTGGCCCGGTATGATCGGGAGCTTTGGCTGCGTGAGTTCGCCGTCGACGACGTGAAGGTCCGTGCGGCAGACGCCGCAGGCTTCGACGCGCAGGCGCAACTCGCCTTCGCCGGGCGCCGGGAGCGGACGCTCCTCCATCACGAGCGGCGTGTTCGGCCGCCGCAGGACCATTGCCTTCATCGTCATCGCAAACGCCTGCTCAGAAAAATCCGCTGGCCGCCGGGCGGAAAATCCGCGATCTCGCCGACCCGCGAGAAGCCGGCGCGTTCGTAGAAATCCGCGACGCGCGGATCGAATGTGTCGATATAGACGCCGATGCAGCCGCGCGCGAGGGCGGCGCGCCCGGCCTCCTCCATCAGCCTTCCGCCAAGTCCGCGGCCGCGCTGCGCGTCGGACACCCACAGGTGACGGACATAAAGCCAGCGCCAGTGGCTGACGCCATTCAGGCCTCCGATCAGCGCGCCGGACGCATCGCGCGCGACGATCGACAGCGGCGCCTCGTCGCGCGGCCCGAAGCGCGCCGCGACTTCCGCGCCGAGCCGCGCGGCGACCTCGGCCGATTCGCCGGTTTCGATTTCAAGCGTCGGCTTCTCAATTGGCGGGTTTTTGGTCATGATCGCGCGCGTGAAACGAACCCTCTTCTCCCTGCTATTCTGCGCGAGCCTCGCCGCCGCCACAACGGCGCGCGCCGGGGAAGCCTGCGCTCCCGCGACAATCGCCCCCTCGCCCGCGGCGACGGGCGCGCGGGTGCGCGATTATGCGCCCGTTTTCGAGAGCTGCGCGCAAGGGGAGGCGATCCGCCTCGTCATCCGCCGCATGACCATCGACGGTGAGAAGCTGCTTCTCACCGTCGATCCCCGGTCGCTGGAGACCACGCTGGAGCGCGCCGCCTGCTGGCGCTGCGCGCAGACGAGCGAGGAGGAGCAGGCGGAGACGCGCTTCCTGCAAGCCGTCAGGCCGCCGGCCGATCCGGCGAGGCCCCCGGCGCTGGTCAACGCCGGGCTCATCCACGGCAAGGGCGGCGGCGCCTTCATCACCGGCGATCTCTGCCCCAGCCACAAGCCGCTCGACCACGCCTTCATAGATGAGGTCGCCGCGCAGGGGCCGGGAACGCCGCTGACGCTCGCGGTCTCGGGCGGCTGGATCGCGCATCACGCCGAGGATTTCGCCTGGCTGCAGGAGAAGGTCCGCTCCGGCGCGCTAGCCATCTCCTGGGCCAACCACTCCTATTCTCACCCTTACGTTCCCGGGCTGAAGGACGCGCAAAATTATCTGCTGCGGCCGGGCGTCGATCTCGACCGCGAGATTTTCGAAACCGAGAAGTTGCTCATCGCCCATGGCGAGACGCCGTCGGTCTTCTTCCGCTTTCCCGGGCTCGTCGCCGACGGCGCGCTGCTGGAGAAGCTGCGGGAACGCCATCTCGTGGCGCTGGGGGCGGATTCCTGGCTGGCGCTCGGCCCGCCGCCGCGGGCGGGCTCGATCGTGCTCGTGCATCCCAACGGCAATGAGCCGGGCGGCTTGGCGATTTTCTCGCGGCTCTTGAAAAGCGGGCGGATGCCGAAGCCGTTTCGGGACATCACGGAGGCACCGTGAACGCCCCTCCGTTTATGCGCTGTCGACAGCCGCCACTCTGTCAACAATGGTTTGTACGAAAAATAAGTCCTCACAGTCGCTAACGATTGTCTCATGTGCCTTCGTGATTGTACGAAAGTTGATATCGAATACTCCTTCCCAGCCAAGCGTGATCCAGTCATAGAGGCCAGGAGGCCTGTGACTGAAACGCAGAGCGAATCTAGGTGAAATCGGCATCGTGATCTCACACCCGCGCGAACCTAACCCCCTTGGGACCATGCGCCGCTCGTTTCCCCTGCTGTTTGGGAAACAGATAACAGCGGGATTGTCGCTAGTTAAGAAAGGGTGCGGAGATTCATTGATGAGTATATCGCAACCAAAGCGTTGTGAAATGACGTTGATGTTCGCGTTTACGAAGTCCGGAAACCAAGTTCCCATTGGATCGCTTGCCATCTGCTGAATTTCTTCGAGCGCTATCTTGGGACCGCTCACTAACGTGGGCGGCATTTGAACATTTGAGCGGATCCGTATGTTTCGCGCTTTCTGGAATATGCGAGCCCAATGCTGTTTCATATGCTCGATTTGCCGTGGAGGTCGCGCAATCATTGCCGCAACAAATCCGTAAAGCGCGGCAACTTCTTGCATTCCGACGTGGCCAGCGCTTTCGATCAAAGCACGAACGCGGATAAACTCAGGCTCTATTTTCTGTGCGAAATGATCCTCAATGCTGAGGTCTCGCTCTTTACCCCTGAAAATTGTGTAGAGCTCGGGCTTTTTCATTATGTTACCGGGACTACGGCGTCGATGGTTGCCGCCCTTTCTGTCAAACAAATGGACAAATGGCTCGTGCCCGGCTGGTGTATTGAGATCAACCCATGCTCGCAGATAACTGTCCGGAACCCAATGCTGATTCTTGTTTCTGGCCATTCAACTCTGCCTCGTTACATCGAGGAAAACTCTCGTCGGTCGCCGCTTTCCGACCACCCGATTGAAGGTCTGATTTCCGCTCCCTCATCCTGAGGAGGCATCGTAGAGGCCGTCTCGAAGGACAAAAGAGCGGAAATCAAGACGTCGGACGGACTTCCTCATCCTGAGGAGCTGCCGCAGGCGGCGTCTCGAAGGACGAGGAAGTCCACCCGATGGCCGCAGCGGCCAAGTCTGCCCGAGAGCGACTTTGCCAAGGCGCCCCTTACATTGACAAGGCTTCCCCACCCCCTTATCTCTCCGGCGGAAATGCCGCGTCGGCCCTGACGCCCGGAGTCCCGGTCGCCGTCACAAGCGGTTGCTTTTCCAAAGCTTTGCGACGCTCCGCCCCGCCCGCCGATTCTGCGCGCGCCCCGGCGGCGGCGCGCCATCGTTAGAAAGGTTTGCGGGATGCTCGGCGCCATCGCCAAGAAGATTTTC
The DNA here is from genome assembly GCF_000188155.2 of Methylocystis sp. ATCC 49242. Taxonomy (NCBI): domain Bacteria; kingdom Pseudomonadati; phylum Pseudomonadota; class Alphaproteobacteria; order Hyphomicrobiales; family Methylocystaceae; genus Methylocystis; species Methylocystis sp. ATCC 49242. The sequence continues at coordinate 2,336,828 of NZ_KE124774.1, forward strand.
GGCACGGCCAATGACCGCCGCCTCAAGACCTATGCGCCGAAAGTCAAGGCCATCAATGCGCTGGAGCCGCAGCTAGAAGCTCTCTCCGACGAGGAGCTGCGCGCCCGCACGGAGGAATTCCGTGAACAGCTCGCCGCCGGCAAGACGCTCGACGACCTGCTCGTTCCCGCCTTCGCCACCGTTCGCGAGGCGGCGAAGCGCACGCTCGGCCAGCGCCACTTCGACGTCCAGCTCATCGGCGGCATGGTGCTGCACGAGGGCGCGATCGCGGAAATGCGCACCGGCGAAGGCAAGACCCTCGTCGCCACGCTCGCCGTCTATCTGAACGCGCTCGCCGGCAAGGGCGTGCATGTCGTCACCGTCAACGACTATCTGGCCAAGCGCGACAGCGACTGGATGGGTCAGATTTACCGCTTCCTCGGCATGACCGTCGGCTGCGTCGTCCACGACCTTTCCGACGAAGGCCGCTCCGATGCCTACAACTGCGACATCACCTACGGCACCAATAACGAATTCGGCTTCGATTATCTGCGCGACAATATGAAATACGAGTTCGCGCAGATGGTGCAGCGCGGGCATAATTTCGCGATCGTGGACGAGGTGGACTCGATTCTCATCGACGAGGCGCGCACGCCGCTCATCATCTCCGGCGCCGTGGACGACAAGTCGGATCTCTACAATACGATCGACCGTCTCATCCCGAAGCTCTCCGCCGAGGACTATGACCTCGACGAGAAGCAGCGCTCGATCAGCCTCACCGACGCCGGCAACGAGCACATGGAGCAGCTGCTGATCGACGCCGGCGCGCTGACGGAGGGGGCGCTCTACGAAGCCCACAACGTCACGCTGGTCCATCACGTCAATCAGGCGCTGCGCGCCCACAAGCTCTTCCAGAAGGACAAGGACTATATCGTCCGCAAGGGCGAGGTGGTCATAATCGACGAATTCACCGGCCGCATGATGCCGGGCCGCCGCTACTCGGAAGGGCTTCATCAGGCGCTGGAGGCGAAAGAGCGCGTGCAGGTCCAGCCGGAGAACGTGACGCTCGCCTCGATCACCTTCCAGAACTATTTCCGCCTCTACGACAAGCTCGCCGGCATGACCGGCACGGCCGCGACCGAGGCCAATGAATTCGCCGAGATCTACAGGCTCGACGTCGTGGAGATTCCCACGAACCGTCCGGTTCAGCGCCGCGATGACGACGACGAGGTCTATCGCACGGCGAAGGAGAAACTCGGCGCGATCCTCGAAGAGGTCAAGGACGCCAATGCGCGCATGCAGCCGCTGCTCGTCGGCACGACCTCGATCGAGAAGTCGGAGCAACTCGCGGAGTTCCTGGTCCAGCAGGGCTACAAGATGATCGACTTCGCCGACGGCAAGGGATTGTCGGAGCTCTACAAGGCGGCGCGTTCCGGCGAGCCGTCGAAGATGTTCGCGGTGCTCAACGCCCGCTTCCACGAACAGGAAGCCTATATTGTCGCGGAGGCCGGCGTTCCGGGCGCGATCACCATCGCCACCAACATGGCCGGCCGCGGCACGGACATTCAGCTCGGCGGCAATGTCGAGATGCGCGTCGCACAGGAATGCGCCGGCCTCGAAGGCGACGCGCGCGCCGCCAGGGAAGCCGAGATCCGCGAGGAAGTCGCGGCCTTCAAGGAGAAGGCGCTGGCCGCCGGCGGCCTCTACATCATCGGCACGGAGCGCCACGAGAGCCGCCGCATCGACAACCAGCTGCGCGGCCGCTCGGGCCGCCAAGGCGATCCCGGCCGCTCCAAGTTCTTCCTGTCGCTGCAGGACGATCTGATGCGCATCTTCGGCTCCGAGCGCATGGACTCCATGCTCGTCAAGCTCGGGCTGCAGGAGGGCGAGGCGATCGTCCATCCGTGGATCAACAAGGCGATCGAGAAAGCGCAACACAAGGTCGAGGCGCGCAACTTCGACATTCGCAAGAACATCCTCAAGTTCGACAATGTCATGAACGACCAGCGCAAGGTCATCTTCGAGCGCCGGCGCGAAATCATGGGTGAGGAGAGTGTCGAGGAGCAGGTCTCCGACATGCGCGCCGAGGTGGTCGACAATCTCGTGTCGCGCCACATTCCGCATGACGCTTACGCCGAAGCATGGGACGTCGAGGGGCTCGCCGAGGAGGTCAAGGCGAAACTCAATCTCAACGAGCCGGTCGCCGACTGGGCGAAGGAAGAAGGCATCGCCGACGAGGAGATCAAGGAGCGCCTGCTGGATGCGGCCGACGCCGCCTATGAAGCGCGCGTCGAGAGGAACACTGCGCCGCTCATGCGCATGATCGAAAAGCAGGTTGTGCTGCAGTCGCTCGACACGCTGTGGCGCGAGCATCTCGTCGCGCTCGACCATCTGCGCCAGGTCATCGGCTGGCGCGGCATGGCGCAGCGCGATCCGCTCAACGAATACAAGTCCGAGGCGCTGGAACTGTTCCGCAGCCTCATGAGCCATTGGGACGAGACCGTCACCGCGCAGCTGATGCGCGTCGAGGTCAGCTTCGAGGCGCCGCCCTCGGCGCCGCCGGAACTGCCGCCAATGGAGATGATGCACCCCGATCCGGTCGCCATTTCCGCGGGCGTCAGCGCTGAACAGACGGCGCTCGAAGACCTCAATGCGCGCCTCGCATCGTCGGATTTCTCGCCGCAGGCCCTAGCCCCCGCGCCCGTCCGCGACCCCGCCGACCCCTCGACCTGGGGCAAGGTGGGCCGAAACGAAGCCTGCCCCTGCGGCTCGGGCAAGAAATACAAGCATTGCCACGGACAGCTCGTGTAATCCGGCAGAACATTAGCCCGGCGTCGGCCGGGCTATTTTTTACCGAGCGTCTTCAGAATGATTTTGGCGACTCCGCTTCGGCGCGCTTTCGTCGCCCGCGCGCGCCGCGATTTGCGATCAAATCGCCCGCCGGGCGTCGACGCGGCGCAAGCATCATCCGCCAGCCCGGCTTCAACCATCCGCGACGCCTCGAGACAGGGCGATCGCCACGGAGGGGCGCGGTTGCGGCGAATTGCGCCGGCGACCAGGCCATTCAGGTTCAGATTGAACCGGAATGGCCCGGAATCTCTTCGCTCGACGCATTTTCTTCACGCGAACCGGTTTCCACTTCGCTCGAAAACGCTTTAAGTTGCCGCCCGCCGGCGACGAATCGACAATCGAGCGCCGCAATTGCGCGCCGGTTCAAGCGCGCCGCCGACTCTCCGCCTCGGGGCGGGCATGTCGCCGCTGGCGCTAAATAGGAGCCCCTTCGTGACCGCCATCGATTTCTCCAAGGTCCTTGTCGCACAGGGCGGCGGACCCACCGCCGTCATCAACCAGTCGCTCGTCGGCACGGTGCTGGAATCACGCAAGTTCCGAGAGGTCGAGCGAATCTATGGCGCCTTCCATGGCGTGCGCGGCATCGTCAATGAGGACTTCCTCGATCTGACGCAGGAGACCACCCACAATCTCGAAATGGTCGCAAACACGCCGTCCTCGGCGCTGGGCTCCACCCGCGACAAGCCAGACCTGAAATATTGTCAGGAAATTTTCAAGGTGCTGCGCGCCCATGGCGTCGGTTGCTTCTTTTATATCGGCGGCAACGACAGCTCCGACACGGTCCGCATCGTCTCGCAGGAGGCGAGGAGCGCAGGCTATCCGCTCCGCGCCATCCACATCCCCAAGACGATCGACAACGACCTGATGATCAACGACCACACGCCCGGCTTTCCCTCCGCGGCCCGCTGGGTGGCGCAGGCTTTCGCCGGCGCCAATCTCGACAACTGGGCCCTGCCCGGCGTCTATATCGCCGTCGTCATGGGCCGCCACGCGGGCTTTCTCACGGCCGCATCGGCGCTCGGCAAGAAGTTCCCCGATGACGGACCGCATCTCATCTACATTCCCGAACGCGCCTTCGTCATCGAGAAGTTCCTCGCCGACGTGAAGGCGACCATGGACAAATACGGACGCTGCGTCGTCGCCGTTTCCGAGGGCGTCTGCGACGAGAATCACACGCCCATCGCCGAAAAGCTCGCCAGGCAGGTCGAGCGCGACGCCCATGGCAATGTACACCTCGGGGGTGGGGCGCTGGCGGACGAATTGACCCAGCTTGTGAAAGAAAAGCTCGGATTCAAGCGCGTTCGCGCCGACACTTTCGGCTATGTGCAGCGCAGCTTCGTGGGTTGCGTCTCGGACGTGGACCAGCGCGAAGCCCGCGAAGTGGGCGAAAAGGCCGTCCAATATGGCCTCTGGGGAGGACGCGACGGCTCGGTGACGATCCATCGCACCGGCTTTTATTCCGTGGACTACCAGCTGACGCCCCTTGAAGAAATCGCAGCCAAGACCAAAGTCATGCCGGATGAGTTCATCAGCCCCTGCGGGACGGACGTCACGGACGCCTTCCGCCTCTATTTGCGGCCGCTGCTGGGCAGCGGCATGCCGGACGCCTACAGGCTCCGGCTGAACCGGGTTCCGAAGATTCTGAGCTGAACCGCCCCAGGCCCGGAACTTGCTATCCGGTTCATTTATGACAAGGTTGCAAAACCGGGCCGGCCTCCAATAAAATGGGAGCCTTGAGGTGCGGGCACACAGGCGCAGGAACGCGTCGACGCGGTAGACCCCGAAAGGCGGAAACGCAAACATCGCTTTCCACCTTTTGTTAGGCTGATGCCGGTAACACATGTTTGGGTCGATTCGTCGTCGGATCGCCCCTTCAGGAGAATAACATGAGCAAAGTCGGCGGCGGCGATTCCAAGAACACGCTTTACTGCTCGTTTTGTGGGAAGAGCCAGCACGAAGTCCGCAAGCTGATCGCCGGTCCGACGGTGTTCATCTGCGACGAATGCGTCGAACTCTGCATGGACATCATCCGCGAGGAGAACAAGTCCTCGCTGGTCAAGCAGCGAGACGGCATTCCCACCCCGCGGGAAATCTGCAAGGTTCTGGACGATTATGTGATCGGCCAGGCGCAGGCGAAGCGCGTCCTGTCGGTCGCGGTCCACAATCATTACAAGCGACTGAACCACGCCACCAAGCACGGCGACGTGGAGCTCGCAAAGTCGAACATCCTGCTGATCGGCCCGACCGGCGTCGGCAAGACCATGCTCGCGCAGACGCTCGCCCGCATCCTCGACGTGCCCTTCACCATGGCCGACGCCACGACGCTGACCGAGGCGGGCTATGTCGGCGAGGATGTCGAAAATATCATCCTGAAGCTGCTGCAGGCCTCCGACTACAATGTCGAACGCGCCCAGCGCGGCATTGTTTATGTCGACGAAATCGACAAGATTTCCCGCAAATCCGACAATCCGTCCATTACCCGAGACGTGTCGGGCGAGGGCGTCCAGCAGGCGCTGCTCAAGATCATGGAGGGCACGGTCGCCTCCGTGCCGCCGCAGGGCGGGCGCAAGCATCCGCAGCAGGAGTTCCTGCAGGTCGACACGACGAACATATTGTTCATCTGCGGCGGCGCCTTCGCCGGCCTCGAGAAGATCATCTCGGCGCGCGGACGCTCCACGTCGATCGGTTTCGGCGCCACGGTTCAGGCGCCGGACGACCGCCGCACCGGCGACATCTTCCGTCAGGTGCAACCCGAAGATTTGTTGAAATTCGGTCTGATTCCGGAGTTCGTCGGCCGCCTGCCGGTGATCGCGACGCTCGAGGATCTCGACGAGGACGCGCTGAAGAAGATCCTCACCGAGCCCAAGAACGCGCTGGTCAAGCAGTATCAGCGGCTGTTCGAGATGGAGAATGTCGAGCTCACCTTCCAGGACGACGCGCTGTCCGCCGTCGCTCGCAAGGCCATCGAACGCCATACCGGCGCCCGTGGCCTGCGCTCGATCATGGAGGGCATTCTGCTCGACACGATGTTCGACCTGCCGGGCCTCGAGGGCGTCGAGCAGGTGGTGATTGGCCCCGAAGTCGTCGAGGGCAAGGCGCGTCCGTTGTATATTTATGCGGAACGCAACGAGAAGAGCGGCGGCGCCAGCGCATGATGCGCGCGCCGACGCCATATCCTTGACCTGACGCAAGCCGCGCTCATCCGCGGCTTGCAGCGTCCTTGAATCGCCAGTTCGCGTATCCCATTTCTCCGTTAACGAGGTTGTGCGGGCTGAGACAAGCCGGGAGCCTCGACGGGCGTGCGGGCGCATGAGCGAACGCCCCGCGGCCCAAACTTTGCTAGTCCCAAAATCCGCTCGGCACAGTAGTCCGCGTCGCCTATACTGGGACGCGCAACGATGACAGGACGAGACCAAATGACGAACGAAAAGCGCGACGCCATCACGCCGGGTGCGGTTGATAGCTATCCTGTCCTGCCCCTGCGCGACATCGTCGTCTTTCCGCACATGATCGTGCCCCTTTTCGTGGCGCGCGAGAAATCCATCCGGGCGCTGGAGGAGGTCACCAAGACCGACCGGCTGATCCTGCTCGCCACGCAGAAGAACGCCGGCGACGACGACCCGGCGACCGACGCGATCTATTCGGTCGGCACGCTCGCCTCGGTGCTGCAACTTCTCAAGCTTCCCGACGGCACGGTGAAAGTGCTCGTGGAGGGCGTGGCCCGCGCCAGCGTGCGCAATTATTCGCGCACCGACGATTACTATGAGGCCGACGCGGAAGCCATCGCCGACGACATGGGTTCGCCCGTCGAAGTCGAGGCGCTCGGCCGCTCGGTCGTCGCCGAATTCGAAAGCTATGTGAAGCTCAACAAGCGCGTGTCGTCCGAGGTCGTCGGCGCGGTGACGCAGATCGACGATTTCTCGAAGCTCGCCGACACCATCGCCTCGCATCTTTCGGTCAAGATCGCCGACAAGCAGGACGTGCTGGAGACGATCAACGTCGCCCGCCGTCTTGAGAAGTGCCTGTCGCTGATGGAGAGTGAAATCTCCGTCCTTCAGGTCGAGAAACGTATTCGCACGCGCGTCAAGCGCCAGATGGAGAAGACGCAGCGCGAATATTATCTCAACGAGCAGATGAAGGCGATCCAGAAGGAGCTGGGCGACGAGGACGGCAAGGACGATCTCGCCGAGCTCGAGGAGCGCATCAAGAACACCAAGCTCTCGAAGGAGGCGCGCGACAAGGCGGTCGCCGAATTCAAGAAGCTGCGCCAGATGTCGCCCATGTCGGCCGAAGCCACGGTGGTGCGCAACTATCTCGACTGGATCCTGTCGATCCCGTGGGGCAAGCGCTCCAAGGTGAAGCGTGATCTGGGACAGGCCGAGGAAGTGCTCGACGCGGAGCATTTCGGCCTCGAGAAGGTCAAGGAGCGCATCCTCGAATATCTCGCCGTGCAGAGCCGCGCCAACAAGCTAACGGGCCCGATCCTGTGTCTCGTCGGCCCGCCCGGTGTCGGCAAGACGTCGCTCGGCAAGTCGATCGCGAAGGCCACGGGGCGCGAATTCGTTCGCATGTCGCTCGGCGGCGTGCGTGACGAAGCGGAAATCCGCGGGCATCGCCGCACCTATATCGGCTCGATGCCCGGCAAGATCATCCAGTCGATGCGCAAGGCCAAGACGTCCAACCCGCTCTTCCTGCTCGACGAGATCGACAAGATGGGCATGGACTTCCGGGGCGATCCGTCATCGGCGCTGCTCGAGGTGCTGGACCCGGAGCAGAACGCTTCGTTCAACGATCATTACCTCGAGGTCGACTACGACCTTTCGAATGTCATGTTCGTGACAACCGCGAACACGCTGAACATTCCGGCGCCGCTGATGGACCGCATGGAGATCATCCGCATCGCCGGCTACACGGAAGCCGAGAAGGCCGAGATCGCGCGCAAGCACCTCATCCCCAATGCGGTGCACAAGCACGGCCTCGCGCCGGAGGAATGGATGATCGCCGAGGACGGCCTGCTCGAACTCATTCGCCGCTATACGCGCGAAGCGGGCGTGCGCAATCTGGAGCGTGAAATCTCCAACCTCGCCCGCAAGGCGGTGAAGGAGATCCTGCTCAAGAAGACGGCCAGGATCGTCGTCACGGCGGACAATATCGCGGACTATCTGGGCGTTCCGAAATATCGCTACGGCCAGGCGGAACTAGAGGATCAGGTGGGCGTCGTCACGGGCCTCGCCTGGACGGAGGTCGGCGGCGAATTGCTGACGATCGAAGGCGTCATGATGCCCGGCAAGGGCAAGATGACGGTCACGGGCAATCTGCGCGACGTGATGAAGGAGTCGATCTCCGCGGCGGCGTCCTATGTCCGCTCGCGCGCCGTCGACTTCGGCGTCGAGCCGCCGCTGTTCGACCGCCGCGACATTCACGTGCATGTGCCGGAAGGCGCGACGCCGAAGGATGGACCGTCGGCAGGCGTGGCGATGGCCACGGCGATCGTCTCGATCATCACCGGCATTCCGGTTCGCGCCGATATCGCCATGACTGGCGAAATCACCTTGCGCGGCCGTGTCCTGCCGATCGGCGGCCTGAAGGAGAAACTGCTCGCGGCGTTGCGCGGCGGAATCAAGAAGGTGCTGATCCCGGAGGAGAACGCCAAGGATCTGGCGGACATCCCGGACGCGGTGAAGAACGGGCTCGAAATCGTGCCGGTGGCGCGGATGGAGGAAGTTCTCCAGCACGCGCTGGTCTCCCAGCCCACGCCGATCGTTTGGGAGGAGGACGCCGCGGCGCTCTCGAAGCGCTCCGGGATAGCCGAAGACGACGGCTCGGGCGTTCGGGCGCACTGACCGCGGCCAGTCAAAACCATGATGAGAGCCTCGTCGAGCAGACGGGGCTCTTTTCGTTGGAGCGTCGCGCCGAAAGGCCCGCGTCGCCGTTCAAAAATCGCGCAACCGGCCTGTTTTCCGGTCTTTCCGCGTTGCAGCGGGGATTTTCCCCGGTTTTCCGGCGGTTTCTGGCTCTGTCCGCCGTGAACGCCTTGCTTTTCCTGCGATTCGGACCCAACACTCCCCATCGCTACGCGCTGACGATTCGAGGCCGCGGCACGGTTTCCAGCGGAAGATCGTCGGCCCCGCAGCGCGATTGGAGAAGGAAAAGGCCATGAACAAATTGGAACTGGTCGAGCACGTCGCGAACGAGACGGAGACCTCGAAGGCTGCGGCGGCTGCTGCGATCGACGCTGTGATCGACGGCATCACCAAGGCGCTGAAAAAGGGCGACGAAGTCCGTCTCGTCGGGTTCGGCACCTTCTCGGTGAAGAAGCGCGCCGCCGGCAAGGGCCGCAATCCGGCGACCGGCGAAGAGATCAAGATTCCGGCCTCGAAGAGCGCCCGCTTCAAGCCTGGCGCGACGCTGAAGGCCGCGCTCAACAAGGCGAAGTAAAACGCCCGCGCTCCGGGCGAATGGGGTGAGCAGTCAGGATTCCTTTCACGGCCGTCGGAACGCTTCCGATGGCCGTTCCCGTTTCACATCTTCCTGTCCGCTTGCCTCGCGTTCGCGGCGTCTTTAAAAGCGTTCTCGCGGCCGCGTTCTGGACGCTTTCGGGCGGTTAGCTCAGCTGGTAGAGCATCTCGTTTACACCGAGAATGTCGGGAGTTCGATCCTCTCACCGCCCACCATTTCCTAGAATATGCTTCATGGAAGAGACAAGTCGACGGCGATCGCGCCGACGAGGCTGACGGCGGCGCCACAACGCCCGACGCGGACATGGGAAGATCCGATCTGTCCGGCGGAGCGCGCCCTCCAGCCCGTCAGCGGCGTCTCCTATGCTCGAGCGAGGAGTTGTCGCTCGTTTTTCTATGAAAAAGCCTCCGCCCGGCCTCTTCACCGCGGCGCAATGACGCTTTAGGATCGTCTGCGACGCCAGACGGCGAAACGACAGCGAGTGCGGAAACTTGAATTACATGGGCAAGAGCGGCGCCGTGCTGTTGCGACTTTTTCTCCTTCTCCTTCTCTCGACGCTCCTTCACCCGACCCTCGCGGCGCGCGCGGAGGACATGGGCTTTCGCGTCGTCGGTCTCGGCTCGGGCGCCTGCGGCGCGCGCTGCCCGCAGGTGATCGCCGCGCAGGGCGAGATCGTCGAGGGAACGCCGGACGCCTTTCTGGCTTTCGTTCGCCAGAACGTCGGCGGCGGCAATCTTCACGGAATCGTTCTGCTCGATTCCCCCGGCGGCAAGGTCGTCGCCTCAATGGAGCTCGGCCAGGCGATTCGTCGCCTCGGCATGGCGGTTATCGTCGCGCGGCCGGCTGCGGACCAGTCCTCCGGCGCCATGGCGGTCGCGGCCGGCCGCTGCTACTCGGCCTGCGTCTATGCGCTGATGGGCGGCAAGAAGCGCGTCATTCCGCCGGAAAGCCGCGTCGGCGTTCATAGGATGTTCAATTATTCCACGAGCTTCGACCTCGCCGAAGGCGGGCTGGTGCGTGAGCGCAATTACGATGACGGCGGCATGCGCGCCACGCTCTCGCGTTACGCGAGCATGATGGGCGTGAGCACGGACCTCGTTAATCTCGCGGAGCGGACGTCGCCCGACCAGCTCTACATGCTGACGGGCGCCGATATCGCCCGTTGGCGCCTCGGCTCGCGCAAACTATAAGCGCGCAGGAAAATATCGACGAACGACGAACAGGGCTGGACATGAAACATATTATCGACGGTCTCGAACAACGCCGCGCCTCCGCGCGACTGGGCGGCGGCCACAAGCGCATCGAGGCGCAGCACGCTCGCGGCAAACTGACGGCGCGCGAACGAATCGAATTGCTGCTCGATCAGGGATCTTTCGAAGAATTCGACATGTTCGTGACGCATCGCTGCACGGACTTCGGCATGGACCAGGGCGAGAAGACCTCGGGGGACGGCGTGGTCACCGGCTGGGGCACGGTCAATGGCCGCGCCATCTTCGTCTTCGCCAAGGACTTCACCGTCTTCGGCGGCTCGCTTTCCGAGACGCATGCGCAGAAGATCACCAAGCTTCAGGACATGGCGCTCAAGAACCGCGCACCGATCATCGGCCTGTTCGACGCGGGCGGCGCGCGCATCCAGGAGGGCGTCGCGGCGCTCGGCGGCTATGGCGAGGTCTTCCAGCGCAATGTGATGGCCTCGGGCGTCATTCCGCAGATCTCGCTGATCATGGGCCCTTGCGCCGGCGGCGACGTCTATTCGCCCGCGATGACCGACTTCATCTTCATGGTGCGCGACACGAGCTACATGTTCGTCACCGGCCCGGACGTGGTGAAGACCGTCACGAACGAGACCGTCACGGCGGAGGAGCTCGGCGGCGCCTCCGTCCACACGACGAAGAGCTCCATCGCCGACCGCGGCTACGACAATGACGTGGAGGCGCTTTTGCAGATGCGCCGCCTCATCGACTTCCTGCCCTCCTCCAACACGGAGGAGCCGCCGGAATGGCCAAGCTTCGACGACGTCGACCGTCTCGACAATTCGCTCGACACGCTGATCCCCGACAATCCGAACAAGCCTTACGACATCAAGGAGCTGATCACGAAGGTCGTCGACGAGGGCGATTTCTTCGAGCTTCAGGAAGCGCACGCAAAGAACATCGTCATCGGCTTCGGCCGCGTCGAGGGGCGTACAGTCGGCATTGTGGCCAACCAGCCGATGGTGCTCGCCGGCGTGCTCGACATCGACGCGTCGAAGAAAGCGGCGCGCTTCGTGCGGTTCTGCGACTGCTTCAACATTCCGATCGTCACCTTCGTCGACGTGCCGGGCTTCCTGCCGGGCACGGCGCAGGAATATGGCGGCCTCATCAAGCATGGCGCGAAACTGCTCTTCGCATACGCTGAAGCTACAGTTCCGAAAGTGACGGTCATCACCCGCAAGGCTTTCGGCGGCGCCTATGACGTCATGGCCTCGAAACATCTGCGCGGCGACGTCAACTACGCATGGCCGTCGGCGCAAATCGCGGTGATGGGCGCCAAGGGCGCCGTCGAGATCATCTTCCGCGCCGACATCGGCGATCCCGACAAGATCGCGCAGCGCACGAAGGAATATGAAGACCGCTTCCTTTCACCATTCGTCGCCGCGGAGCGCGGCTACATCGACGAGGTGATCATGCCGCATAGCACGCGCAAGCGAATCGCGCGCGCGCTCGCGCTGCTGCGTCACAAGGAACTGGAAAATCCCTGGAAGAAGCATGACAACATTCCTTTGTAAGGATGCGTCAGATTGCAACTTATGCGAGCGCGGCGGACAGCCGCGCTCTTTTCTTTTGCGTCATTATGACACGCCGGTTTGCGAGCATTGCTCAATTGCCCGGCATGTGACTTGAAATTTCGCCAGACTGCACATTTTCGAGTGACAGCCCATGTAATTTGTCATAGTGTCCGTCTCGCCAAGTTGATTGGGTAAGCCTAAGCGTAAAGTGCGTTTAAGCTTTTCTAAGTCCCAGCAACGGTCCAAGTCGGGGAGGACGCCGGTAGGAACGCAACTCGCGACATGGCTCGACGAACGAGCCGCTGCGAGGGGTTATCGAAGCGACACAAAGACTTCGGGACCAGGCGCTCACGCCGGTTAAAGGACAGGGTGCCAAAGAGTGGGGATCGGCCCGGCCGTCCCCGCTCTTTGTGTTTAAGGACCCTTCATAGATTTTCCCTCTCATCCGATAAGCTCGAGCAATAGAGCGCATGCGCCCGGCTTGTGCTTGACGCGCGACGGCGCCGTTCCTACTTTCCAGCCGGAATCCTTTTAAAAAGGCCCGCAACGAAAGGCCCCTCATGTCCACGCAAAAAATTACCGACGCCACTTTCGAGCAGGAAGTGTTGAAATCCGCCGAGCCCGTCGTTGTCGACTTCTGGGCCGAGTGGTGCGGACCCTGCCGCATGATTGCGCCCGCCTTGGAAGAAATCGCCGCGGAGATGAAGGGCAAGGTCAAAGTGGTCAAGCTCAACATCGACGAGAATCCGGCCGTCGCCAGCAAGCTCGGCATCCGGTCGATCCCGACGCTGATCATCTTCAAGGACGGCAAGGCCGCCGCGCAGAAGGTCGGCGCGGCCGCGAAGGGCGAACTGTCGCGCTGGATCAGCGCCGCGGTCTGACATGATTCTTGCGAGCCTGAAGGCGCGCGGTCCGGAAGGCAAGTGGGCCGCAGCGCTTCAGGTTCGTTTCATACAGGCGCAACGCCAGGACAGTGTTCGACCTTTCGGCTGACGATCTCACCGCCATCGGCCTCAGCGTGAAAGTCGCGAGCGTCGCGATCCTCGCCGCCCTGCCCCTCGCTATCGTCATCGGTTATGCGCTCGCGCGTTGGCGATTTCCAGGACACGCCGCGATCAATGCGCTGGTGCATCTGCCGCTCGTGATGCCGCCGGTCGTCACCGGCTTCGCGCTGTTGCTTCTTTTCGGCCGCCACGGTCCGATCGGCGCCTTTCTCGCAAACCATTTCGGGATCGTCTTCGCGTTTCGCTGGACCGGCGCGGCGCTCGCCGCCGCCGTGATGAGCTTTCCGCTCATGGTGCGGCCCGTGCGTCTCGCTTTCGAGGGCGTCGATCCACGTCTCACGACGGCCGCGCGCTCGCTCGGTGCCAGCAGAGCTTATGCTTTCGCCCTCGTTGAATTGCCTCTCGCGGCGAATGGCGTTCTGGTCGGCGCGATTCTCGGCTTCGCCAAGGCGCTCGGCGAATTCGGCGCGACGATCACTTTCGTCTCGAGCATCCCCGGCGAGACGCGCACCATACCGGCCGCAATATATGCGCTGCTGCAGGCGCCGGACGGCGACGCTTCCGCCATGCGGCTTGCTGCGATTTCGGCCGCGATCGCCGTGGCCGCGCTTCTCGCGTCGGAAGCTTTGCAGTCGCGATGGATCGCGCGCAAATGATCTCGCTGGACATAGGTCTCGCGCACAAGGGGTTCGACCTCGCCTGCGCTTTCGAGAGCCGCGCGCGCGTTCTCGCGCTCCATGGTCCATCGGGCGCCGGCAAGACGACGCTTGCCCATCTCATCGCCGGCCTGTTGCGTCCGGACAGGGGACGCATTGCGATCGATGGCGTGACGCTGGTCGATACGGAGCGCAGACTTTTTACGCCGCCGGAGAAACGCCGCATCGGCGTCGTCTTCCAGGACGCGCTGCTCTTTCCACACTTCAGTGTGCGCACGAATATTCTGTTCGGCCGCTACTTCACGCCGAAGACCGAGCGCACGGCGCCTTTCGACGCCATCATCGAGACGCTCGGCGTCGGTCACCTTCTCGACCGTCGCCCGGCGTCGCTTTCGGGGGGCGAGCGCCAGCGCGTCGGCTTCGCCCGCGCGCTTCTGTCCTCACCGAGCCTGCTGCTGATGGACGAACCCATGGCGTCGCTCGATTACGCGCGGCGGCAGGAAATCATGACGCTGATCGAAAGATTACGCGACGAATTCAGGACGCCGATCGTGCTCGTCTCGCATTCTGCGGAAGAGATCGCGCGCCTCGCCGACGAAGCGATCATTCTCGATCATGGCCGCATCGTCGCGCAGGGCGCGCCGCTCGACGTTCTGCCCGGCGCGAGCCGGCTGATCGAGGGCGGACGCTTCGGGCTCATCAATGCGCTGACCGCGCACGTCGCAGCCGTCGATGCGCGATTCGGCGTGACGCGACTGGCGCATCCCGCGGGCGAAATTCTCGTTGCCGCGCAGCTCGCTGAAGAAAGCCATACGCGCGTCGCGATAAAGGCGACGGATGTCGCGCTCGCGAAATCGCCGCCATCCGACACGAGCGTGCGCACCATTTTGCGGGGACGCATCATCAAGATCGACGCCACCGAGAGCCCGCTCGCCTTCGTCACGCTGGAGCTCGTCGGGGGGGAGAAACTCGTCGCCGCCGTCACGCGGCTCGCGCTCGCCGAACTTGAATTAGCAGCCGGCGCCGAAGTGTTCGCGCTCGTCAAATCCGTCGCGCTGGACGAGCGCGCGCTATAGGCCGAAGGCCGGCGCCGTCATCAGCGCCGCGACGCCGGCGCCCAGCGCCAGAACCGATACGAGCGTGAACCGAAGACCCATCGCCCAGCCGCCGATGAACCAGCCTATGCCCGCCTTGACGATCGTGTTGGAGACAATCGCCAGAAGAATCGCGACCGCCGCGGATTCAAGACCGATCTCGCCAACGCCCTGGCGCGCCAAGGCCAGCGAGATCGCGTCGACGTCGGCTATCCCGGACAACGCCGCGAGCGCGAAGACGCCCTTGCTGCCGGCGAAGCGGGTGGCGATCCTGGAGAGAACCATCACGGTCGCGAGCAATGCGCTAAATTTCAGCACCGCGGGCAAATCCAGCGGATTCCTGATCGCCAGCGTCTCGTTCGCGCCCGCGCCGTCGCTGGCGCGACGCATCATCAGCAGGGCGCCGCCCAGCGTATAGACAAGGCCGATCGCGATGAGCGGCGCCGCGAGCCGCATGGCGAGATCGCCATTGACGAGGCCGAGAACGGTCAGGACGCGCGGCCCCATGACGGCGTTGGCGAAGATCGCTCCCGCCGTCAGCACGTTGACCTGCCGCGGGTAGTCAGCGACCAGACGCGACATGGCCACCGTCGCGGCGGTGGAAGAAGCGAGGCCGCCCGCCATGCCCGCCACGGCGACGCCGCGGCGATAGCCGACGATCTTCACAGCGACATAGCCGGCGAAGGAGAGGACCCCGATCAGCACCGTCAACAGCCAGAGTTCGAATGGATTGATCGCGCCCCAGCGGTCGATCGGATGGTCGGGCAACACCGGCGGCAGGATGAAACTCATCGCGAGCAGCAGGAGGCCGGAACGCAGCTCCGGCCATGTGAGCCGCTGCACCCATCCATGCAGGAGCTGCTTGAGTGCGAGAAGCGTCGTCGTCGCGACGGCAGCGGCCGCTGCGGCCTGCTGATCCCCCACGACCGCGAAAGCGCCGAGCGCGAAGGCGAGCAACACGGCGACGAGCGTCGTCGCGCCGAATGTGTTGAGGCGCACGGTTTCGCGGTAGCGGAAGAAGCCGATGACCGCGCCGAAAAGCGCAAAGGCAATGGCTAGGGCGATCGCGCCGCCGCCGCCGAAATGCTCGGCGATGGCGCCCCAGACGCCGCCGAGAAGCGCCGCGAGGCCATGGGTGCGAAGCCCGGCGGCGCGCTCCCCCTCATGCTCGTCGCGCGTATTCCACCCGCGCTCGAGACCGATGAGCAGGCCGATCGCCAGCGCAATCGAAAGTCGCTGGATCAGCTCGACCGTGCCCAACTCGTACATTTCGAAGAACCTCGCTTCACAACATCTGCTGTTTTACAGGTAGACCCCCGAAGCGACACCGACAAATGCGCCTCTGCGGACGCGCGACGAAAGGAAATGCTTAATGACTTCGCCCCTGCGGCCTTCCCGGCGTTCCGCCGTCGCCCCCTTCATGGCGATGGACGTGTTGCGCGAGGCGCGGGCGCTGGAGCGGGCGGGGCGGCGCATCATCCATATGGAGCTCGGCGAACCCGGCGCGCCGGCGCCCCGTCTCGTGCGCGAGGCCGCCGCGGCGGCGTTGCGCGACGGCGCGCTCGGCTATGGAGAGGCGCTCGGAGAGATCGGGCTGCGAGAGCGCATAGCGGCGCATTACGGGGAACGCTACGGCGTCGACGTGACGCCGGACCGCGTGATCGTCACCACGGGTTCTTCAGGCGGATTTCTCCTCGCGCTGCTCGCGGCTTTCGACGCCGGCGCGCGCATCGCCGTCACGGCGCCCGGCTATCCGGCCTACGCCAATATTCTGTCGTCGCTCGGACTGGAGGCGGTCCCGCTCGACGTCGGGCCGCAGACCCGCTTTGCGCCGACAGCCGACATGCTCGCCGCCGCGCACCGCGAGAAGCGGCTCGACGGCGCGCTGTTCATGAGCCCCGCCAATCCCACCGGCGCGATGATCGGCGCGCAGGAACTGGAGCGCATCTCGCGCTATTGCGACGAGGCGGGGATCGTCTTCGTCTCGGACGAAATCTATCACGGGCTCGAATATGCGGCGCCTGCCCAGACGGCGCTCCGTTTCACGAATCGCGCCATCGTCGTCAATTCCTTCTCGAAATATTACGCCATGACCGGCTGGCGGCTCGGCTGGCTCATCGCGCCGCCGGAACTGATGCGTCCGCTCGAACGGCTCCAGCAGTCGCTCGCGATATGCGCCCCGACGCTGTCGCAGCGCGCGGCGCTCGCCGCTTTCGACGCGACCGGGGAACTCGAGGAAAACCGTGCGGCTTACGCGAAAAACCGCGCGCTGCTGATGGAGCGCCTCCCGGCGATGGGACTCGACCGGTTCGCTCCGCCGGACGGCGCCTTTTACATCTACGCCGACGTCTCGCGCTTCACCCGCGAATCGATGGACTTCTGCAGACGCATGCTGGCGGAAGCGGGCGTCGCCGCGACCCCCGGCCCCGATTTCGATCCCGGACGCGGCGCGACGACCCTGCGCCTTTCCTACGCCGGCGCCCCGTCGCAGGTCGCCGAAGGCGTCGCGCGGCTCGAGGACTGGCTTCGCGACCAGGCGCCGCGCGGCTGAGACGCCCGGGGCGAAGGGCGCGAGCCGCCGGCTCGCGCTCGCCTCACCCTGTCTGCGCCTCTCGCGCTCACTCCCCGAATGGAGTGCGCACGCGTTGCCACCAGCCGCCCTTCTTGGGGCGGTTGGGATCGGCCTCGGTGATGACCACCTCGGTCGGTTGACGCGGCGGAGCCGGAGGTTGCGGCGCGGGCGTCAGCTCGGTCGCCAGTTCAGCCTGGGATTCGACAGCCTGAGGTTCGACAGCCTGGGGTTCGACAGGCGCAGACGCGGTGCCGGACGTCTCGACAGACGCCGCCTCGGCTTGCGCCGCCTCGGGTTGTGCAGCCTCGACGGGCGGAGCCACCTCCTCGACAGGCGCAGCGGGAACGGACGGCGACGCAGCCTCGAGGCTCACGGTCTCCGGCGCGAAGGGAGGCATATGCGCCTCGCCCGGCGACACGAAATCCGCCGCATCCACGACGCCCTCGTCGAGCGGGAAAATCTCCGAGGGATGGCGGAACTCCTCGGGCAGCGGCGCCGAACGGCGCCAGCGGCCGGGTCCGCGTTCAGGGCCGCGGCCGCGGCCGGCTCGCTCCGGACGCGGCTCGCGCGGCGCCGGCGCTCCCTCGATCGCGGCCATGAAGGCGAGGCCCTCGTCCGACGGCTGTTCGGCGCCGAGCGGCATCTGCTCGCCGGCCTGTCCGCCGCCTCGACCGCGACGGCGACGGCGACGGCGCGAGCGCTGCGCCCCTTCCTCGCCCTCTTCGCCGTTGAAACGGCTGCGGGCGACGCGCTCTTCGCGGCGGGATTCGGCGCGGGCGATCTCGTCCTCGCCCTCCTCGCCCGTCTCGACGAGCGCTTCCTCTTCGACCGGCTCTTCCTCGAGCGGCTCGGCGCGCAAGGAGTCGACGCGCAAGGGCGCGGGCGCCGCCGGCAGGCGCGGTCCGCTGGCGAGTTCGCCGCGCTCCAGCGCGTGATAGGTCGCGCCAGTCAGCGTATCGTCGGCCGCGACGGTGATGTGGACGCCGAAGCGGCTCTCCAGCTCGTGCAGATGGGCGCGCTTCTGGTTGAGGATGTAGAGCGCGACGACGGCGCGGGTGCGCAGCGTCACGTCATGCGCCGCGCTCTTGATGAGCGCCTCCTCCAGCACGCGCAGCACATGCAGCGCGACGGAGGCCGTCGAGCGCACATGACCGGCGCCGAGGCAATGCGGGCATTGCACGGTCGAGCCTTCGACGACGCCCGCGCGGATGCGCTGGCGCGACATTTCGAGCAGCCCGAAATGCGAGATGCGGCCGACCTGGATGCGGGCTCGGTCGTTCTTGAGCCCGTCCTTCAGGCGGCGCTCCACCGCCCGATTGTTGCGGCTCTCCTCCATGTCGATGAAGTCGACGACGATGAGGCCGGCGAGATCGCGCAGGCGCAGCTGGCGGGCGACTTCGTCCGCGGCTTCGAGATTCGTGCGCAGCGCCGTGTCTTCAATATTGTGCTCGCGCGTCGAGCGGCCCGAGTTCACGTCGATCGCGACCAGCGCCTCGGTCTGGTTGATGACCAGATAGCCGCCGGACTTCAGCGTGACGTGATTGGAGAACATAGCGTCGAGCTGCGCCTCGACCCCGCTCTCGGCGAAGATCGGGAAGGCCTCGCGGTGCTGCTTCACATTCTTCGCATGGCTCGGCATGAGCATGCGCATGAAGTCCTTGGCCTCGCGATAGGCCTCATCGCCGGAGACCACGACCTCCTCCACGTCTCGGCCATAAAGGTCGCGGATGGCGCGCTTGATGAGCGAACCCTCCTCATAGACGAGGGTCGGCGCGCTCGAGCGCAGCGTCAGCTCCCGCACGCTCTCCCAAAGGCGCAGCAGATATTCGAAGTCGCGCTTGACCTCCGCCTTGGTGCGGGTGGCGCCGGCGGTGCGCAGGATGACGCCCATTCCCTCCGGCACTTCGAGATCGTGGACGATTTCCTTGAGGCGCTTGCGGTCGGCCCCGTCCGTGATCTTGCGGGAAATGCCGCCGCCGCGCGCGGTGTTGGGCATCAGCACCGAATAGCGGCCGGCGAGCGAGAGATAGGTGGTGAGCGCCGCGCCCTTGTTGCCGCGCTCTTCCTTGACGACCTGCACCAGCAGCACCTGCCGGCGCTTGATGACTTCCTGAATCTTGTACTGGCGACGCGAACGGGCGGCGCGATAGGGAGCCTCGTCCATGGCGTCGCCGCCGATATGCTCGACGTCGTCCTCTTCGTCGTGCTCCTCGTCGTCGTGGTCCTCGTCGGCCGGATGATCGGCGCGGGCCTGCGTCTCGGCGACGCCCTCCGGGCCTTCCTCGGCCGACTCCTCGCGGGCGCGCTCGCGCGCCTCGTCGCGCTCGTCCTGACGGAACGCCTTCAGCTCATGGTCGGGGGCCTGGGTCTCGGCAGTGTATTCAGCAGCCTCGCCTTCCTCCACCGAGCCGAAGCCCGACGGATCGACGGAGATGGTGTGATGCGCCTCTTCGGCGCGCGTCAACTCGGCTTCGAGCTCCTCGACAGCCTCGGCCTCGACCTCGATGTCGGCCGGGGCGAGCGCTTCTTCCGCGGGCGCGAAGGGAGTCTCCGGAGCGCCCTCCGCCTCGGCTGTCGGCGCGGGCTCCTCCGCGCTCTCCGGCGCGAACGGGCCCGCTGACGTCTGATCGGCGGGCGTTTCCTGCGTCTCGATTGCGGCCGCCTCCAGCAGCGCCTCGACGTCGATCGGCTCGCTGCTCAGCGCCTCGTCAGCGCTGGCGCGCTTCTCGGCGCCCTCATGCTGGCGGCGGCGCGAACGGCGGCCGCGGCCGTGCGGCCGGTGATGCTCCTCCTCCTCGTCCTGACGATGGGCGCGGCTCTCCTCCTCCAGCAGCGCCTGACGGTCGGCGACGGGGATCTGGTAATAGTCGGGATGGATTTCCGCGAAGGCCAGAAAACCATGGCGATTGCCGCCGTAGTCGACGAAGGCGGCTTGCAGCGAGGGTTCGACCCTCGTCACCTTCGCCAGATAGATATTTCCGCGTAACGGTTTCTTGTCGGCAGCCTCGAAGTCGAATTCCTGAACGCGGTTACCGCGTAGCACCACCACCCGGGTTTCCTCCGGATGGGAGGCGTCGATCAGCATTTTGTTGGCCATGGGGAACTCTTTGCAGCGCTGCGCGCGTCGGCGCCGGCGGGCCGCGCCGCAATCCTGTTGGGGATGCGGCGCCCGCTATTCGGCGCGGCCTGACGGCGCGTGCGCTTGTTGTCGGAGAAAGGGGAGAAGGCCGAAGGCCTCTAACACGCTGGCCGGCGCGAGGGCCGGCGGACAGATCGCTGGGATGTGCCGCCCGACGCCGGCCTTGGCCGGGCGTCGCGGCGATCAGCCGAACGAGATGACAATCCGGGGCGCGACCGAATTTCAGTCCGCGGCCCAGTTCAAGGCGGCCAAGGCCCGCGCGAGAGAAGCGAAAGTCCACCGCTCGGTCGGACCGGGCGAGGAGACTTTTCGCTTTTTCGCATGTCATGGTCGTGGCCATGAGATCGTCAAAAAACCTTTCGCGACGCCCGAAGGCGGCGAGTATGCGTCACAACCGGCCAGGGCCGCGCATGACGTAAAGACTGCTGTCCCGAAAATCCGCTGACCCAGGCTTTCATGGCTCGATGCGGCCGGGCCGGCCCAGGGATTCCCACAGAGCGCGTTACTTCATAGCTGGCGCCCGCGAAACGCGCAAGCGCCGCAACGAGGCGCCGCCATTTTCCTGACATATGAGGCTGGCGGGCGGGACCGGGAGAGGCTAACGATCCCTTAACGGAGTTTCTTTCAAAATCCTTTACACGCCAACCTCGAGTTGGCAGCCTTGCGTGGGAGCGAGGGGGAATGGGGCGGTCGCTTTTGAAGCGCAAACAAATCTTTGGGCGGCTTTTCGCGCGCGCGCCGGGGCGAATCGGCGCGACGTCGGCGCTGATCTGGGGCCTTTTCGCCTGTTCCGCTTTCGGAGCCGGCCCCGAGACCGTGACTGCGTTCGCCAGCCGGGTCGAGGCCCTTCCCGATCGCACGAAGCTCATTTTCGATCTTACCGGCGCCGTCAAGGCGAGCGCCCACCCGGTCGCCGATCCCCCGCGCGTCATCGTGGACCTGCCGGAGGTCGCCTTCCGGATCGATCCGCAGGAGGGACGCGCGCCGGCCGGCTCGAAGCTCGTCAGATCGTACCGTTACGGCCAGTTCGCGCCGGGGCGTTCGCGCGTCGTCGTCGATCTCGCGGGGCCGGCGAAGATCCTGCGCGCCGAAAGCGAGCCGGTGACGGACGGGGCCCGCCTTATCCTCGAACTCGCGCCGACCGACCCCGCCAAATTCGCCGCGGCCGCCGCCGAAAGCGCCGCCCTGCCGGCGCCTGCGGCGGCGCAACCGGCCGTCCCGCCCGCGGCCCCTTCCGGCAAACCGGTCGTGGTGATCGACCCCGGCCACGGCGGCGTCGACATGGGCGCGACCGGCAAGCATGGCGAGCAGGAGAAGGCGATCGTCTTCGAATTCGCTCGCGTGCTCGCCGCCAAGATCGAGGCGGGCGGGCGGCTTCACGCGGTCATGACCCGCAACGAGGACGTCTTCCTCCCGCTCAACGAGCGGGTGCGCCTCGCCCGCGCCAGCAACGCAGCCCTGTTTCTCTCGATCCACGCCGACACGCTGGCCGAGCCGCATGTCGAAGGAGCGACCGTCTACACGGTGTCGGCCAAGGCCTCGGACGCCGAGGCCGCCCGAATCGCGGAAAAGGAAAATCTCGCCGATCAGGCGGCCGGACTCGAACGCAAGGAGGACGCGGAGGAGATCGGCGGCATATTGTTCGAACTCACGCAGCGCGAGACTCTCGCCTTCAGCCGCCAGTTCTCGCAGGCGCTGATTTCGCGCTGGAAGGACGCCGGCAGCCTCAACAAGAATCCCGCCCGCTCCGCGGGCTTCGTCGTGCTAAAGGCGTTCGACGTGCCCTCCGTTTTGCTGGAGCTCGGCTATCTCTCGAGCGAGAAGGACCTCGCCCGGCTGACCTCGCCGGAATGGCGGGATCACGCCGCGGGCAAGACCGCCGAGGCGGTCGAGGCTTTCTTCGCGACCCGCGCCCGCGAGGCGCGAGCGCCAGCCGAAACAGCGCAGCGCCCACAATAAAACACAAAAGAGCGTCAGTTGAGGGAGGCGAGCGACGGCGCAGGCGCGTCGCGCGCGGACGGAATTATCGGCGTTCGCTTGGCTTGAGCGTGACGAGTAAGCCCGTCAATCGACGCAAGAATTGGCGTTCATCCCGTGGTTTCGGCAGGTTGCGCATGGACGGATCGGCCAAAAGCCACTGGATTGACAGGCGCCGGCGATGGTAAAGCAAACGTAAGCTGAAGGTCGACAGGCGGAATGAATATCCGTTTCGGCCCCAGGTCCAACAAGCATAAGGCGTCGGCGCGATGCGCGCCTCTCCGGCGATGTCCCATTAAAATTGGGACAGGTCGAAGACAGATGGCGGAACAGACCCCATATCAGGCCCGGGCGTTCAAGGCCCGATGCTGCGAGGAAGATAATTCATGCGACTGCTCGCAAGGTTTCTAGGTTTTGTCTTTGCAACGGGGACGATCCTCTTCCTCATTGGCGCGGTGGCCGCCGCCGGGCTGATCTATTACTATTCGAAGGACCTGCCGGACACGGCGCAGCTGCGCAACTACGAGCCGCCGGTCACGACCCGCATGCACGCCGGCGACGGCTCCATCCTCGCCGAATATTCGAAGGAGCGGCGGCTGTTCCTGCCGAACTCCGCCATTCCGCAATTGGTCAAGCAGGCCTTCATCTCGGCCGAGGACAAGAATTTCTACACGCACAACGGCATCGATCCCGAGGGCGTGATGCGCGCCCTCACCGTGCTGGCGCAGGGCGGCCGCCATGTGCAGGGCGCCTCGACCATCACCCAGCAGGTGGCGAAGAACTTCCTTGTCGGCAACGAGCGTTCGATCGACCGAAAGATCCGCGAGGCGCTGATCTCTTTCCGCATCGAGGCCGCCTATTCCAAGGAGCGCATCCTCGAGCTCTATCTCAACGAGATCTACCTCGGCCTCGGCAACTATGGCGTCGCCGCGGCCGCGCTGAACTACTTCAACAAGTCGGTCAACGAGTTGACGCTCGCGGAGGCCGCCTATCTCGCCGCCCTGCCGAAGGGGCCGAACAACTACCATCCCTTCCAGCATCGCGAGCGCGCCATCGAGCGGCGCAACTATGTCATCGACCGCATGGAGGCCGACGGCTTCGTGACCGCCGAGGAGGCGGCCAAGGCGAAGGCCGAACCGCTCGGCGTCAATCCGCGCGTGCTCTCGCCCAACACTTATGTCGCCGGCTATTTCGCCGAGGAAGTGCGCCGCGAATTGCTTGAGCGCTATGGCGAGAAGACGCTCTACGAGGGCGGCCTCTCGGTCCGCACCACGCTCGACCCGAAGATGCAGGCATGGACCCGCAAGGCGCTCGCCGACGGCCTCGTCCGCTTCGACGAGGCCCATGGCTTCCGCGGCGCGATGAACCATATCGACGTCTCGTCGGACTGGGGCGTGACGCTCGCAGCCATTCCGGCGCTGGGCGACGTGCGTCCCTGGCGGCTCGCCGTGGTTCTCGACGTGAACGATTCGGGCGCACGCATCGGATTGCAGCCCGGCCGCGAGAAATCCGGCGAAGTCGCCCGCGAGCGCGAGACCGGCCTGCTGACCGCCGAGGGCATGCGCTGGACCGGCCGCAGCCCGCGCGCCGCCCTCACCGTGGGCGACGTGATCTATGTCGAGCCGTTCGCCGCCCGCCCGGGGCAGTATCGCCTGCGCCAGATCCCTGACATTTCCGGCGCCATGGTGGCGATGGACCCCTATACGGGCCGCGTCTTCTCCATGGTCGGCGGCTTCTCCTTCGACCAGTCGGAGTTCAACCGCGCGACGCAGGCGCTGCGGCAGCCGGGCTCCTCCTTCAAGCCCTTCGTCTACGCCACGGCGCTCGACAATGGCTACACGCCCTCCTCGTCGATCCTCGACGAGCCGATCTCCATCCAGCAGGCCGACGGCAGCTACTGGACGCCCGAAAACTTCGAAGGCGGCCACGGCACCGGCGCGCATCCGCTGCGCTACGGCGTCGAGCACTCGAAGAACATGATGACGGTGCGTCTCGCCAAGGACGTCGGCATGCCGCTCATCGCCGAATACGCCAAGCGCTTCGGCATCTATGACGACATGCCCGCCTATCTCGCCCTGTCGCTGGGCGCCGGCGAGACCACGCTGATGAAGATGGTCACCGGCTATTCGATGCTCGCGAATGGCGGCAAGCGCATCAAGGCGACGCTGGTCGACCGCGTGCAGGACCGCTGGGGCAAGACGATCTATCGCCACGATGAGCGCCAGTGCCTCGGCTGCGACGCGGCGAAGTGGGACAATCAGAACGAGCCCAAGCTGATCGACAAGCGCGAGCAGGTGCTCGATCCGCTGACCGCCTATCAGATCACCTCGATCATGGAAGGCGTGATCCAGCGCGGCACCGGCGTGTCGATCAAGTCGGTCGGCAAGCATCTCGCCGGCAAGACCGGCACCACCAACGAGGCGAAGGACCTCTGGTTCATCGGCTTTTCGCCCGACCTTTGCGTCGGCGTCTATATCGGCTACGACCGGCCGCGCTCGATGGGCGACCATGCGCAGGCCGCGCTCTACGCCGCGCCGATCTTCCGCGACTTCATGACGGTCGCGTTGAAAGACAAGCCGGACGCGCCGTTCCGCGTGCCGCCGGGCATCAAGCTGATCTCCGTCGATCCGCGCTCGGGACTGCGTTCGTCCGGCCAGGGCACGATCCTCGAAGCCTTCAAGCCCGGCACCGCTCCGCCCGACTCCTATTCGGGCGGCGGCGGCGGCGGCGGGCCGCGCCAGCTCAACACGCCGCGCGACGTCGACCAGCAGGTCGGCAGCGGCACGGGCGGGCTTTACTGATAGAAAAGAGCAGAGCGAGGACGGTTGAAAGAGAAGCGCCCGGGAGACCCCGGGCGCTTTTTTCATTCCCCCAGATTTCGCAGCGCCGCCGCCGCCGCGAAGGGGCAAAGCGCCAATGCGGCGAGCGTGATCGCGCAGAGGATCGAGAAGGGCGAATAGAAGGGCACGGTCCCGCCCGTCGCGGCCTCCGCCGCCGAGACGCCGAAGATCAGCACCGGGATCGTCAGCGGCAGCACGAGGAGCGCCATCAACAGGCCGCCGCGCCGCACGGTGACGGTCGCCGCCGCCCCGATGGCGCCGATCAGCGTCAGCGCCGGCGTCCCGACGAGCAGCGTCGCGACGACGCCGACGAGAGACGCCGTCTCCTGCTGCAGCATGAGGCCGAGGAAAGGAGCGGCGACGATCAACGGCAGGCCGGTCGCGGCCCAATGCGCCGCGCATTTCACCAGCACCGCGAGCTCCAGCGGCGTGTCGCCGAGGTGAAGCAGGTCGAGCGAGCCGTCCTCGGCGTCGGCCTGGAACAGCCGGTCGAAGGCGAGCAGGCTCGCGAGCAACGCCGCGATCCAGAGGATCGCCGGGCCGATGCGGGCGAGGAGGTTCGGGTCCGGCCCGACCGCGAAGGGCACGATGGTCACGAGCGTGAGGAAGAACACGACGCCCATGGCGCCCGAGCCGCCGACGCGACGGGCGATGCGCCATTCACGCAGGAAGAGAGAGGCGAGCGGCGACGTCACTTCAATGCTCCCAGCGGCAGTTCGGCCGCTTCTTCGAGTCCCAATGGTTCGTGGGTCGCCGCGACGATGAGGCCGCCGAGCGCGCAATGGTCGCGCATGGCCTTGGCGAATTTCTCGCGCGAGCCGCGATCGAGGGCGGTCATCGGCTCGTCGAGGAGCCACAGTGGACGGAAGGCGACGAGGAGCCGCGCCAGCGCCGCGCGCCGCTTCTGTCCCGCCGAGAGCGCCCCGAAGGGCGCGTCGAGCGCATGCGACAGCCCCACCACGGCGAGCGCGTCCGCCACCGAACGGCTGCGCGGGTCGGGCTCGCGGGAGAGATAGCCCGCCCAGAAATCGAGATTTTCCGCCACGGTGAGCGCCGCCTTCATGCCGTCGGCATGGGCGAGATAATGGGTCTGTTGCGCAAGTTCCGCCTCCGCCGCGCCACCCTCCAGCGCGACCGTTCCGCCGGCCTTGGGCAAAAGCCCGGCGATCGCGCGCAGCATTGTCGACTTGCCGACGCCGTTCCTGCCGGTCACGACCAGCGCCTCGCCGCCGGAAAGCGCGAAGCTCACCCCGTCCAACACCCGCCTGCCGCCGCGCGCGACTGCGAGATTCTCCACCCTCAGGCGGAGGGGCGAGTGAAAATCGGCGTGGGGGCGATGCGGCGAGTGTTCCATTCGACAAGCCAATAGAGAAAGCCGCGCGCGAGCGCCATAGGGGCGGCCGACGCCGGCACACTGGCGCCGACGGGGCGGGGGTGCTAAGGGACGCGATCATTCCTTGGGCGCCCGCCGACCGCGGCGCGCCCTTATCTTGAGCCGGCGAGCGCGCGACGCGGCCGGTCATGCAGGGACTGCGGATTTAAGTGACGAAGCACAGAAGCCTCTCGGACTATGCGTCGCGGAGATTCCGCCTCGCGGGCAACGCCCTGCTCGAGTTCAACAACCCCTTCTTCGCCCAGATCGACAAGCTGCGCGCCGATTTCGAGGCGCAGGGCACGCATTTCGTTAGCTTCGCCAATTACGACTATCTGGGCCTCGCGAATCACCCCCGCATCCGCGAGGAGGCCAAGCGCGAGGTCGACAATCTCGGCATTGGCGCCCTGGCGTCGCGGCTCGTCGGCGGCGAGCGCACGACCCACAAGCAGTTCGAGGCGGAGATCGCGAGATTCATCGGCATGGAGAGCGCGCTGGCGCTGGTCTCCGGCTATCTCGCCAATGTGACGACGATCGCCTATCTGATGAACGGCAAGCGCGACGCCATTTTCATCGACGAACTCGCGCACAACAGCATCGTCTACGGCGCCGAGGGCGCGCCCGCCCATGTCGTCAAGTTCCGCCACAACGACATGGATCACCTGGACCATCTGCTGGCGCGCCATCGCGAGGAATATCGCAATGTGCTCGTCGTGGTCGAAGGCGTCTACAGCATGGACGGCGACACCGCCGACCTGCCGCGTCTCTACGAGATCAAGGACAAATACAAGATCTGGCTGATGGTCGACGAGGCCCATTCGCTGGGCGTTCTCGGCGATCATGGCCGCGGCCTCGCCGAGCATCAGGGCGTCGATCCGCAGCGCATCGACATCATCGTCGGCACCATGTCGAAGAGTCTCGCCTCCTGCGGCGGCTATGTCTGCGCGAAGAAGGAGGTGATCGAGTGGTTTCGCTTCACCCTTCCCGGCTTCGTCTACAGCGTCGGCTTCTCGCCCGTCATTCTCGCGGCGGCGCGTACGGCGCTCAAACTGATGCAGGAGGAGACCTGGCGTATCGGGAAACTCGCGCAGAACGCCGAGCTCTTCCGCCAGGTCGCGCATGAGAACGGCTTTTCCACCGGCCCGGCCATCGGCCGCGGCGTGGTGCCGATCCTGTTCGAAAGCGACCTCGAGACCATGTGGGCGGCGCGCCATTTGCTCGAAAAGGGCTATTACGTGCCGCCCGTCGTGCGCATCGGCGTGCCCAAGGACGGCCCACGCCTTCGCTTCTTCTTCTCCGCCAATCACACCGAGGCCGAGATTCGCGGCGTCATTCATGCATTGCGCGACATGCCTCCGGTGTCGGAGGAAGCCCAGCGGATCGTCGCCGCGGCGATGGCGGGCGCCTGACACGCTTCGGCCGCGGGCTCGTCTCCGCGTCAATATGACGCTTTCGCGCGCGGCGTTTTGACCGATAGGACTTGTGCATGGCGCGGATCGAGATTCTTCCCGTCGACGGACTGTCGCGCTTCCTGGTCTTCTGCAAGCTGCCGCGCCTGATCTACGCGGGCGCGAAGGGCTTCGCGCCGCCGCTCGACCTCGAGCGCTGGACGCTTTTCGCCCATATGCTCAATCCGCATTACAAGCTGGTGGAGGACCAGAAATTCCTCGCCCGCCGCGACGGACAATGGGTCGGCCGCATCAGTGCGCATGTCTACAAGGACGGCATAACGCCCGTGGGGGCGAGCCCGGCGCAATTCGGCGCGCTCGACGCCATCGACGACCTCGAGGTGGTGCGCGCGCTGACGGAGGCGGCCGAGAACTGGCTGCGGGAAAAAGGCGCGACGCACGTCAACGGCCCCTTCTCGCCCACGATCAATGGCGAGTGCGGCATGCTGGTCGAGGGCTTCGAGGCGACGCCCATGATCTTCATGCCCTGGCATCCGCCCTATCTCTCGCGCCATCTCGAGGCGCTCGGCTATACAAAGGCGCAGGACCTCATCTCCTACCGCTTCGAGCTCGACGAAGGATTTCTCAACGAGGCTCCCCGCATCTCGAACCGCCGGGAATGGCGCGACCGGCTGAAGCTGCGGCCACTGAACATGGACGCGCTCAAGACCGGCGAGACGGCGCTGATGCAGGAGCTGTTCAACGACGGCTGGAGCGGCAACTGGGGCTTCGTGCCCTTCACCAAGGCCGAGTTCGACTCAACCGCCGACGCGCTGAAATTCGTCATGCCGCCGGAATTCGGCATCGTCGTCGAACTGGACGGCGTTCCCCAATCCTTCGTCATCGCGCTGCCCAATCTCTTCGAGATCGTGGCGGACATGGGTGGAAAGCTCTTCCCCTTCGGCCTGCCGCGTCTCATCTCGCGCATGCGCCATCACAAGTTCAACGCCGCGCGCATCGTGCTGCTCGGCACGCGCAAGGCGCTTCAGAACAGCGCGACCGGCGGCGCCATTCTGCTCGCGATGATCGAGGAGATGCGCCGGCGCGGCGCTTCCGCCTCGATCAAGCATCTCGAAGCAGGATGGGTGCTCGAAAACAATCTCGCCATGCGCAAGCCGATCGAAATGTTCGGCGGCAAGGTCGACAAGATTCATCGCATTTACGAAAGACGGCTTTCCGGCGACGGCGAAGCCCTGCGTGCGCCCGACAGCGTTTCAGCAAATCCGCAAGCGACAGGATAACATCATGAACGGCATTTCGGTCACCGCAAACGGCGCCGACCGCTCGCATGTCGAGCGTCGCCGGCTGATCCTCGAGAAATATCCGCAGGTGCGCGAGCTCTTCGGCAAGGACCCCGTCACCTTCAAGATCACCGCCGGCATCTTCGTCGGCCAGCTCGTCATCGCCGCCTGGCTCGGCTGGCTCGGGCTTTCCTACTGGTGGCTGTCGCTGCTGATGGCGATCTGCGTCGGCGCCTTCGCCAATCACGCCAATTTCGTCATCATTCACGACGCCATTCACAATTGCGTCTTCGACAATCCGCTCGCCAACAAATGGACGGCGATCCTCGCGGACCTGCCCAACGCCTTCCCGACGGCGATGGGCTTTCGCTGCTATCACATCAAGCACCACTCGCATCTCTCGGCCTATGACTACGACGCCGACATTCCGAGCCAGTGGGAAGTCGAGTGGGTCGGCAACAGCACATGGCGCAAGGCGGCGTGGCTCTTCGGTTTTCCCGCGATCCAGCTCGCGCGCCTGTCGCGGCTGAAGGGCACGGTGCCGATCATGGGCAAATGGACCTATATCAACATCGCCGTGATCGCCGCCTTCGACATCTTCGTGCTCTGGGCCTTCGGGCCGAACGCCCTGCTCTATCTCTTCTTCTCCTTCTGGTTCTCGGTGGGCGGCCTGCATCCCCTCTCCGCACGCTGGGTGCAGGAGCATTTCGCCTTTGCGCCCGATCAGGGCACCTTCGATTACTACGGGCCGCTGAACAAGCTCGCGCTCAATATCGGCTATCACAATGAGCATCACGACTTTCACGAAATTCCGTGGACGCGCCTCCCGCAGCTCACCGCCATGGCGCCGGAGTTCTATGACACGCTGCGCTGCCATCGCTCCTGGGTGGCTCTGCTCGTGACCTTCATCTTCGATCCCACCTATTCGCTCGGCACGCGCTCGGAAAATGTGACGCAGGCCGCCGAGCGCGCGGCCCCCGTCGCCGCGGCCGCGGAGTAAGCCCATGACGCAGGACATAAAGACCCAGGGCGAGCCGCTCGACGCCTCCCCGCGCCTTTTCGAGAACGATCTCCTCGACAAAATGTCGCGCGTGCATCACCTCACGCCGGTGATCGTCTATACGCCGATCTTTCTCGGCCTGGTCTTCTATTCGCTGACGCTGAACGGCGTCGCGCTGGTGCTGCTGGGCCTCGTGCTGGGCTATCTCGGCTGGACGCTGACCGAATATTTCGGCCACCGCTATCTGTTCCATACGGTGTTTCCGCTGCCCTTCGGGCTCGGCCCGCGTTTCCAGTTCCTCATCCACGGCGTGCATCACATCTATCCCAACGACCCGCTGCGGCTCGTGATGCCGCCGCTGCTGTCGGCGCCGATCATGCTGATCGCGCTCGCCATCATCCGCGCGCTGTTCGGCGCGACATTCGCCTGGCCGGTGCTCGCGGGCTTCATGGGGGGCTATGTGATCTACGACTGCGTGCACTACTGGACGCATCACGGCCAGCCGACGTCGGAGTTCGGCAAGATGGTGAAGCGGCTGCACATGCTGCACCACTTCCGCGACGCGGAGAAGGGTTTTGGCGTGCACGCGATCTGGTGGGATTACGTGTTCGGCACCGCCTACAAAAAGGGTGAAACGCCGGGGTCGAAGGCGGTTTGAACTAAATGGGGTTGACGCCCCTCGTGCTTCGAGACGCCCGCTTCGCAGGCTCCTCAGCATGAGGGGCTTCTTTTCCGGGCGTCAGACACTCAGGCCTCACCCTGAGGAGCGAGCGAAGCTCGCGTCTCGAAGGGCGAGGCCGCCTCGACCGCTACCCCTGACCAGTCCGCGTAAACCACTCGTCCTCTGAAATCACCTCGATCCCGAGCTCCTGCGCCTTCGCGAGTTTCGACCCCGCGCCTGGCCCCGCCACGACGAGGTCCGTCTTCTTCGACACGGACGCCGCCACCTTCGCGCCGAAGCGCTCGGCCTGCGCCTTGGCTTCGTCGCGCGTGAGGCGTTCCAGCGCCCCGGTGAAGACGACGGTCTTGCCGGCGACGGGCGACGAGGAGGCGATCTCCGGCATCGGCTCCAGCGTCACCTGCGAAAGCAGCGCGTCGAGCTCCTTCTCGTTGTGCGGCTCGGCGAAGAAATCATGCAGCGCCTCCGCCACCACCGGCCCGACACCGTCGATGGAGTCGATGCGCGCGCGGGCTTCCGTGCCCGGATCCGCTTCGCGCGCCGTTTCGCGCAAGGATTCGAAATCGCCGAAATGGCGCGCAAGGCGGCGGGCGTTGGTCTCGCCGACATGGCGGATGCCGAGCGCGTAAAGAAAGCGATTGATCGGGATCGTGCGGCGCGCCTCGATCGCCGCGAAGAGATTGCGCACCGAGGTTTCGCCGAAGCCCTCGCGATTCTTTATCTTTGTCAGGCTCGCGCGGTCGCGCTCCTCGAGCGTGAAAATATCCGACGCCGTCTTTATCAGCCCCTCGTCGTAGAAATATTCGATCTGCCTGTCGCCGAGCCCTTCGATGTCGAAGGCGTTGCGCGAGGCGAAATGTTTCAGCCGCTCCACCGCCTGCGCCGGACAGACGAGCGAGCCCGTGCAGCGGCGCACGACATCGGCCTCTCCCGTCTTCTCGTCGATCTCGCGCAGCGCCGCCGAACCGCAGCGCGGGCAGACATGCGGGAAGTGATAGGGCTTCGCGCCGTGGGGCCTCTTCTCCGTCACCACTTCCACAATCTGAGGAATGACGTCGCCTGCGCGTTGCACGACGACCGTGTCGCCGACGCGTATGTCCTTGCGGGCGATCTCATCCTCATTGTGCAGTGTGGCGTTGGAAACCACGACGCCGCCGACCGTGACAGGCTCCAGCCGCGCTACGGGCGTCAGCGCGCCGGTGCGGCCCACTTGAATCTCTATGTCGCGCAAAATGGTTGTCGCGCGCTCGGCGGGGAATTTATGCGCTGCCGCCCAGCGCGGCGCGCGGGAGACGAAACCGAGC
Organism: Methylocystis sp. ATCC 49242; assembly: GCF_000188155.2. Taxonomy (NCBI): domain Bacteria; kingdom Pseudomonadati; phylum Pseudomonadota; class Alphaproteobacteria; order Hyphomicrobiales; family Methylocystaceae; genus Methylocystis; species Methylocystis sp. ATCC 49242. The sequence goes on from NZ_KE124774.1 coordinate 2,369,209, forward strand.
CGCTCCTGCAGCGAAATGTCGTCGACCTTGTAGACGACGCCGTCGATGTCATAGCCGAGCGTCGCCCGCCGCGCCTCGATCGCGCGATAATGCGCGAGCATTTCCTCCGCGCCGTCGCAAAGTCTCGTGAGCGGATTGACCTTCAGGCCGAGACGCCCGAACGCCTCCAGCACGCTCCATTGCGTCTCGCCCGGCAATTCGCTCGCCTCGCCCCAGCCGTATGCGAAGAAATGCAGCGGCCGCCCGGCTGTGATCTTCGGGTCGAGCTGGCGCAGCGACCCTGCCGCCGCATTGCGCGGATTGGCGAAAGGCGGCTTGCCGGCCGCCGTCTGGCGCTCGTTGAGCGCGGCGAAATCGGCGTGGGTCATATAGACCTCGCCGCGCACTTCCAGCACGTCGGGCGCATCGCCATGGAGCTTGTGCGGAATTTCGCGGAGCGTGCGGATATTAGCGGTGACGTCCTCGCCCTCATAGCCGTCGCCGCGCGTCGCCGCCTGCGCGAGGCGTCCGCCTTCATAGCGCAGCGAGCAGGAAAGCCCGTCGATCTTGGGTTCGGCGGTGAAGGCGAGACGCGCCCGCTCGCCAAGACCGAGAAAACGCCGCACGCGCGCGACGAAATCGAAGACCTCCTCGTCCGAAAACACATTGCCGAGCGACAGCATCGGCACGGCGTGCTTTACCTTTGCGAATTTCTCGGAAGGCTTCGCGCCGACCTTCCTCGTCAGCGATTCGGGCGTGACGAGTTCCGGAAAGGCTTTTTCCAGCGCCTCGTAGCGGCGGCGCGCGGCGTCATATTCCGCATCGGGAACGAGCGGCGCGTCCTCCCGATAATAGGCCTCGTCGTAGCGCGCGATGTCCTCGCCGAGGCGCGCATGTTCCGCGCGCGCTTCGGCGGGACTCAATTCGTCGACGGAAAGGGGACGGGAGGCGGGCTTTTTGGTCATGTCGCAATGCGGGTCGGTTCCGTCATTGCGCGGAGCGACGAGGGTTCGCGGAGGCGGCGTCGCGCCTCTCGATTGCTTCGCTCCGCTCGCAATGACGGCGACACCCTAACCCGCCTTGCGGACGGAGGGAATGCTTACGCCGCCTCAGGCGCCGCGCCCACGAGCCGGCGCGCCTCCTGCGAGCTGATCGGACGGCCGAAGGCGTAGCCCTGCGCGTAGCCGCAGCCGAGCTGGTAAAGCTCGATCGCGTCCGACTCGGTCTCGGCGCCTTCCGCCACGACATCCATGCCGAGATCCTGCGCCAGCGCGATGATCGAGCGCAGGATGACGGGGCGCGCGCCCTTGCCGCTCTGCTTCACGAAGGAGCGGTCGATCTTGATCGTGTCGAAGGGGAAACGCTGCAGATAGGCGAGCGAGGAATAGCCCGTGCCGAAATCGTCGAGCGAGAGCCCGGCGCCGAGCTCCTTTATGCGCGCCAGCATCTGCGCCGCATATTCGGGATTCTCCATCACGAGGCTTTCCGTGAGTTCGAGCTTGAGGCTGCCCTTCACGATGTCGTGGCGCATCAGCACGCTCTTTACGTCGCGCAGCAGATCATGTCGCAGCAATTGCCGAGATGAGACGTTCACAGAGGCGAAAATCGGCGGATCGACGGCGAGCGCGCGCTGCCAGGCGGCGAGTTCACGCGCGGTCCGCTCCAGCGCCAGCAGGCCGAAATCGATAATGAGGCCCGTCTGCTCGGCGATCGGAATGAATTGCGAGGGCTCGAGGCGCCCGAGGCGCGGGTGGTCCCAGCGCAGCAGCGCCTCGAAACCGGCGATGGTGCGGTCTTCGAGACGCACGATCGGTTGAAAGAAGACCTTGACCTCGCCGCGCTCCAGCGCCCGGCGCATGTCGGCCTCGAGCGTCAGACGGTCGGAACGCTGCGCGCGCATCGCCGGGCGGAAGACCTCGATGCGATTGCCGCCGCTGCGCTTGGCGTGGCGCATGGCGATCTCGGCGTCCTCGAGCATGTCGTCGGCGCCGGGGTGCATCTGCTGGTCATAGAGCGCGATGCCGATGGAGGCGAAAAGCGCGATCTCGCGGTCGGTGAAGCGCACCGGCGTCGCCAGCGAGCGGCGCACGGAATCGGCGAGCGTGATGACGTGATCGGCGTGCGTCTCGGACACGAGGATGATGGCGAATGCGTCGCCGTTGAGCCGCGCCAGCGTGTCCTGCGGCTGCAGCAACCGCGTGAGGCGATGCGCGACAGTCAGCAGGATGCTGTCGCCCATGGCGATGCCGACCTGCTCGTTGATCTGCTTGAAGCGGTCGATGTCGATGACGAGCACCGTGGGGCGCACGTCCTTGTCCATGCGCGCGAAGACCAGGGCGGCTTCGAGACGGTCGAAGAAAAGTTCTCGATTGGGCAGGCCCGTCAGATTGTCATGCACCGCGTCATGCAGCAGACGCTCCTGCGCGTTGCGCTCGTCCGTGACGTCGGTGAGCGTGCCGACGACGCGGATGACCTCGCCGTCCGGCCCGACGACGGGACGCGCCCGCAGCCTGTAGCAGAGATAGTGCCCGTCGGCCGCGCGCAGGCGGAACTCCTGGTTGATGCGGCCGCGGCGCTGCTCCAACAGCGCGTCGAGGCAGGCGCGGTAACGGTCCTGCTCGAAGGGATGCAGAAGGTCGAGCCAGGAGGAGGCGGCGCCTTCCAGCCCGCCGCGATCGAGGCCGAGCGCGGCCTCGGCTTCGGGGCTGACGTAGATATGGTCGGAGGGCACGTCCCAGTCAAAGACGATCTCATTGGCGCCGGTCATGGCCAGCGCCTTGCGCTCCACGTCGCTGATCGCTCCATGGGAGAGACCGCCTGTCGCGAAGGCGTTCTGCATCACGGTGAAGCCGATCAGCATGACGATGAGGACGAGGCCGCCGACGAGCGCCGGCGAGACGAGGTCGTTCGTCATCCATCCCGCGACCGCGAAACCCGCCGTCGCCACCCAGACGACGAGCAGGAACCAGGTGGGGATGAGCATAATCGCGCGCTCGAAGCCGTGCGACGCGAGATAGAGCACAAGCACGAAGCCGACGACGGCGATCGTCGCGAGCGAGATGCGCGCGACGCCTGCCGCCACGGGCGCGTCGAACATGGCGAGGCCGATGAGGTCGGCGAGGATCAACAGCCACAGCGCCGCCACATGCCAGGCGCGCACATGCCAGCGGTTGAGATTGAGATAGGCGAAGAGGAAGACGACCAGAGTCGCGGAGAGAACCGTCTCCGCGCCGGCGCGCCAGATGCGGTCGGTGTTGGCGTCGGAGCCGAAAATCTTGTCCCAGAAACCGAAGTCGATGACGACATAGGCGAGCACCGCCCAGGCCAGCGCGGCTGCGGCCGGGAAGATGACCGCGCCCTTCACCACGAAGACGATGGTGAGGAAAAGCGCCAGAAGTCCCGCGATGCCGATGACGATGCCCTTGTAAAGGGTCAGGCTCGTCACCTTGTCCTTGTAGGCTTCGGGCTCCCAGAGATAGAGCTGCGGAAGGTTCGGCGTGCGCAGCTCCGCCACATAAGTGACGGTGGTGCCGGGATCGAGGGTCAGCCTGAAGACGTCGGCGTCGGCGCTGTCCTCCGCTTCGGGCGGAAAGCCCTGACTGGCGGTGATGGCGTTGATGCGCGTGGAGCCGAGGTCCGGCCATATGACGCCCGAGCCCTGAAGCCGGAAATGCGGGGCGACGATCAGGCGCTCGATCTGCTCGTCAGTGTCGTTCGTCAGCGCGAAGACGATCCAGTTGGGGCGGCTGCCTGCCTCGCGGGCGCCCACCTCGATGCGGCGGACGATGCCGTCGGAGCCCGGCGCGGTCGAAACCTGCAGGCGGTCGCCCTGCGAGGAGTGCTTCTCGACGACATGGGTGAGGTCGATCGCCCGCGCGCCCTGCGGCACGCGCACCGACTCCATGGCAAGGACCGCCGTCGCAGAGACGAACAGCAGAAAAAGGGCGGTCAGAAAGGTCTGGAGACGCACATTCACTTCTCGATTACGGGCTCTATCCGATAGCGAACCGCCAAAGACGTCAAAAGCGTGGCGGGGACGCGTCTCGCTCCCGCAGCGCCCGCGCGTGGCGGCCGCAGGCGCGCGCCCGGACCCGCCCGGCGGGCGTCGAACATGCCGGACAGATGGTAAAAATCAGTAGAGCCTTCGGCGTCGATCCGCAAGTCGATTCAATCCGGCCCAAAATCCGGTATGGTCCTTGCGTGCGAAAGTCGGCAGCGCTTGCGGAGGGCCGACGGCGCCAATATACGCTTCAGGACAGGCTGCGGCGCGGCGGCGCGGGATTCCTCAGGCGACATTCATTTTCGCGACGGTCCGTCCGCCGGCGGCGCCATGTAAACGGGAACGGATCTGATGCGTAGCGCTCTTGGCGGCCCCCGCCTTTTGCTGCGCCGGCTGCGCGAAATCAGCGCGGAGTCGGTGAGCGCGCAGGCGCGTCTCGACAAGATCGTGGTGCAGATCGCCGCGAACATGGTCGCCGAGGTCTGCTCCGTCTACGTGCTGCGCGCCGACCAGCGTCTCGAACTTTACGCCACCGAAGGCCTCAATCGCGAGGCCGTGCATCAGACCACCATGCACTCGGGCGAAGGCCTCGTCGGCCTCATCGCCAAGAGCGCCGAGCCGCTGGCGCTCTCCGAGGCGCAGGAGCATCCGGCCTTCGCCTACAAGCCGGAGACGGGCGAAGAAGTCTACCACTCCTTCCTCGGCGTACCGATCCTGCGCGGCGGCAACACGCTCGGCGTGCTCGTCGTCCAGAACAAGGTTCGCCGCGTCTATTCCGAGGAGGAAATCGAGGCGCTTCAGACGACGGCGATGCTCCTCGCCGAACTCATCGCCTCGGGCGAGCTGCAGGCGATAGAGGACCCCCGCGACCTCGCGCTCTACCGTCCCGCCACGCTCAGGGGTTCGCCGATGGTCGAGGGCGTCGGCCTCGGCCATGTGCTGCTCCACGAGCCGCGCGTCGTCGTCAAGCAGCTCGTGGCCGAGGACATCTCCGGCGAACTCGGGCGGCTGGAGCAGGCGATCGACGCCATGCGCGCCGCGATCGACGAACTCGTCGCCCATGGCGACCGCATGGGCGCCGGCGAGCATCGCGAAGTGCTCCAGACCGTCCGCATGGTCGCAAACGACCGCGGCTGGGTGCGCCGCCTTCGCGAGGCGGTGATGTCCGGCCTGACCGCGGAGGCCGCCGTCGAGCGCGTCCAGAACGACGCCCGCGCGCGCATGCAGCGCCAGACCGACCCCTATCTGCGCGACCGGCTGCATGATCTCGACGACATCGCCAATCGGCTGCTGCACCAGCTCACCGGTCAGAGCTATGTCGCCGACCGCGAGAGCGTGCCGGAAAACGCGATCATCGTCGCCCGCACCATGGGGCCGGCGGCGCTGCTCGACTACGACCGCAAGCGGCTGCGCGGGCTGGTGCTCGAGGAGGGCGGGCCGACGAGCCATGTCGCCATCGTGGCCCGGGCGCTCGGCGTCGCGACCGTCGGCCTCGTGCCGGGCCTCATCGACATCGTCGAGACGGGCGATCCGATCATCGTCGACGGCTCCACCGGCGAAGTCCATGTGCGGCCGCAGCCCGACGTTCAGAGCGCCTATGCCGAAAAGGCGCGGCTGCGGGCAAGGCGTCAGGAGCAATACGCCAGGCTGCGGGACGTTCCCGCCATCACGAAAGACGGGGTGCAGATCGCGCTGCACATGAACGCCGGCCTCGCCATCGACATGCCGCATGTCCACGAGACCGGCGCGGCGTCGGTCGGCCTCTTCCGCACGGAGCTGCAATTCATGCTCGCGCCGCGCTTTCCGCGCATGGACGAGCAGCACCGCTTTTACAAGGCCGTGCTCGACGCCGCCCCCGACCGGCCGATAACATTCCGCACGCTCGACATCGGCTCGGACAAGATTCTTCCCTACATGGCGAAGATCGAGGAGGAGAATCCGGCGCTCGGCTGGCGCGCCATCCGCATCGGCCTCGACCGTCCCGGCCTGCTGCGGATGCAGATACGCGCCATGCTGAAGGCGGGCGCCGACCGCGACCTGCGCATCATGTTCCCGATGATCGCCAATGTCGCGGAGTTCGAGGCGGCCAGAGCCATCGCCCTGCGCGAGCTCGATCACATAAAGCGCCACGACTACTCGCCGCCGCGGTCGCTGCGGCTCGGCGCCATGGTGGAGGTGCCGTCGCTCCTTTGGGAGCTCGACCTCATCGCGGAGCGCGCGGATTTTCTGTCGGTCGGCTCCAACGACCTCGTCCAGTACATGTATGCGGCGGACCGCGACAACACGCGCGTCTCCAAGCGCTATGACAATCTCTCGCCGCCCGTGCTGCGCGCGCTGGAGCGCGTCGCCGAAGCAGGACGGCGCGCGAACACGCCCGTCACTCTTTGCGGCGAAATGGGCGGGCGCCCGCTCGAGGCGCTGGCCCTGCTCGCCATCGGCTATCGCTCGCTATCCATGTCGCCCTCCGCCATCGGCCCGGTGAAGTCGATGATCCTCAATGTCGATCTCGACGAGGCGCAGGTGTTTCTGGCGACGCTGCTCGCGGCCGACGACGGCGCGCCCTCGGTGCGCGAAAAGCTGCGCGATTATGCGCTTTCGCGCAACATTCCCTTGTAGCGACGCTCTTCCGCCTTTTCGTCGCTCGCCCGCACCCTCACGAATCCGATCCGCATGTTCGCACAAGACAAGCTCGACCTCATTCTGCGCCGTTATGACGAAATCGGCGAGAAACTCGCCGGCGGCGCCGACGGACAGACATTCGTCGCCCTCTCGCGCGAGCGCGCCACGCTCGACGACGTCGTCGACGCCATCCGCGCCTGGCGCGACGCGCAGCGCGAAGTCGACGATCTCGCCGCCATGCTGGCCGACTCTTCGCTCGACCCCGAGATGCGCGCGCTGGCGGAATCCGAAACCGACGGCGCGCGCGAAAAACTGGAGGCCGCCGCAAACACGCTGCGACTCGCCCTGCTGCCGAAGGACGAAGCCGACGAGAAGGGCGTCATTCTCGAAGTGCGCGCCGGCACGGGCGGGGACGAGGCCGCGCTTTTCGCCGGCGATCTCTTCCGCGCCTATCAGAAATACGCGGCGCTCAAGGGCTGGCGCGTTGAGCTCGTCTCGGAGAGCCCCGGCGCGCTCGGCGGCTTCAAGGAAATCGTCGCCGAAATCATCGGGCGCGGCGTCTATGGAAGGCTGAAATTCGAATCCGGCGTGCATCGCGTGCAGCGTGTGCCGGAGACGGAGACGCAGGGCCGGATCCACACTTCCGCCGCCACGGTCGCCGTGCTGCCGCAAGCCGAAGACGTCGACATCGACATCGACGAAAAGGATTTGCAGATCGACACCATGCGCGCCCAGGGCGCCGGCGGCCAGCACGTCAACAAGACGGAATCGGCGATCCGCATCACCCATATTCCCTCGGGCATCGTGGTGATGATGCAGGAGGAGCGCTCGCAGCATCGCAACAAGGCGAAAGCCATGAATGTGTTGCGCTCACGCCTCTATGACGCCGAGCGCCAGCGCCTCGACAAGGAGCGCTCCGACGACCGCAAGCAACAGGTCGGCTCAGGCGACCGCTCGGAACGCATCCGCACCTATAATTTTCCGCAAGGGCGCGTCACCGACCATCGCATCAATCTCACGCTCTACAAGCTCGATCGCGTGATGGAAGGCGAGTTCGACGAGATCATCGACGCGCTGACGACCGATCACCAGCAGAAGCTGCTCGCGCAGAGCGAGGCGTAAAACATCCTCTTTCCTCGCGCGTTCGTCATGTGCGTTCGCGTACAAACGCGGGCGAAGACGCGCCTTAAGTTGCTCTCATTCGCGAAACGGAAATCGCGAAACAACCAAAGGAGAGCATCATGTCCACATCGAAGAAGATCGTCACCACGACCATCGCCGCCGCTGTTCTTGCCGGTTCGGTCGCGAGCGCCACGCCGGCCCTCGCCTGGCATCATCACCATGGTTACGGCTGGGGCCCCTATGCGGCCGGCGCAGTCGGCGCTCTTGCGATCGGCGCAATCGCCGCGGGCGTCGCCGCGAGCGACGGCTGCTATTACGAAAGCCGCCCGATCTTCAATCGCTGGGGCGATGTCGTCGGCTACCGCCGCTATCCCGTGTGCTGAGCGCGGCCGAAATGGTGAAAAGGGAAGAAGGGCTGGCGGCCGCCGGCCCTGTCTTCATGCAATGAGCAATCCCTTACGGCGACTCACCAGCCGTCGAAGACGCTGCCATATTCCGAATAGCGCAGCGGGTCCTGGTCGGCGAAATCCTGCTGCTCGAGGAAATAACGGTCATTGGCTCGGGCGTTCGGCCGCAGCTTTCCCTGCGCCGCCGCCGAAGCGGCGCCGTCGTCGAGCCAGTCCTTGTTGGTCGTGAGATTCTTCGGCAGGGCGATTGGAAAATCGTCTTCGTTGTTGGCGGCGACCTGACCGGCGGGCGCCGGCTGCTTGCGGGATTTCGCAAGCGCGTCTCCCGAGGCAAGCGCACAAAGCAGGGCGAGACCCAGTGAGATTTTCAGCGCGCGACGCATTTTCAACTCCCCCAAAACTCCCGATAGAAACTCACCTTAGCCACAACCAGCATCGCCTGGCTAGTGCCGGAAGTGCCTTACGCCGGTGAAGACCATTGCGAGGCCTTTCTCGTCCGCCGCGGCGATCACGTCCTTGTCGTTGATCGAGCCGCCCGGTTGAATGACCGCCGTAGTGCCGGCCGCCGCCGCCGCGAGGAGCCCGTCGGGGAAGGGAAAGAAGGCGTCCGACGCGACGACCGAGCCTTTCGCGAGACTTTCGGCAAGGCCCGCCGCCTGCGCCGCCTCGCCCGCCTTGTGCGCGGCGGTGCGCGAGGAATCCACACGCGACATCTGTCCCGCGCCAATCCCCACCGTGGCGAGATCCTTGGCGTAAACGATGGCGTTGGACTTCACATGCTTGACGACGCGATAGGCGAATTTCATGTCCGCCAGCTCCTGCGCGGTCGGCTGGCGCTTCGTGACGACCTTCAGATCCATGTCGTCGACGACGGCGTTGTCGCGCGACTGCGCAAGAAATCCGCCCGCGACGCTGCGGAAAGTGACGCCACCCGCGCGCGGGTCCGGCAGGCCGCCGGTCAGGAGCAGGCGCAGATTCTTCTTTGCGCCGACGATCTCGATCGCCTCCGCCTCGGCGTCGGGCGCTATGATGACTTCCGTGAAGACTTTCACGATCTCGCGCGCGGCCTCGGCGTCGAGCCTGCGATTGAGCGCCACGATGCCGCCGAAGGCGGAAACCGGATCGCAGCGCAGCGCCTTGAGATAGGCCTCCTCCAGCGTCGCGCCCTCCGCGACCCCGCAGGGATTGGCGTGCTTGACGATCGCCACGGCCGCCGTGCGCGCGGGATCGAATTCCGAGACGCATTCGAAAGCGGCGTCCGTGTCGTTGACATTGTTGTAGGAGAGCTGCTTGCCCTGCGCCTGCCGGGCCGTCGCGACGCCGGGGCGCGCCTCGCCCGTGAGATAGAAGCCCGCCGACTGATGCGGATTTTCGCCGTAGCGCATGGGCTCCGACAGGCGCCCGCCGAAGGCGCGCACGGGCGGCGAGGCTTCGCCAAGCTCCTTTGCAAGCCAGTTGGAGATCGCCGAGTCATAGGCCGCGGTGCGCGCGAAGGCTTTCTGCGCGAGGCGGCGGCGGGTCGCGAGACTCGTCGCGCCGCCGATTGCGGCCATCTCCGCGGTCACGGCGGCGTAATCGGAAGGATCGACGACGACGGCGACGTCGTCATGATTTTTCGACGCGGCCCGGATCATCGCAGGCCCGCCGATGTCGATGTTTTCCACGCATTCCTCGAAGGGCGCACCCTTCGCCAGCGTCGCTTCGAAGGGATAGAGATTGACGACGAGAAGATCGATCGGACGGATGTCATGGGCGAGCATGGCCGCCTCATGTTCCGGATTCTCGCGGATCGCGAGGAGGCCGCCATGCACTTTGGGGTGCAGCGTCTTGAGCCGCCCATCCATCATTTCAGGGAAATGGGTGAGGTCGGAAATGTCCTTCACCGCGAGGCCGGCGTCGGCGAGCGCCTTGCGCGTGCCGCCCGTGGAAACCAGCTCGACCCCGTGATCCGCGAGGGCGCGCGCAAATTCGACGAGGCCCGTCTTGTCGGAGACGGAGAGAAGCGCGCGCGCGATTTTGCGGTGATCGACCGGCATGGAGCTGTCCTTCATGAAAACCGGCGGCTTTCCGGTCCGGCGGAGCCGGAAAGGTTCGCGATTCCCTTGGGTCTTGTGGCGTTTTCTTCGAGCGAACCGGTTTCGCTCGAAACCGCTTCTCGCGCCGCGCTTATCACACATCCCCCGCCAGCGGAACCGGCGGAAGCGCCTCGACGCGCTGAAGGGACCAGCGCACCTCGGCCTGCGGCGAGGCGTAGCCGCGCAGAACGATCTGGGCGCATCGGCGCGCCCCGCCCGGATTGGCGAAGAAGATGCTCTCCTCGACGAGCGGCCGGGCGCCGACGGCTTCGAAAAGCAATGTCTCGCCATTGGCGAGCGTCAGCTCCACATCCGCCCCGCGCGGCGCCGCGCGAACACGGGGATGCAGGTGAAAGCGGATCTCGAACTCGGTCGGAGCGGCCCGGGGCGTGGCGTTCTCGGCGACAAGAAGACGGTCGCGGCCCGCCACGGTGGTCGCGTCATGGGTCAGCGTCAGCTCTCGCGCGTGGACGAGGCCGAAATCGCGTCGATAGCCGTCATGCGACATGACGAGCGTCGTCTCGTCCTCGAGCTGGCGCCGTTCGACCGAAACGACGCGCGGCCCGTCGAGAATGCGGCCCGCGGCCCAACGCCCGGCGCCGCGCGGACCGATGCGCGCCGAGGACATGTCGCCGAGCACAAGGGTTGAATGCGCCGCAGTGGCGCGGGCCAGCTCGCGGGCGTCTTCGTGCTGGGGCGCGGGAGCGCCGCAATTCACGACGACGCGCTCGAAGCCGAGCGAAAATTCGAAGGAGAGACATCCCGCATGGGCGCCGCGCGAGAATTCCGGCGGCGGCGGGGGGCCCGCGTCGACAATGACGAGCGCGTCCCGCGCCTCGAGGCGCTGATAGCCCGAATATGGCGCGTTCGCCGGCGCCGCGCCGCGCGAATCCTCATAGGCGAGGACATTGGCGAGACGGTCCAGCGCCGTCGCGCCCATGCCGTTGAAGAGCGCCAGCGAGCCGTCGCCATGCTGCAGCATCCGCAGGGTCGGCATCATTCGGTCGATCGAGCGCAGCATCGACTCCGGCGTCTGCAGGCCACGCGCGGCGATGACCTGGCGCAGGGGGAGAAGATCGAGCAGCAGATCGACCGCGACCTGCGGATTGCGGCTGATATGGCCGCCGTCGCTCAGAATCTGGCGGTCGAGTTCGGCGGAAAGGGCGTGCGTCACCTGCGGGCCGATCTTGCGGCCATTGTCGGCGCAGACGGCGTATTGGGCGAGGGCGACGGCGCAGAACATGCGATCGGCCCCGCGCGCCTCGCCGGACGCCAGCGCCCGCCACAGAAGTCGCGCGCTATGCGCCAGGGACCGCATGAAAGCGTCGTAGAAATCGGCGTCGGCGCCGTCGAGCAGCACGGGCGACTGGGTGAGGAAGGACAGCAGGCGTCGCGCGATGACGGCCGGCTCCATCGCCGGATCGCGCCGGGGGAGCCCGCGCAGGGACAGGAAATCGGCGACGAGCGCCCGGGCGTTCGCCTGCGCCAGCGCCCTGTCGGCGGCGCGCAAATGGCGCAGCCAGGAGAAACCCGCGAGCGCGCGCCGCCATCCGGGCGTGGGCGCCGACAGGCCGAAGGGCGAGGCGCCGTGAGTCTGGACGGTTTTGCCCTCGAAGGAAAAATAGCCCGCGTAAATCTCGTCGGCGACGGTCGAATCCGTCGTGCGGATTTCCGGCGGCGCGACCCGCAGCCGCTCGGGCGGCGCGATCGCCATGGACTTCACGAGATGATAAGGCGCGGCCGCGCGGCGCGCGAGCGCGCGCGCGGCGGAGACGCCAGCCAGCCGCATCCGATCGCGTAACAATCCGCCGCTCAGGGCGCGCCCTCCGTTTCAGTGATTCGTCAGGCGAGGCGCCGGCGAAGCGCGGCCCGCCAACCGCGTCTCCGCCCGAATGACGAAACCGACACAAGCGCTTATAGCGCATTTTCGCCCGCGCTCCGAATGAGCGGCGGAGAAGACGCCAGTCCGGCGCCAGCGCGCGGGCGCCTTTGCGCCAGCGCGCGGAAATGGCTATGTCGCAGACACGCCGAAGGCAAGCTGGACCAGAGGAGACCGCTTCGCATGCCGCTTTACAAGCTCGACGGAACCGCCCCGCGCCTGCCCGCCCCCGGACGCTTTTTCGTGGCGCCGGGCGCGCATCTCATCGGAAGGGTGGAGCTGCAGGAAGACGCCAATGTCTGGTTCGGCTGCGTCCTGCGCGGCGACAATGAGTGGATCACCATCGGCGCGCGCAGCAACATTCAGGACAACAGCGTTCTCCATACCGACATGGGCTTCCCGCTGACCATCGGGGCGGATTGCACCATCGGCCACAATGTCATCCTGCACGGCTGCACGATTGGAGAGGGCAGCCTGATCGGCATGGGCGCGACGATCCTCAACGGCGCCAGGATCGGCAGGAACTGCCTCGTCGGCGCCAATGCGCTCGTCACCGAAGGCAAGGAATTTCCAGACAATTCGCTGATCGTCGGCTCGCCCGCGAAGGTCATCCGCGAACTCGGCGACGACGCGCGCCTCCGCCATCTCGAATCAGCGAAACATTATGTCGAAAACGGCCGGCGCTATGCGAAGGGGCTGGAGTCGATCGCCGATTGACGCCTCTTACTTCGACACATACATCGGCGCGCTCGTAGGCGCGCCGATTGAGACCCAGACATTCGGGCTCGCCTGCGACTGACGCTTCACGAAACGATAGGGCGCGCTCGACCAGGGCTTCACGCCGCCCGTGAGATTGTCGAGCACATAATCGCCGCGATCCGTCCTCACCGTCAGGATCGAATGGCCGTCGCCATGCTCGTCCTTGACGACCGTGAGCAGCAGCGCCCCGGACGGAAAGCCGTCCTCGATCAGCATGCGGCGCTTCAGCAGCGCGTAATCCTCGCAATCGCCCTTGCCGTCGGTGGGATAGTCCCACTCGTCCACGACGCCCCAATGATCCCTGTCGGAGACGGGATCGATGTTCCTGTTCACCCAGGCGTTGATCTTCTCGATCCGTCGGCGCGCGGCGTCCGTCCATTCGATCTCGCGCGCGCCGCCGTCGCCCTCGCGGCATTCGGATGCGTAGCGCTGGCAGAAATCGACCCAGCCGAAGGGCACGCTGGTTTCGGGCCCGACCGGGGCGTAGGTCGCCGCCGCCGGGCGGGCGATGACCCCGGAAGCGGCGAGGCAGAGAAGCCCGGCGGCGAGACCGAGGCTTTTCAATGCGCGACGCGAGAAGACCGACATCTTGACGCAACCTTACTCGACGAACCCAACCGTTAATAAATCATTAACGATTGTGTCCGCCTTGCCAAGATGTGCGCCGCCGCCTTCTCCGATTATGGTTTATTCGAGACGTAGAGGGGGGCGGTCGTCGGCGCGCCGATCGAGACCCACACATTGGGATTCTCCTGCGACTGACGCTTCACGAAGCGGTAGGGGGCGGCGGTCCAGGGCTTCACTTGATCGGCGAGATTGTCGAGCACGAACTCGCCGCGGTTGGTCTTGATCGTGAGGACCGAGTGGCCGTCGCCGTTCTTCTCCTTCACGACCGTGAGCAACAGGGCCTCGGCCGGAAATCCCGCCTCGATCAGCATGCGGCGCTTCAGGAGGGCGTAATCCTCGCAATCGCCCTTGCCGTCGGTCGGATAGTCCCAGGCGTCGACCGCGCCCCAGTGGTCCGTGTCGGAGACGGGGTCGATGTTCCTGTTCACCCAGCTGTTGATGCGGGCGATCTTGCGGAACGCCGCCGGCGTCAGCTCGATGTCGCGCGCCTCATGCGTCGTTTCCTGACATTCGCCGCGATAGCGCTGGCAGAAATCGACCCAGCCATAGGGGACGCTCGTCTCGGCGCCCGTCGCGGCGAAGGTCGCGGCCTCCACGCCGGCGAAGCTGGTCTCATTGACGGCGACGAGCGCCACGCCCGCCAGTCCGAGAGCCGCAACCGCTTTGCCGATGATGCCGAACATAACCCGCCTCCGTCTGATGAGGCGAGATTAGGTTTCTTGTTTTGCCGTCACTGAAAGTAATTCGGCCGCATTTTACGCGAACCACTTCAGATTTGAGCAGACAGAAGGTAAGTATAATTCTTCGCAAGGAAAATCCGTAAAATTCGACGCTTTTGCACATATTGCTGTTTTTTAATGACTTTTTTGCGGGACATTCGATAAAATAGCTCAGCTCACGCAATGGCGCCTTTAACTTTCGCCTCAAACTGGTAAATTTTGCCGGGGCACACTGGTTAATGCGGCCGCCGCCGGTATAATTTTTGTGGCGAAGGCCGGGTCGGGTCGGCGCGATCGAGGCGCCATTCGGACGCAAATCCGCCACAGATATTGCTGCTATTGATACCGCTTTCTCACGGGCGAGACAGGAAAGAATGAAACCGATTTTTCCCCTTCCCGCCTTGATTCGCTTCAATGTTCTCGGCGCTTGCGCCTATCTCGCCTGCGTGGGCGCCGCCTTGGCCGACACGCGTCCATCCCCCGCGACGCCGGCGCCCGCCGCCGCGAGCGCGCCAAATTCAGGCCATGATTCATCCCGCCGCATTTCGAAATTCGAGGCGCGACGGATCCGACACGCCTGCCGCGACCGCGCCAACGAGCACAGTCTCAAGGGCCCCGAGCGCGACGCTTTTCTTACGAAATGCTTTTTCGGCCGCGCTTCTCATCGCGCTGTGCGCCACGAATGCGCCCGCGAAGGCGAGGCGAAGGGGCTCGACAAGGCGGCGCTGCGCGACTTCACGCGCGAATGCGTGAAGGAACGCACGCGCCAGAAAGACTGAATCGCTCAGAACGGAAACGGATTGCGCACCTCGAAGGAGCGCGCGACCGAGAGGCCGGCGGTGTATTGGCTGCGGGAGCCGATGAGGTTCGGAATGGGGCTTCCCCCGACGCCGCCAAGCAGACGCTGGCCTCCGCCGAAGACCGAGACGCTGGTCCATTCGTCGAAATCGTAGCGCACCGTCGCCATTCCGCCCGCGGAGGTGAATCCGCCCGTGGCGTTGTAGGGCGTAAGTCGCCCGTTGATCAGCGCCTCGAACGGCGTCACCGAGAAATAGGCGTTGGCGTAGCTATTGTCGCCGAAGTTCAGCCGCGGGCCGGCGGAAACGCGAAAACGCCCGAAACTCTGATAGGCGTCGGCATAAAGCGCTGCGACGAAGCCGCGATGGCCGTCGACGCCCTGGCGAAGCTCCGCGCGAAGGCGGACATGCTCGAGCGGATTGACCTCGATGAAGCCGCCCACCTCATGCGTGAGCCCAATCCGGCGCAGGCCGAAGAGCCCGTCCCGCTGGCCGCGCTGGAACACGAAGTTCGCCACCGGCCCGGCGCGCAGATAGCCGAGATCGAGCAGCGCCAGACCGAAACCCTCGTCGGGCGTCGAGAAAAGCTCCGGCTCGCCTACCTTGCGGAAGGAAACCGAGGGAAAGGGATAAGGCCGCATCTGGCCCGAGCCCGGAAAGCTCGGCGCGACCGCGCCCGTGACGCTGACCGTGACGATCCAGCCATTGGCGTCGGTTTTTGGCGGTGGGGTCAGTTCGGTCGCGCTCGCTGCGCCGATGAGCCAGCAGAAAGCGGCGAACACACGCCGTAAAAGTCTCAAGCCGCTGATCCGCAATGCCGAATTCCGCTCGCCCGTCGAATCTTGACAGTTTCTTAACAAGCCGCGCGCCGGCTGGCCAGCGCCTGCACAGCTGAAGCTCTGGCAAAACCGGCGCTCGGTCTCCGGCCTTGCCGCGCTGATGCGGATTTCGCGCGGCCCCTGCATCAGGCGCGTCATCGCCGTGAGGCGCGGCGGCGCCAGAAAGAGCTGACGAGCCTTACCGGTAGAGCCAGGCGTTGCGCGCGAGCATGCCGCGCCCGCCGAGAGCGCGGATGGCGAGATCGCGGGCGAAGGCCGCCGGACCGCCCATGTGGAAATATTCGCCCTGGCGGCGCGAGGCGCGCACCACCTGCGAGGCGCGGACGATGCGGGCGCGCTCATAGGCGGCGAAGGCCGTCTCCGCCGTCGCGCCGAGCTGCGTGAAGGCGCGGCCCAGCGCGTCGGCGTCCTCGATCGCCTGCGCGGCGCCCTGCGCCAGAAAGGGCATCATGGGGTGCGCGGCGTCGCCGAGCAGGGTCACCGCGCCGCGACTCCAGCTCTTGAGCGGCGGGCGGGCGAAAAGCGGCCAGTGCCGCCAGACGGCCCCCGCCTCCACCAGTTCGCGCAGCATCGGCGCCGAGCGCAGCCGATCCAGTTCGCGCGCCAGCGACGGCCCGTCGAGCGAGAGGATGGAGGCGCCGTCCTGCTGCCGCGGCGGCTCCTCGACGATCACGACGACATTTATGATCGAGCCGTCGCGAAGCGGGTAATGCACGACATGCGCGCCCGGCGACAGCCAGAGATTGCTCTCCCGCGCCCGCAGCGGCGCAGGCGCCAGTTCGGCCGGCACCAACGCGCGCCAGGCGGTGGCGCCGGAATAGATGGGCGCGTCGCGCTCTGTGCGATGCAGATGCGCGCGCACGGCGGAGCGCTGACCATCGGCGCCGACGAGGCCGGAGGCGTCGATCTGCTCCAGCCCCCCGGATGTGTGGACGCGCAGCGAGACGACGCCGGAGCGATCCTCGAAATCGCCGACCCGCGCGCCTGTGCGGATCTCGACGAGCTCCTCCGCGAGCGCGCCCTGCAACAGTATCTGCTGGAGATCGGCGCGATGGAAAACACGGAAAGGCGCGCCCCAGCGCTCGCGCGCGCCGGAAAGATCGAGCCGGGCCAGAACGGCGCCGTCGCGCCCGCGGCGGATGTTGATCGCCTGCGGCTCCAGCGCCGCCGCCGCGAGCATCGGCTCGAGGCCGAGACCGGCCAGAACCCGCCCGGCGTTGGGCGCGATCTGAAACCCCGCGCCGACTTCCTCGATTTTCGCCGCGCGCTCCAGAACCAGCGCTCGTCTGCCCGCGCGCGCCAGCGACAATGCGGCGGTCAGCCCGCCGACGCCGGCGCCCGCGATGACGATGGGCGCGCTCACGCCGGCCCGGTCCTCAGGCGGCTTCTTCGGTCGCGTGATAGACGCATTCCGCCGGGTCGGCGCCGCCGTGCAGCGAGGCGTCGTAGACGAAAAGGGTCGAGCAATAGGGGCAGACCGCCTGCGAATCCGCGCCCATGTCGAGATAGACATGCGGATGGTCGAACGGCGGCAGCGCGCCGATGCACATGAACTCCTTCGCCCCCACGCGAATCTGGGCGACGCCGGGCGTATTGTGGAAATGGGGCGTGGAATGTTCGGCCATGGTCCGCTCTTTCGTGACGCCGCGCAGGCGGCTCAGGATAGCTCCCGCCCCCTATATTGCAGCGCGCGCGCCTTGGATAGGGGTTGCGGGGCTCACTCTTTCGGGTCGACGCCCAGCGCCTTCAGCCGCTCGCGCTCCTGCGCCGTCAGGGCGGCGGGCGCAAGGGTGGCGCGACGGTTGCGTCGGGCGGCGGTCCAGACGGCGGCCGCCCCGGCCAGCAGCGCGATAAGCGGCGCCGTCCACAGCAGGATTGTCCCCATCTTCAACGGTGGACGCAGCAGGACGAAGTCGCCGTAGCGGGCGTGCACATATTCCTTCACCTCGGCGTCGCTCATGCCTTCCTTGAGCTTCTCGCGCACGAGAACCCGCAGGTCTTTCGCAAGCGAGGCGTCGGAATCGTCGATCGACTGGTTCTGGCAGACGAGGCAGCGCAACTCGCCGGTGATGACGCGGGCACGGGCCTCGAGCGCGGGGTCGGAGAGCATTTCGCCCGGCGTGACGGCGTGGGCGGCGAGCGGCGCGATGACGAGCGCGGCCGCGATAATGTAACGACACTTCATTCCGCAGCCTCCGGCAGGGCGCCCGCCGCCGCGCGTCTCGCGACGCCGATGCGCAGGCGCCGGTCGGCCAGCGAGCAGACGCCGCCGAAAGCCATGACGAGCGCGCCGATCCAGATCAGCGTCACGAGCGGCTTCCAGTAGAGACGCGCGTCGATCGTGCCGTCGCCATGCGACTCGCCGATGGCCGCATAGACCTGCCCCAGACCGAGCGTGACGATGCCGGCTTCGGAACGCTGCATCTTGCGCGCCTGATAGAAGCGCTTGGCGGGTTCGATCGTCGCGATCGTTTCGCCGCCCTTTCGCACCGCCATCACGGCGTAAATTTCCGAATAGTTCGGCCCCTGCCGCGGCGAGACTTCCTCGATTCCCAGCTTGTAGGGCCCGACGTCGTAGTAATCGCCGGGTTTCATCGCGAGGATGTTCTCGACGCCCCAACCCGTCGCAGCGAGGCCGAGCAGCGTCAGCCCCATGCCGGCGTGCGAGATCGACGTGCCCCATGCGGACAGCGGCAGGCCGAGGAGGCGCGAGAAGACCGAACGCGACGAGGCCGCGCGGTAGGTCACGCGCTGGGCGATGTCTGTCACGCCGCCAACGATGAGATAGATCGCAATGCCGGCGGTGACGATGGAAAGAAACGGCGTGCCGTACCAGGCGCCGAAGGCCGCCGCGCCAACGACGCCGACCGCGAAGGCGACGCGCAGGCGCTGCATGGCGGCGCCGAGGTCGCCGCGCTTCCAAGCCAGCATCTGGCCGATCGGCATCAGCAGCGCGAGCGGCAGGGCGATGGGGATCAGCACCGTATTGAAGAAGGGCGCGCCGACCGAAATCTTCTCCCCCGTCAGCGCCTCCAGCGCCAGCGGATAGAGCGTGCCGATGACCACCGTCGCGCAGCTCGCCGAGAGCAGAAGGTTGTTCACGACCAGAGCGCCCTCGCGCGAAATGGGCGAGAACAGCCCGCCCACCGGCAGGGAGCCGGCGCGGATCGCGAAGAGCGCCAGCGCGCCGCCGATGAAAAAGACGAGGATGGCGAGGATGAATACGCCGCGCTCGGGATCGCTCGCGAAGGCGTGCACGGAGGTGAGCACGCCCGAACGCACGAGGAAGGTGCCGAGGAGCGACAGCGAAAAGGCGAGGATCGACAGGAAGATCGTCCAGACCTTGAGCGCCTCGCGCTTCTCCATCACCGCCGCGCTGTGCAGCAGGGCCGTGCCCGCGATCCAGGGCATGAGCGAGGCGTTCTCGACCGGGTCCCAGAACCAGAAACCGCCCCAGCCGAGCGTGTAATAGGCCCAATAGGAGCCCATCGCGATGCCGAGCGTCAGGGCGATCCATGCGAATAGCGTCCATGGCCGGGCGACCCGCGCCCAGGCGGCGTCTATGCGCCCGCCGATGAGCGCCGCCGCCGCGAAGGAGAAGACCACCGAGAATCCGACATAGCCAAGGTAGAGCAGCGGAGGATGAATCGCGAGGCCGGGGTCCTGAAGGATCGGATTGAGGTCGCGGCCTTCCCACGGCGCCTGCGCGACGCGCGCGAAGGGATTGGACGTCAGCAGGATGAAGAGAAGGAAGGCGGCGCCGAGCAGCCCCTGCACGGAAAGCGCGTCGGCGCGCAGCTTGTCGGGAATGGCCGAGGAAAAGAGCGCGATGAGCGCGCCGCAGAGCGACAGCACCAGCACCCAGAGCAGCATGGAGCCTTCGTGATTTCCCCAGACGCCGGAGATTTTATAGATGAAGGGCTTCAGCGAATGCGAATTCTCGATGACGTTCACGAGCGAGAAGTCGGAGACGACATGCGCATAGGTGAGCGCGCCATAGGCCAGCGCGATCAGAAGAAACTGCGCGATGGCGGTCGGGCGCGCGACGCGCATCAGCGCCGCGTCGTTGAGGCGGGCGCCGGCGAAAGGAATGACGAATTGCGCGAGAGCGAGCGCGAGCGCGAGGACGAGCGCGTAATGTCCGGTTTCGACGATCATTCGGGACTCACTTCTTTTCGCCCTGCCACACGCCCTGCTTCTTGAGCGCGTCGGCGACGTCGCGCGGCATGTAGCGTTCATCGTGCTTGGCCAGCACGCTGTCCGCCTTGAACTTTCCGTCCGGCTTCAGAAGCCCGTCGACGACGACGCCCTGCCCCTCGCGGAAGAGATCGGGCAGCAGACCCGTATAGGCGACGTCGAGGTCCTTCGTCCGGTCGGTGACGGTGAAGGTCACATCCTTGCCGCTCTTCACGACGCTGCCCTCCTTCACGAGACCGCCGATGCGCAGCCGCGCGCCCGGCGCGACCTGTTTCTGGGCGAGTTCAGAGGGCGTGTAGAAAAAGACGATATTGTCGCGCAGCGCGAACAGCATCAGTCCGGCCGCGAGGCCGAGAACCGCCAGCGCCCCGATGATCAAGGTCAGTCGCTTACCCTTGCGCGTCATTGTGCTCTCTTTTCGAACGGCGCGGCCGACGCCCGCCGGAGACCACGGATGTAGAGGTTCGGCGCGGCCTTTGGAAGTGCCGCGTCCGGCGCCGGTCCCGGCGGCTCTGGCGCCACGGCTGCCAGAAAATCCGGATCGGCGCGCGGGCTGCGACCATCGCGCCGGGCGGTTACGCGGCTATCCGCCGATGTTCAGCTCTTTCGCCAGCGCCTCGATGCGGGCGACGTCATCCTGCTTTTCCGCCAGCGCCTTGCGGGCGTCGGCCAGAGCCTTTTTCGCCTTCTCGGTTTCCGCGAGCACGCTGTAGGCGCGGATGAGCTTCAGCCAGCCCTCGACATCGTCGCCCTTGGCCTCGAGGCGCGACGCGAGACGGTCCACCATGGTGCGGATCGCCGCCTGACGCTCCTGCGCCGGCATGGCGGCGATGGCCTTGCCCTGCTCGCTCGCCGGCCCCTGCGCGGCCGCGGGCGGCGGGGCGGGTTCGGCCTCGCCGCGCAGCATGGCGAGCTGGCCCCTGACCGCCTTGAGATAGGCGGCGTCCTCCGGGGCCTCGGCCGCCATTTTCTCGAAAATCCCGATCGCCTTGTCCTTGTCGCCAGCCTGCGCGGCGGCGACGCCGAGGTAATAGCGCGCGACCACATTGTCGGCTTCGAGCGCGAGCGCCGCCTCGAAATCCTTCTTTGCCTCTGGCGTCACCGTTCCCTGGGCGACGATCATGCGGGCTTCGCCGAGCGCGGCGTGACGGGCCGCCGTGGGCCCCAGAAGCTTCAGCGCCTGCGAATAAGCGTTGATCGCGTCGTCGCCGCGGCCCGTGCGCAGGTAATAGGGCGCAACGACCTCGAAGCCGCGGCCATCCTCGGGATGCTCGCGCAAATGCTGCTCGATGCGGGCGACGGCGCCGGCGAGATCGTTGTGATCCGGCGCGGAGTCGAGCCGCGCGGTCAGCGGCATGTCGGGCATGCCGACATTGCCGAGTCGCCAGTAAAGCGTGAGCGCCAGCGCGGGAATTGCGACGATTGCGAGAAGCGCCGCAGCCAGCGCCGCCTTGCGCGAGCGCGCGGCCCTCGCCCTGGGCGCCGCCTCGGCGCGCAGCAGGCGGCGGGCGGCCTCAGTCTTCGCAGCCTCGGCCTCGGCGGGGTCCAACCGCCCCTCGGCGGCCTCTCGCTCGATTTCGGCGATCTGCTCCTCGAAGAAGGCGATGTCTGAGGCGCTGGCGTCCATGACTTCGCCGCGCATGGCGAGCGGCGCGAGCACGGCCATTACGGCGGCGCCGGTGAGAAGGGCGAACACGAGCCAGATCATGGAGCGCTGTTTAAGGCTTTGCGCCCGTCATTGGAAGAGACATGCGCCGGGCGCGCCATCGGACCAGTTGATCGAATGCCGCGACGGATGCGCTGAATTACATATTCAATGTAATATGGGCGAAGGCTTCACCTTGTTGCGAGACGCGCGATGCTGATCAACACGCCCTCGATCGAACAGCTTTCTAATGTGATTTCGGAAGTTACCGGCCCCGCCTTTCTGCTTGCGGCGGAGGCGCAGCTCCTGGCGGCGCTGGTCTCGCGGCTCGATCGCATCATCGACCGTTCGCGGTCGATGGGCGATCAGGAGGCAGGAGATCGCGAGAGCGAGCTGCGGGTCTTGAGGCGGCGCGCCGACCTTATGCACCGCGCCATCTATTGGGGCGTGGCGAGTTGCATCGTCACCAGCCTTCTCGTCATTGTCAGTTTTGCGGCCGCGTTCTTCCATATTCCCCACGAATATGGAGCGGGCCTCCTTTTCGCTCTGGCGATGGCGCCCTTCACGGCCGCCCTCATCGCCTTCGCGCGGGAGGTGCGGCTCGGCTATTGGGAGATCGACGCGCAGCCTATGCTTCGCCGAACACCCGCCGGAAAATCGTATCCACATGCTTGAAGTGGTACGAGAGGTCGAACAGTTCGTCGAGTTCGACGGGCGTGAGCTTCGCGCTCACGTCCTTGTCCTGCCCCAGCAGCGTGCGGAACTCGCCCTCGCCGCGCCACACCGGCATGGCGTTTCGCTGCACCATCGCATAGGCGTCCTCGCGCGAGACGCCCTTTTGCGTCAGCGCCAGAAGCACGCGCTGCGAATGGACGAGCCCGCCGAGCCTGTCGAGATTCTTCTGCATGTTCTCGGGATAGACGAGCAGATTGTCGATGACGTTGGTGAGCCGCACGAGCGCGAAGTCGAGTGTCACCGTCGCGTCGGGGCCGATCATGCGCTCGACGGAGGAGTGGGAAATGTCGCGCTCGTGCCAGAGCGCCACATTCTCCATGGCCGGAATGGCCATGCCGCGCACGAGGCGCGCAAGGCCGGTGAGGTTTTCCGTGAGCACGGGATTGCGCTTGTGCGGCATGGCGGAAGAGCCCTTTTGGCCGGCCGAGAAATATTCCTCGGCCTCCAGCACTTCCGTGCGCTGCAGATGACGGATTTCAATCGCGAGCCGCTCGATGGACGAGGCGACAACGCCGAGCGTGGCGAAGAAGGCGGCGTGACGGTCGCGGGGGATCACCTGCGTCGAA
This sequence comes from Methylocystis sp. ATCC 49242, assembly GCF_000188155.2. Lineage (NCBI taxonomy): Bacteria > Pseudomonadati > Pseudomonadota > Alphaproteobacteria > Hyphomicrobiales > Methylocystaceae > Methylocystis > Methylocystis sp. ATCC 49242. The sequence goes on from NZ_KE124774.1 coordinate 2,392,174, forward strand.
ACGGGCTCGGGAACGAGCCCCATCTTGTGGGCGACATATTCCTCGACACGCGGATCGATATTGGCGAAAGTGCCCACTGCGCCGGAAATGGCGCAGGTCGCGATCTCCTTGCGGGCGTGGACGAGGCGCTCGCGGTTGCGGATGAACTCGGCGTAGGCCTGCGCCATTTTCAGCCCGAAGGTGACCGGCTCGGCGTGAATGCCATGCGAGCGGCCGATGGTCGGCGTGAATTTATGCTCGAGGGCGCGCCTCCTGATCGCGGCCAGCAGCGCGTCCACGTCGGCGATGAGCAGGTCCGCCGCGCGCGAGAGCTGGACGGCGAGGCAGGTGTCGAGCACGTCGGAAGACGTCATGCCCTGATGCACGAAGCGCGAATCCGGCCCGATGAATTCCGCGAGATGGGTCAGGAAGGCGATGACGTCATGCTTCGTCACGCGCTCGATCTCGTCGATGCGGGCGACGTCGAACTCGACGAAATCCGCCTTGTCCCAGATGTTTTTCGCGCTTTCCCTGGGGATGACGCCGAGCTCCGCGAGCGCGTCGCAGGCGTAGGCCTCGATCTCGAACCAGATCCGGAAACGGGTCTGGGGCTCCCAGATGACGGTCATTTCCGGACGGGAATAGCGGGGGATCATGGGGCCTCGACGGATACGAACATGAAAGCAGGCCGCCGCGAGCGCTCTCGCGCCGGCGGCGATAAGACCTCGGTTCGCAAATTCGCGGGCCGCGGTCAATCCGGCAGGCGCCAGACCCAGATGGCGAGTGGAACGAGCGTGATCTCCATGGCGGCGTAGACGAGAAGCAATGTCGCCGGCGTTCCGTCCGCGAACAGGCTCACGATGCGCCCGGCCACGAGGCCGCCCGAGAAAACGGCCGTCGTCAGCACGGCCGTGTTCCGGCAGGCGTCATTGAAGGCCGCGTAGAGCCAGAAAAAGCCGAGAGCCAGATAAAGGCCCATGACGGCCCGAAGGATATGCGCAAGGTCGGGATCGAGTTCGTCGACGCCGAGAAAGGCGGCGGCGAACCAGCGGGGCGACACCCCATAGAGCAAGGCGATGGCGGAAACCGTCACGAAAGCGAAAATGAGAAAATATTTCTTTGTCTGCATTTCGCGCCTGCTCATATCTGCGGTTGCATCACTACGCACAACTAGCACAGGCGTTGCATGAGGCCATCAGCCGCGCAAATTCGCCGCGGCCCGGAAAGTTGCGAATGAGCCCATCGGACGCATATGTCCGGAAGGGCGGTATATCGGGGACGTCATGCAAAAGGCGGATGTTGTCATTCTCGGCGCCGGAATGGTGGGCGTGTCGGCGGCGCTGCATCTGCAAGCGCGGGGACGCGACGCGGTGCTCATCGACCGGCGCGGCGGGGCCGGGCTCGAGACGAGCTTCGGCAACGCCGGGCTGATCGAGCGGTCGTCGATTTTCCCTTATCTTTTCCCGCGCGATCCCGCCCGGCTCGTCAAATATGCGCTCAACCTGCTTCCGGAGGCGCATTATCATGTTTCGGCCCTGCCCTCCGTCGGACCGTGGCTGATGCGCTATTGGCGCGAGAGTTCGCCCGAGCGCGTGCTCAGGAACATCGAGGCGCGCCGCCCGCTGATCGAAAACAGCCTTGCCGAGCATGAAAAGCTGATTCAACAGGCAGGCGCCGGGGCCCTCCTGCGAAAAACCGGCTGGATGAAGCTCTTTCGCAGCGACGCCTCGCTCGCGAGGGGCATGGCTGACGTAGAAAAGCTGCGCGCCTACGGCCTTCACATCGACGTGCTGGACACGGCCGGCGTCGCGGCGCGGGAGCCCGACCTCGCCGCTGTGGCGGGCGCGGCGCATTTTCTCGACACGGCCTCCGTCGTCGATCCCGGCGCCCTGTCGAAAGCCTATGCCGATCTCTTCGCCGCGCGCGGCGGGCGCTTTCGCGCCGGAGACGCGCTGAGCCTGCTGCAGACCGGCGACGGCCGCTGGAGCGTCGAGACCGAGGAAGGGCCCGTGATCGCCCGCGACGCCGTCGTCGCGCTCGGCCCCTGGTCCGACCAGATTTTCCATGCGCTCGGCTACAATCTGCCGCTGGGCTGGAAGCGCGGCTATCATATGCATTACGCTGCGCGCGAGGGCGCGAGACTCAACCATCCGGTCCTCGACGTGGATGTCGGCTATCTGCTCGCGCCGATGGCGCGCGGGAT